>JAIEQB010000040.1 GCA_019748065.1 Alphaproteobacteria bacterium | reverse complement strand
TTCCGCTTTTTTCATAACTACCTCCTTCTGGAGATACTCGCTTATCGGACAATTGAAGTGCTATTTAGTTCGCACATATCATGTGCTAACAACACTGGTTGTTATTGAGTATTGGTGGCACCATTCTTTTCTTGTAGAATAACAAGATAAGGGAGCCAAGATGAAAGATATTCTTAAAAGACTCGACATCATGCGTCTAAAAGCCTTAGCTGGCGGAGGAGAAAAGCGCATTGAAGCTCAGCATAAAAAGGGAAAATTGACAGCCCGAGAGCGCCTGGGGGTTTTGCTTGATCCCAATTCTTTTGAAGAATGGGATATGTTTGTAGAACATCGCTGTCATGATTTCCATATGGAAAATAATAAGATTCCTGGAGATGGTGTTGTGACAGGCTATGGAACTATTCAAGGACGCCAGGTTTTTGTTTTTTCTCAAGACTTTACTGTATTTGGGGGCAGCTTAAGCGAAACCCATGCAGAAAAAATTGCCAAGATTATGGATAAGGCTCTCCAGGTGGGGGCGCCTGTCATCGGACTCAATGATTCAGGGGGGGCACGCATTCAAGAAGGCGTTGAATCTCTGGCAGGATATGCCACGATTTTTCAACGTAATGTTCTCGCTTCCGGCGTGATTCCTCAAATTTCAGTCATTATGGGCCCCTGCGCGGGAGGTGCTGTTTATTCGCCCGCCATGACCGATTTTATTTTTATGGTGAAACATTCCTCCTATATGTATGTCACCGGGCCAGATGTGGTTAAAACCGTCACTCATGAAACCGTTAGCCATGAGGATTTAGGAGGCGCCCTAGCCCATACCCAAAAATCAGGTGTTGCCGATCTTGCCTTTGAAAATGATATTGAAGCCCTTCTCGAAGTCCGTCGCTTTTTTGAATTTTTGCCTCTCTCGAATCGGGAGGCTCCGCCTCTCAAGGAAACCTCTGACAACCCCGATCGTATGGATCTTTCTTTGGATCGTCTTGTCCCTATGAATTCTTCGAAGGGATATAATATGAAGGATCTTCTTACAAAGGTGGTGGATGAAGGAGATTTTTATGAGTTACAGCCTGACTTTGCCGCCAATATTATCATCGGTTTTGCCCGTATGGCGGGGGAGACGGTAGGGTTTGTTGCTAATCAGCCTCTCGTCCTGGCCGGGTGTCTTGACATCGATTCCTCCCGGAAAGCCGCCCGATTTGTAAGGTTTTGTGACTGCTTTAATATTCCCTTGGTCACCTTTGTGGATGTGCCTGGATTTCTTCCCGGAACGACGCAAGAAGAGGGCGGCATTATCAAACATGGCTCTAAACTTTTGTTCGCCTTTGCAGAAGCAACAGTGCCAAAGGTTACGGTGATAACCCGCAAAGCCTATGGCGGGGCGTATGATGTGATGAGCTCAAAGCATTTACGGGGAGATGTCAATTTTGCGTGGCCTTCTGCAGAAATTGCCGTGATGGGTCCTCGAGGGGCGGTTGAAATTCTTTTTAAAAAAGACCTCAAGAATAAGGAAAAAATTGACGCCTACACACAAGAATATGGTGAGAAATTTACAAATCCCTTTGTGGCAGCTAGTCGAGGCTACATTGATGATATTATTCTACCCCATACAACTCGGATGAGAATTTGCCGGTCTTTAAAAATGTTAAAAAATAAAAGAATTGAAAATCCATGGAAAAAACATGATAATATACCTCTATAATAAAGAATAAGGGAGAAAAACTATGAATGAACATCAAGCACGATTACATGTCAAAAAATTACGTCGTTTTTATACAGATATTCTTATCTATACGGTTGTAAACCTCGGACTTATTCTTATTTGGGCCATTTCTGGTGGTGGAACCTTCTGGCCAATTTGGGTCATCGTTGGATGGGGAATTGGCCTCGGCGTTCACGCTTTTTCTTTAGGTCTTCTGCCACAAATTGACGTTATGGTTCCTTTTTTAACAACTGAATGGGAAGAACAAGAAGTCCGTCGCCTTATGAAGGAAGAAAAGAAGCCAAAAGAAGAAAAAAAGTCAAAAGCGGCAGAAGTTAAAATCGAAGTAACCACTTTAAAACCTACCGTAAAAAAGAAGAAGAAAACGACTTCTTTTCAGAAAAATGTGGATGATAAAACAAAATCATAGTTTTGCATAATCAAAGTGTGATTTTAGGTGTTTAAAAAAGTTCTCATTGCCAATCGGGGCGAGATTGCTTGTCGGATTATTCGGACTTTCCGACGAATGGAAATAAAGGCTCTTGCCGTTTATTCAGAAGCTGATGAGGGAGCGCTTCATGTGCAAATGGCAGATGAAGCGTTTTTTTTAGGACCTGCTCCTGCTCAAGAAAGTTATTTGAAGGGGGTGGCTATCATAAAGATAGCCAAAGAAATGGGGGCGGAGGCCATTCACCCTGGTTATGGATTCCTTTCTGAAAACTCTGCCTTTGCCGAGGCGGTTCAGCAAGCGGGACTTGTTTTCATTGGGCCGCCTCCAAAAGCAATTGCTGCCATGGGCGACAAGCTAGAAGCTAAAAAACTAGCTCATCTCGCTAGCGTTCCCTGTCTTCCTGGTACGGACACGCCTCTCGCCGACCCTCAAAAGGCTCAGAAGATCGCTGTAGAGATTGGCTATCCCCTTATGGTTAAAGCCGCTGCAGGTGGTGGTGGAAAAGGGATGAGAATTGTTAAAAATTCTGATGCCCTTTTAGGCGCGGTTAAAAGCGCTATGAATGAAGCTGAATCAAGCTTTGGAGATAGTCGTATTTTTCTTGAAAAATATATTGAAAGTGCGCGACATATCGAAATTCAAATTTTAGCAGATACTTTTGGTAATGCTATACACCTGGGTGAAAGGGAGTGTTCTCTTCAAAGGCGTCATCAAAAAGTCATTGAGGAAGCCCCGAGCCCCTTCATAACCCCAATGTTGCGCGAGGAAATGACCGAGGCCGCTCTTCGTCTTGTCAAAGAAGTGCAATACTATTCTGCAGGTACGGTTGAGTTTGTGGTCAGTCCTGACAAGACCTTTTACTTTCTGGAGATGAATACCCGCCTTCAAGTAGAACATCCCACAACTGAGATGGTGACGGGTCTTGATCTTGTAGAAGAAATGGTACGCATAGCAGCAAAGGAGCCTCTTCGTTATCAACAAAAAGATATTCAGTTTAAGGGCCATGCGATTGAAGCTCGAATTTATGCCGAAGATTCGACAAAAGGATTCCTTCCTTCAATAGGTTACCTCTTTTCCTATAGAGAACCTTCTATAGATGGTGAAGAAGTGCGTGTGGATAGTGGTGTTCGTGAAGGGGATGTAATCTCTCCCTATTATGATCCTATGATTGGTAAGCTTTGTGTGCATCAATCGGATCGAGAGCGGGCCTCTTCAAAACTTCTAAGTGCTCTTAATGAATTTTATATCAGGGGCGTTTCTACAAACATTTCTTTTATATCATCTCTGGTTCATACTTCCTTTTTTAAAAAAGCGGATTTTAATACGGCGACCCTTGATGAGCTCTATGAGAATGGTTTTACACCAGAAATGAGTTCTGATCCCCAAATTCCCCTTGGTGTTGCGGCCGTTATGTCTTTGATTCAACATCATTTAAACAAAGCTGAGTTTACTGTTTTGATTAATCAGCAGCCCCATTCCGTTAAGATTTCCGTGGAGAAAGACACTTATCTTATTGACAAATTACACATTAAAACCGATTGGAAGCCAGGAAAAGTTCTCTTTAACGGAATATTTAATGGAGAAAAGATAACGCTCCAAATTGACAAGAAAAGTCCTTTTACACAACTGTCATGGGATGGATATACGGCTAAGATCTTGGTTGTTTCATCACAGATTGTTGATCTTATTCCCTATATGCCTCTTCCTCACTCCTCTGAAACTCTCCGTCTTATCAAGGCCCCTATGCCTGGCCTGATCATCGATATTTTTGTCAAACCTGGAGATGTTATTAAGACAGGCCAACCTCTTGCTGCCGTTGAAGCTATGAAAATGGAGAATGTTCTTCAATCAGCCTGTGATGGCATTATTGAGATGGTTTATATCAAAAAAGGAGAGAGGGTAAATTTAGACCAACCCCTCATTAAAATTGAGTAAAGCCTTGTCGGCTTTAGGAGTCCTATGCTAAAGCGATAATATAACTAAGGATAATTATCAATGCGCACAGAAATTGAAGCTCTTTTTCATGAAATTGAGGAGGGTTTGGAACTCCTGAGGAGGCATCTTTGACTGGAATGCTGCTCAAAGTCGCCTGCAAGAACTGGAAAAGGAAGTTTTAAATCCCACCTTTTGGGATGATCCAGAACGAGCTCAAAAAATCATGCGCGAGCGTGATCAACTGGCTCTCGCCTCTGAACGTATCTTGAAGATAGAAAAGGAGCTTCGGGACGCTAAAGAGCTCATCGAGCTCGGAGAAGCTGAAAATGAGGCCGATATCCTTCAAGCTGGAGAAAAGGATATTGAAAAACTCCACCACTTGATTCAACGCTTGAGGCTCGAAACTCTTCTCTCTGGAGAAGCGGATGCCAATAATTGCTTTATTGAAATTCACGCCGGCGCCGGTGGTACAGAAGCTCAAGATTGGGCCTTAATGCTGACCCGCATGTATACTCGCTGGGCGGAAACTAAGGGCTACAAGATTGAGTGGATTGAAGAAAGTCCAGGAGAAGAAGCGGGTCTTAAGTCATCGACTTTTAAAATTTGTTCTCAAAAAGGCGCCGATCATCCCTATGGATGGCTCAAGGGAGAGAGTGGGATTCATCGTTTGGTACGCATTTCTCCCTTTGATGCGAATGCACGGCGTCACACTAGTTTTGCTTCTGTTTGGGCTTATCCTGAGGTTGATGATGCCATTGATATTCAAATCGAAGATAAGGATCTAAGGGTTGATACTTATCGAGCTTCTGGAGCGGGGGGGCAGCATGTTAATAAAACTGACAGTGCTATTCGCGTCACTCACCTTCCCACAGGAATTGTCGTTCAGTGTCAAAATGATCGTTCTCAACACCGTAATCGTGCTCAAGCCATGAGCATGTTAAAAGCGCGGCTTTATGAACATGAGCTTAAAAAACGAGAAGAAGCTGCCCAAGCTTCCGAGGCTAACAAGGCAGAAATTGGATGGGGCCATCAAATCCGCTCCTATGTTCTTCAGCCTTATCAAATGGTGAAGGACTTAAGAACCCATGTGGAAAAAGGCAATGCCCATGGGGTTCTCGAAGGAGACATTGATGCTTTTCTTGAAGCCACCTTGGCCCAAAAAATTACTTCGTCATAGATGCTTGAAGCATCCAAGCCGCTTTTTCTAAAAATGCTGACTTTTCTGTCATGATATCTGTTGTTACCTGATCACCGAAACCTTCAGCAATAGCGCCTACTTCATGGGCTTTTTTAGCTAACGCTAGATAATCTTCGTGCAAAATTGTCACCATCATAAGGCCATCTAAGTTCGCGGTGGATTCTTTAAGGGAGGCCATTTTAAGAAGGGCTTCAAGATTAGGGGGCGTCTTTTCTCCCAGGGCTCGAATACGCTCTGCAATTTCATCTAAGGACTCCCAAATCGTTTCATAAAACTTCTCAAACATGAGGTGAAGGCTGTAAAAGTGATGTCCCTCCACATTCCAATGAAAAGTATGGGTCTTAAAATAAACAAGAGTCGCATCTGCAAGATAGCCTTTAAGGGCTAGAGTTACTTGTTGGTGAGTTTCTGAGGAAAGGTAAGTCGTCATTTTGTGTCTCCTGTTTTAGACGTTTTTCTTTTTTTCATCTCGTTGAGCTTGATCTACTTCTCGCCCTAAGAAATAGCTAATGACTGTTCTGATGGCAACGATGGTTGCCAAAACAATCAAATCTTCCTGACTTGGTTTAATAAAGGTATGAATGATGTCTCCGGCGATCATAAATTCAAGACCGAAGAGGATATAAGTCCCTAACACAGCACGAATTTCATTCGCTTCTTTGAGAAAATAACCTACAGCATGACGATGAAGTTTCATGCGAATAAAGGCAATTGCCGCAACAACAAACCCCCAAAAGACAATCATAATACCAAAAAGATTAATAAGCGTTACGGTTGTTTCTAAAATTTGATAAAGAAGCGTTTTGATTTCCATGAAGGTATTTCCCTGTTACTTAGGGACAAACCTATCATTTTTTATTTGAACCGTCCAGGCAGCTTTCTGTTACACAGCAATTCGCTCAGAGTCTCAAATAAACATTGTAAAATTTAAGATGCCAAAACCTTCACCCTCGCATGAGAGTGTTTTTTTGAGGAAAAGACTCAAATGAAACGTCTAGTACAGGAGAATGATACCAAAACTTTTTTTAATCTGCACCTAAAATCAGTGCGAAAAATATTTCTAAATATTCAGCATTTCTCTTGTTTTATTTAGCAAGTGAATTGTTGACTGTTACACAGTTATTGTCGCTTAAAGTGTTAGTAAGGGAGCATTTTCAAGGAGACGCAGGACATCAAGAGAAATTTTAAAAATTAATGATTTTGTTTAAAAACATCCTTTTCCATCCAAGAGATAGCGTCTTGTATAAGAATATGGGTGCCTTCATTAAAGGCAGTTATGATTCCCTCCATGGTGACGGCGCAAAGAGGGACTTTTTCTTCAAACACGTGTGAAGAAATCACTTTGCGCTCTCTTAAATTGACCAACTTAAACCTTACCTTCAGGGTAGCTTCGGCTTGAGTTGTTTCCACATTGTGGACTGAAAAGTCCTGTATTTCTGTATGAAGAACATACTTTGTTTGAAGGCCGACTCTTAGGCGATTGACGTAAATCCCTCCCCATCTTTGACTGAGTCCCTCAAGGAGAGCTTCCTGAAATATATTAGGAAGGCGATCGGGCCAACTGGCGTCGGCAAAGTATTCTCTTTGATACGGAGAAGGTGTGAGTGCAATACGATTCGTATTCAAGCTGGCCTCAGATAAAGGCGTATCAATAGCGATCGAGTCAGTGAGGAGATTTGACTGTTCAAAGGAGCCGCTTTGAAGGGTATATAAGGGAAGAGGCTCAGGCGTCTCTAATAAAGCGCAAGAGGTAAGGGCAAAGCTAAAAAGGATCAAACTTACATATTTCATGAGTTAAAATTATCAGAAAACCTAATCCTCGTCGAGAGGTCATTACAGGAGACAATTTTAGAGCGTCTTTTTAAGTCTTAAAGGTGCTGGAAAGGATGCAGGGGGTCCCATCCATTCCCCAACAGATTTATCATTTTCAATTCGATAAATGCTGCCATCTTTAGGATCTAAAGCTAAACTTCCTTTGCTGAAATGTTTTTTATAAAAATTGTTTTTTTTAAGTCCCCATTCATCTTTTTGAATAATATTAAAGTTAACAAACCCAAATTTTTTCATTAAAGAAACATAATATTCAAGATGAGCTTTCGAGCCACTTAATAGCGTTACCTTCAGTGCTGCTGGACTTTCAGTTCCAGTTACACTTTCCATAAATTCATGAATTCCTGTTTTAGATTTTTCCGCACTTTGAAGGTGCTTATCAAAGTAAGCTAGATTTTCTCCAGCAACATGAGCCAATCCTCCTATCTTAAGTTCGGGATTGTGGATGGCGATTGCTACGCACTTCATAACATTTCCAGTAAAAAGGATTTCATCAGTGCTTGTAGAGTAACTAAACTGTGGAACGACTTTAAATTGAGATGCAGGAGCTGTTTTATCAAAAGGAATGCTAAGAACTGGCAAAGTTTCAGGGCTCTCATAATGAGTATTAATCTCATCACATTGCTTAAGAAATTCTTTAGCAGGATGAGAGCTTGGGAGTGTCTCTAAAACTTCAACAGTGTCTGGCTCGCATGCCTCTGCTTGTCTATAGGCTATTTCTAGATCAACAAAGAGTGTTCTTCGATTTTCTAGAGGAATAGGGTCATGAAGGGAAAAATAAGAAGAAGGAGCCGCTCTATCAACAAATGAAGCTGTTTCTAGAGATGTTTTTGCTTTTCCTGATTGAATAGCTGTATAGGTAGCTATGACTCCCGTCGTAATTAAAAGGCCACAAAAGATGTATGTATAAGGATTATTCCAGTCTAAATAACATTTGCTTTCAGGTGATTTTGTTTTGGTTTGTCTTCTTTTCTCATATCTTTTCGAACGGAGCTCATCTTTCTTTTTTATCTTATGGTGAATTGGGGTAGAGTTTCTTCCACGATCTTCATCTCTCTTTCCTCCTCCAAAAGCCTCTGTGTAAGGATAAAAAGTCCAGAAAATTGTGATTAAAAGAAATAAAGTACTCTTAATTCGAAGCATAAAATTACCTGTATTGCATATATCAATATTTAGACTTCTATTATTCTTTAAAAATTAAGTCAACATTAATTTTCTGACTGATGTTTAATTTTTAACTCAGGTCTGCAGAAAATATAATATATGTGTTTTTACTTGTTATTTGTGCTTAAGAATTGTAAGACAAAGATATGAGCAAGAATGAAACATTAAGTGTTGACTCAGGTTTAAGGCTTTCAAGGCGTAAATTTTTGATGGCCGCCTCTTCCTTTCTTGCCGTTGCAGTGACTCCTACTTTTGTTGCATCTAGTTTATCCTCAGTTCGCCCTCAGTTTTCCTCAAGGAAACTCTCTCTCTATAATATTCATACGGGTGAAGATTTTGAGGGGATGTATTGGCGAGAAGGCCAGTATGATGCAGAGGCTCTTAAACGCCTGACTTATCTTTTAAGAGACCGGCGCAATAATTTAGAACATCCTATAGATGCAAAATTATTTGATCTTATGCATAAACTTCAGTCAACTCTTGGCGTTAAAGACCCCTATCAAGTAATCTGTGGTTATCGCTCTAAGCAAACCAATGCGGTCCTTCGTAAGAAAAGCAAAGGTGTTGCAAAGAATAGTTTGCATATGCAAGGAAAGGCGGTTGACGTTTGTCTGGAACATACATCTTTAAAAGAGTTGTGCCAAGCAGCGCGTTCTTTGAAGGCAGGCGGAGTGGGGTATTATCCTAAATCAAACTTTGTTCACTTAGATATTCGGCCAAAACCTGCTTTTTGGAGCTGAGTTTGTCAAAAACATTTATCATAAATTTAAAATTTTGATAAAACTGTTGAAAGTTTTTTGAAACTGGTATAGCTTTATAAAGCTAGACTCATAGGTCTTTAAATAACAACACATAAATAAATTATCAGAGGAGTGTTTTATGAAATCAACTGTATCTCCTTTTTCCCCTCAGAAAAAAAACCTTTCTGATCCTTTAAGGGTTCAACTTGCTGCGGCCTATCGCATTTTGGCGATGCTAAAAATGGATGATCTTACCTATACCCATCTTTCTGTGCGACATCCTGGAGAAGAGGTTTACTATATCTATCCCTTTGGCCTTTTGTTTGAAGAAGTAACTGCCTCCAGTCTTTTGCGTGTTTCTTTGGATGGCCAGGTTATCGAAGGAAGCGAAAGTGATTATAACCGAACAGGTTATGTGATTCATGGAAGCATTTATAAAAATCGTCCTGATGTAAATGCTATTTTTCATCTTCATACGACAGCTGGGGTGGCGGTATCTGCAATGAATTGTGGTCTTTTGCCTTTGAGTCAGTTCTCCCTCCATTTTTATAATCGAATGGCGTATCATGCTTATGATTCCTTGGCTTTGAATACACAGCGGCAGGGAGCCAACATGATAAAGGATTTGGGCCAGAAGAAAGCCATGATTCTCCAAAATCATGGAACCCTTACCTGCGGGATCACCCTTCATGAAGCTTTTCTTTATGCTTACTTTTTAGAGCAAGCTTGTAAAGTTCAATGTACGGCCCTTGCGGGAGGGCAAAAGGTATTTGTTCCCCATAAGAAAGTATGTGAACAAGCAGCTCAAGATTTACGTGATTTTGAGCCAGATTTTGGGATACGTGATTGGACAGCTCTCCTTAGACAATTGGAGCGGACTGATCCTTCCTATAAGGATTAAAGGGTTCTTATCCTCGGAGGGCGTTGATATTTTCTCCATAAAGGGAAGGGCCTCCCAGGCCAAAAACAGCATTCCCTGCGACGAGGATATCAGCGCCTGCTTCAATTACGCGGGGGGCCGTTGAGGGGGAAATGCCGCCATCTACTTCGAGTAGAATCTGTCGTCCAGATTCATCAATAAGAAGACGGACGTCAAAGATTTTACTTAGTTGGCTTTCAATGAAACTTTGGCCTCCAAAGCCCGGGTTCACGGTCATGACAAGGATAAGATCCACAATAGGAATAAGAGGTTTAATAAGGTCAAGTGATGTACCTGGATTTACTGCAACACCGGCCTTACAGCCTGCATCCTTAATGTTTTGAAGGGTGAGGTAGATATCGGGTACGGCTTCAGGATGAACGGTTAGGATATTAGCGCCAGCTTTGGCAAAGGCATTAATAAAAGAATCAACAGGTGAAATCATCAAGTGCACATCAAAGGGAAGGGAGGTCCAAGGACGCAGTTTTTCAATGACAGGGGGACCAATTGTAATATTCGGCACAAAATGGCCGTCCATCACATCCAAATGAATCATATCCGCATAAGGTTCAACAGCCTTAATTTCTTCTCCCAGCCGTGCGAAATCTGCAGAGAGCAGGGAAGGGGAGATTTGAACTTTATTCATAGTAATCCTGTTACCTGATTTTGTGTTTATGTTGTTGTAACTTATAACATGGAGAATTGCAGAATTCTTCCGACATTGTCATCCCCGCGGAGGCGGAGATCCAGTAAACCTTTGAAATAAAATAAATTTTTTTCATACTTGGCAAAACAACCTCTTTGTTAACTTTTTACTTTTTTATTCCTAAAAATAATCTCCCAGCCTAACGTTTCCCTGGATCCCCGCCTCCGTGGGGATGACAAACACTGAAGTTTTGCAATTGGCTTATATGTTAGTATAACATGAATCTTCTGTAGGAGGTGAAGTGGATTTTTAAGTTCTAATCAAGTTTACGACTGGCGCACTTTTTCTGCAACGCTATTCAAGATGCCGTTTACAAAAGCTACTTCAGAGGCATCAAAAAAATTGTGGGTGATGTTCAGGTACTCATCAATGACGACGGGAGAGGGGGTTTTACTTTCAAGAAGTTCATAGAAAGAAGCTCTAAAAATGGCGCGGGTGACGGGCTCAATGCGATCAAGACTCCAGCCAGACTTTAGGTGGCTGCTTATAATTTCATCGCTTTTGGAATGAAGTTTCCAGGCCCCTTCCGTTAGTTTAGCAAAAAAAGAGCGATCTGCCTTTAAAAGTCCGCTTTCTCCATCCTTGAAACGGCGGTCAAGGAATTCAAGAATAACTGTTGAGGCTGTCCCTTCTGATTGCTCGATCTGGAAAAGGGCTTGTACAGCCGCAAGACGACTTAAACTGCGGCCTTTAAAGGCATGCTTGGGTGATAATGGTTTGCTCATGATTTTGGTTTATAGCTTGTTTTGAAAAGAAAATCTATTCCAGTGTGAGGAGAGTATAATATTTTTTATAAAGAGCAATAAAGGTTTCGTAAAATGAGGATAAAGTATAACTTTATCCTCATTTTAAAGATCTTAAGTTTATTTAAGCCAATCCTCGACGAAGCCAAGAAATTTTTGTAGTCCTTAAGAGGTAGAAGGCGCTGCTGGGTTAGGTGTAAGGAGGCTTCTGAGCGATTCTGTTAGCTTATCAAGTTGATCGTGGGTGTCACCTAATTGTTTAGTAAGTAGGACATTATATTGTGTTTGTTCCTCTAATTGTTGTCTAAGAGAGCCCACAGATTGAATTAAGACAGTCTGGGACTCTTCTAAGTCTTTCAACTTAAGTACTATACCAGCAGGCGTAATAGACTGCAGGTCTTCCTCATTCATTGCATGGGCCGTACAAGGATAAGCTATTCCTGTTCCGATACACAAAAGTAAAGTAAGCTGTCTAAAATTCATATTAATTACTCCTTATAAAATATATAAAAATAAACCCTTATACATTAAAAAACTTTTTAGTATATCTTTAAAGCTTACATAAACTAATTTAAATTTGAATTCAAGATTTATTTTCCAAAAGAAAGAAGCAGTTCTTGGCTTGTAAAAGCGTCTTCCTCTTTGTATTTTCAAAAAATAGATCTTATTTGTTGTTAATTAATAAAAAATATTAATTTATATTAAATAAAATTTAACGCTTTTTTTGTTATATTTATAAGTAGGACGATAATCATACGAGATGTGTCATGAAAGCTCTATATTTTGAATCTATAACGTTGATTGAGCGTCTTCATTTTTTGTTTTTAGATGTGATGAAGACAGAACTCGATCGTTTGCGTATCTTTGATATCAATAATGTACAATGCTTTATCTTGTATAACGTTGGTAAAAATGAGATGACCGTGGGCGAACTTTCGAACCGGGGTTATTATTTGGGCTCGAATGTGTCCTATAACCTGAAAAAACTTGTGGAAAACGGCTATTTTATTCAAGAAAAGGCCAAACACGATAAGAGATCTAGTAAAATCCGCCTGTCCGATAAGGGCTTAAAACTTTATGATAAGCTAGACAAGATTTTTACCCAACAAGCCACAAACCTTAAGTATAATGGGATTGTGGACCAAAACCTAACTGAAACCCTTAAGCTTATGCGTAAAATTGAATCCTATTGGAATTTTATCATTTCTCATGGGTTGCTAGAGTAAAAGAAACGGTTTTTCACAATAAAAACACTAACCGTAAAAAAAAGGGGGGCAAGCCCCCCTTAATTTCTAGCCTCTTTTTTGTATTTTATTTTAGTTGTCCTGGCTGCATTTCAGGAGCAGACTCCCACTTTTTACGCATTGGCGCGGTCTGTGCTTTATACATCGCACTGTCGCTTGGAAGTGGCTTATTTAATACATAAGGCATTGTGTAAACGACAGGTGCCTTTTGCGTATATATTGCATAAGGATGCATATAGCTTGGGTACCAGTACATTCCACGAAGAAGTGATGGAGTGTAACCCCTCAACATAGTTGCATTAATATGTGGATACCAGAAGTAACCTCCATGATAAACATAAGGACATTCTGTTCTTCCAGCGTAGAACTCAGGCCTGCAAGAATCACCCAAATCCATTGGAGGGAAGGTTACAAAAACGCCACCAATGTCAGCTTGGTTTGGATACTGAGGGTGACCCATATCAGCATGGTGCTTAGCATGATGTTTTCCATGGTGTTTAACATGATGTCCATGATGTTTCGCATGGTGCCCGTGGTGCTTAGCATGAGGGGCTGGGTGATGTTGTCTCATAGACTTCATTTGTGAAGGAGCACTTGGGGTTGGCGGTGGAACAGTTGCTTCTGTAGATGAAGAAGAACCTTTTTCCATCATGGGTTGAGCGCCATCAGTAGCCAGTGATGAGCCTTGAGATTCTGTTTGTGAACTCTTGTCGTTCATATTATTTGTTGGTGCAGCTTGAGCAGCAAAAGCTGAAAGAGCAAAAGCTGAAACTGTTGTTAAAATTAAGTTTTTCATTAATCCTTCTCCTGTTTTTTCTTACGAAGATAACGCGAATGCTTTCTTCTCCGGCACATCATAACAAAAAAAAAGTTAAAAATTAATGAAAATCATATCTTGTTGGCTTCATGTCTCTTAACTGCTTGTTTTTAAATCAAAAAAAACCAAGCCAGCCCTAAAAATATTGCAAAACCCAGAAGATCTGTTGTTGTTGTTAAAAAGGGACCAGCACTAATAGCTGGATCCATTCCCATCTTTTCGATAAGGATTGGCAAAATAACTCCCCAGACAGCTGCCCACATCATATTAAAGACCAAAGCGCCTCCCAAAACCATTCCCAAAGCAGGGTCGGAGAACCAAAAGGCCGCAATTGTTCCCATGATACCGCCAAAAACGATGCCATTGATGAGACCCACAAGGACTTCTTTCCGGATGGCGCGGCTCATATTAGCCATCCCGAGTTCACGGGTAGCAAGGGCTCTGACGGTTACTGTCACGACTTGCATTCCTGCATTTCCACCCATGGCTGTGGTTATAGGCATCAGAACCGCAAGGGCGACCATTTTTTGAATAGTTGGTTGGAACTGAGAAATAACTGTGGCGGCTAAAAGCGTATTGATTAAGGTAATGAGAAGCCAGCGAATACGCGAATAGGAGGTACTCAGAAGGGGTTCATAAAAGTCAGATTCCGTAACGCGCGAGAGATGCATGATGTCCTTTTCAGCTTCTTCCTCGATAACATCAACGACGTCATCTACAGTAATCATTCCAATAATGCGTCCTGCTGAATCAACAACAGGGGCTGAAACAAGTCCATATTTTTGAAAGAGAAGCGCCACATCTTCCTGGTCCATGGTTGCTGGGATTTTTTTAATATCAACCAACATAATATCCATAATCTTTGTAGAAGGTGGTTGACGGAGCAAGAGACTAAGGGGGACTCCCCCAATAGGAACATGCTTGGGATCCACCACAAAGAGATCGTAAAATTTTTCCGGTAAATTCCTTTCCTTTGTCATATACTTCAAGGCTTCTTCAACGGTCCAGAAATTGGGAACACAGACAATTTCTCTCTGCATTAAACGAGCAGCACTGTCTTCCGGATAGGTCAACACCTCTTCCAAAATGACTCGATCACTTAGGGGAATGTATTCTAATATTTTTCTTTGCTGGTCTTCCTCTAAATCCTCAATCAGGGCAACCGCATCATCACTTTTAAGGCGTCCTATGGCCTCTGCTACATCGCGGGTTCCCAGCTGTTCAATAACTTCTTCGCGAACAATTTCATTAAGATGGGTAAAAATATAAGGGTCAAACTGAGGTCTTAAAATCTCAATAAGGGAATCCCTTAGTTGAGGAGAAATATATTCGATAACAACAGCAACGTCGGCTGCATGAAGAGGGGCAATGAGATGTTGAACTGCATCTTTATTTCCCTCTTCTAAAGTCTTTTCCAGTTCACGAATGGTTTCCTGGGAAACACCATAAAGGGTTTCATGGTTTTCACTTTCCCGATTCAAATGAGAATCTTTTTCAACCATCTATTATTTCCCCCGCTTTTCTTTTTGTGCGTCAACGACGGCCAAAGCTGCCATATTGAAAATTCCTCGAACGGTGACAGAGGGTGTTAATATGTGAATTGGCTTATTCGGTCCTAATAAAATTGGGCCTATGGGTTGTCCATCTGCTAAAACTTTTATCATATTAAAGGCAGTGTTTGCTGTATCTAGATTTGACATAATGAGCAAATTGGCCTGTCCGGAAAGGGTTGAACTTGGGAAGGTTTTTGAGCGAATGATCTCACTTAGTGCTGCATCAGCATGCATCTCTCCTTCAACTTCCAATTTAGGTGCAATTTCCCGAATCTTTAAAAGAGCCTTACGCATTTTAAGAGCAGATTCATCTTGATAGGTTCCAAAATTAGAATGGGAGAGAAGGGCAACCTTAGGAGCAATACCAAATTGCCGCACTTGCTCGGCAGCAATAACTGACATTTCGGCAATTTGACAAGCCGTTGGATCAATATTTACATATGGATCGCAAAAGAAAAAGGATCCCTTATCTAAAACCATGATTCCCATAGAAGCCGCCACCTCTAAACCTGGTTTTAAACCAACAATATCAAGAATAGAGCAAAGATGCTGGCCATAACGTCCTGCAGGACCACAAAGAGCTGTATCGGCTTCACCAAAACGGACCATAAGGTTTGCAATGACAGAGGAATTTGTTCGCAAAACAAGTTTGGCTAAATCAGGAGAAACTCCTTTACGCTCCATCAATCGATGATATTCGGTCCAATATTGAATGTAGCGGCTGTCATTTTGAGGGTCGACCAGTTCAAAATCCCGATCCATTTCCATACGTAAATTAAGCCGTTTAATTCGAGCAGCCACAACACCGCGCCGGCCAATAATGATGGGATAAGCGATGTTTTCTTCAACAACACGTTGGGCAGCTTGCAAGACTCTTTCATCTTCACCTTCGGCAAAGGCAAGACGTAAAGGATTGGCCTTTGCAAGAGAGAAAATGGGTTTCATGACAAGACTAGAGCGGTAGACAAATTCAGAAAGTTTTTGTTTATAAGCTCCTAGATCGGAAATAGGTCGTGTGGCAACACCTGTTTTCATAGCTGCATGCGCAACAGCTGGGGGGAGCTCTGTAATAAGGCGAGGGTCAAAGGGTTTAGGAATGATGTAATTTTGGCCAAATTGCACGTCTTCGTGAGTGTATATGGCTGTTACAACATCGGAAGGGTCTTGGTGAGTTAAGTCGGCAAGGGCCTTCACACACGCAAGTTTCATTTCTTCATTAATTGTGGTTGCGCCTACATCAAGGGCCCCTCTAAAAATAAAGGGAAAGCATAAAACATTGTTTACTTGGTTGGGATAGTCGGATCGTCCAGTCGCTATAATGGCATCGACACGGACTTTTTTTACCTCTTCCGGCAGAATTTCAGGAATAGGGTTCGCTAGGGCAAAAATGATTGGATGATCAGCCATTGTGGCAACCATTTCTTTTTTCAAAACCCCTGCTGCAGAAAGTCCTAAAAAGATATCTGTGCCTTTAATAGCTTCAGCCAGAGTGCGTACTTTTTTGTCGGTGGCGTATCGGGCTTTGTTCGGATCAAGATTCTCCCGGCCTTTATAAATAACACCCGCTTGGTCTGTGGCAATGATATTTTCTTTTTTAAGCCCTAAGCTTACAAGAATATCTAAGCAGGCAATAGCCGCCGCACCCGCGCCAGAGGTGACAAGTTTCACCTCTTCAATTTTCTTTTTGACAAGTTTGATGGCATTTAAGGCTGCTGCACCAACAATAATAGCCGTTCCATGCTGATCATCATGAAAAACAGGAATCTTAAGCCGCTTTTTTAACTCTTGTTCAACATAGAAGCATTCTGGCGCTTTAATATCTTCGAGATTAATGCCGCCAAAAGTAGGCTCAAGGCTTGCAATAATTTCTATTAATTTCTGAGGATTTGACTCATTCACTTCAATATCAAATACATTAATGCCTGCAAATTTTTTAAAGAGAACAGCTTTCCCTTCCATTACAGGCTTTGCGGCCAAGGGGCCAATATTTCCAAGGCCAAGGACGGCTGTCCCATTGCTAATAACAGCCACAAGGTTGGCTCTGCCCGTTAAATAGGCGGCTTCTTGTGGAATTTTCTCAATGGCTGTACTTACAGCGGCAACACCAGGAGAATAAGCTAAGGCCAAGTCATCCTGGGTCGACAAGGGCTTTGTCGCCACAATCTTTAGCTTTCCAGGAGGATTCTGGCGATGATATTCAAGTGCTCGCTGATAAAGAGTTTCTTCCACGTTACGCTCTCCCCTTATGAACACTCAAGTATATACTACTTAGAGATAATTAGCACTATGGTGCGGTCGAGAAGACTCGAACTTCCACGGGATCTCTCCCACAGCGACCTCAACGCTGCGCGTCTACCAATTCCGCCACGACCGCATTCAGTTTTGACTTCCCCCTTTTAAGAGAGGGTGGTACACCTGGAATAACAAATCTATCCAGTTGCTGCAAGCGTGTTTACACGGAAATGAATATGAGAACAAGCCCAAAGAATTCAAATATTTTCGAATGGAAATCTCAAGAGGAGTTAATTCCTTACCTTGAGGCTATGAAATGGATGGAAAATCGAGTTCAGGGCTTAAAAAAAGGGAAAGCGCTCCCATGTGTTTGGTTTTTAGAACATCCTCCTCTTTATACATTGGGAAGTAGAGGAAAAGATGAGGATATTTTTTCTTCGGCAAAACTTCCCGTGTTTAATTCAGGTCGTGGGGGCCAAGTCACTTACCATGGTCCTGGGCAGCGAGTTGTCTATCTGATGATTGATTTAAAAAGCCGCCATGAGGATATAAGGCGCTATGTTCATGAGGTGGAAGGATGGATCATTGACGCGCTTCACCATTTTGGCGTTCAAGGAGAGCGGCGAGAGGGGCGTGTTGGCATTTGGGTTCAAAAGGCAGGAAAGGATTTTAAAATAGCTGCCCTGGGGATCCGAGTTCAAAAGTGGGTGACCTCTCATGGTTTTGCTTTAAATGTCAATCCTGACCTTAAGGCTTATGATGACATCATCCCTTGTGGGTTGAGCCAGTATGGCGTAACCTCGTTTCAGGATCTAGACATTCAAGTGTCCATGGAGGAGGTGGATGCTATCCTTCGTCAAACCTGTCCTTTTTCTCCATGCGCATAATTGTTCATCTTACCCCGAAGGCCTCCCAGAATAAAGTTGAGGGCTGGGCTGAAGACGTTAAGGGTGAGAAGGTCTTGCGTGTCAAAGTGACTGCCGTTCCGGAAAGTGGCAAAGCCAATGACGCCTTGATAAAACTCTTAAGTGTCTTTTTTAAAGTCCCTAAGTCCAAAGTTTCTGTCATTCGGGGCGCGACTTCGCGTGTAAAACACCTTGAGATTCTATTAAATTCAGATTAATACTTTTAGACTTTAAGACTTTACGGAGAAATGAATGACCGTTGTTCGCGTTTTATGGGGCATTATGGGCCTTTTACTTTTAACAGGAATTGTTGTGCTCTCCATGTGGGGCATTCCGGCTCCTTCTGTACGTATCGAGAAAATAATTCCGAATGATAAACTCCCTCAATAAATCTTTTTTATTTCTTCTAGCTTCCTCAGTTTTTACAAGTTCACTCGTCTGGGCTCTTCCTGTGCAACTTCTTCCAAATAAGGAAGGGAGAGGGGTTCCTTCTTATGACTTTTCTATTGAGTCTCAAACCAATGGTTTTTGGGAAGGAACTTCCTCCACCGTTATAGAACAATACTTTCCAAAAATTCCGCTTCGCCCTCTCTCTCCTACCTTAAGAGCCTTAAGGGATGAGCTTTTAAAAGAAAAATTTGAGCTGCTTATTACAAATTATTCTTATCAAGAAAAGCTTTTTGAGTTGCTTGTGGAGAGTGGGGACCTGGTAAGCGCTGAGAGTTTCTTAGTTAGCTCAACACTTCCAGATAAAGAAAATGGTTTTCTTAACCTTTTCTATTGGGCGGGGAAACCAGAAAAAGCCTGCGAAAAGGTGACTAACTTGATGCGTACGTCTTCCAGCTTGAATATAAGGGCACAAAACGTTTATTGCGTTTATTTAAGTGGTGAGAAGGAGCGGGCAAAAATCGCCCTTGAACTTTTAAATGAATCGGATAAAGCTGTCCCACCACTTCTAAACGCTCTCTTTGATCCTTCCCTCGCGCCCATTTTTGAGGACGCCATGGGAAACTCTCCCTTTCTTCTCAACCTTTGGTGTGCCTTGCGGAAGGAAATTCCGGAAAAAAATCTTAAAGTTTTTTCTCCAGCAGCTTTAGTATTGATTGCGAATGCTGAAAAAATGCCCCAGGAAACACGACTTTTAGCGGCTCAATTGGCCTTGGAGTATGGTCTGACAACGCATCCTGACGTTCAATTGCCAAAACGGCTGGAGCCTCAAAATTTGGCACTGATACAAGAGCTTTTGGAAGGGCGTGAGGAACGTGCTGACAAAGATTTAGAACTCTTAAAGGATGCAGCAAAGAATAAACGCAAAGGGGAGGTTCTTCTTTTAACCCTCGCCCTTTTGGGCGAAACTCCTTTAAAAGATGTTCCGCCTGCAAGGCTGACAAGTTTATTAAAAGCCCTTATCAAAATAGGGTATGATCAGCAAGCAAAGGCTTTAGCTGCGGAGTATCTTGTAGCCAAAGACTTATAGCTTTACCTCAGCCAAAGGCACCTCTAAAATTTCTGGAGAGGAAGTAAGGAGCGTCCAAACGCTCATGACTTTCTTGAGAGGCTGAAAGAATATCCCCAAAACTCCGACTTGATGAGAAGAATCGTCTTCCGAATCATCCATAAGAGAAGCGAGCTCTTCAAGCAACGTCTTAGAAGGTGGATAAATAGCGATCCCAGCAGTGGGGGGAAGGCCCGCTTCTTTCTTTGCTAAAGCAATGGCTGCTGTAAGGCTTCCCAACTGATCTACAAGGCCCAATGCCAAGGCTTGTTCTCCCGTCCATACACGTCCACGAGCCACTTTTTCTACTTGTTCAAGAGTCATATGACGGTTTTGAGCGACACGGCTCGTAAAGTTTTGATAGACATCATCCATTATAGCATTAAGTTTCATCCATTGAGCTGGATTGAAAGATTGTGTAAAACTCCACATGGTCGCATTATCGCTGGTAGAAATGTTTCCAATGTGAACCCCTAGCTTTTCAAGCAAACCTGAAACAATAAATTTGCCTCCAAAAACCCCTATGGAGCCGGTCAACGTTGCAGGTTGGGCTATGATTTTCGATCCTGCTAAAGAAACCCAATAACCTCCTGATGCCGCAGCATCGCTCATCGAAATAATTACAGGTTTTTTTGCCACCTGCTGCGTGTGGCGAATGATATTATAGATTGTCTCAGAGGCCACTGGCGATCCGCCAGGACTGTTAATACGATAAACAATCGCTTTTACATCTTTATCATCGGCAGCCTGTTGAAAAGCCTTCTCTGTTGCGTTGGAGGAAATAACGACCTCATCAAGAGGCGAGCGGCCACCATCCCTTTGAATTGTGCCTGAGCCAAAAATCAAGGCGACCTTATCTCCTGGAACAGATTGTTGAAAGTTTTGAAGGTACGAGGCCATTTTCAAAAACGGGATTTGTTGTCCCAAGCGCTCTTTTATAACTGCGATCAGTGCCTGACGAAATTCAACCTTGTCCACAAGTTTTTCTTTGAGGGCTTCTTGGGTTAAATAAGGACCATTCGCAATGAGAAAACGAACATGATCGTGAGAAAGTTTGCGGTCCTTTGCGATGCTTTCTACAATTTGGGAAAGAATAGAATCCGCGATGGCTTGTTGAGCTTCGCGGCTTGCTTCAGAAAAATCATCTCGTGTGAACATTTCCACAAAGGATTTATACTCCTTTCGCTGCGCTATTTCTGGAGTTATATCGAGCTTTTCTAAGGCATTTTTTCCAAAAGGAACTTCTAAATTAATTCCCGTTAGATTAACCGTCCCAAGGGGTTGGAGCCAGATCTCTTCGCAAGCGGTGGCTAAATAATAAAGACCTGTTCCAGAGGAAGAATCTCCAAAGCTATCAGTATAGCACCAATTAGGCTTTCCTGAATCTCGAAAAGTTGAGAGAGCTTCCCGAAGTTCTTGCAATTGCGCTGTTCCAAGGCTGGGGGATTCAATGCGAACGACAAGGCCTTTTATTTTATCATCGGAGGCAGCTTTGATGATTCCTTGGGTGAGCTCATAAAGAGAGGCTTCTTTTCCCAAAAATAGAGACCCAATTCCTTTTGAGTCCGTGTGCTCAACATAAGTTCCATTGAGGATGATGGAGAGAACGGAATCTTTTTTTAATGGTTGTGTTGAAGGAGAAAAAGGCCCAATTCCCCCAAGATAGAGGAAGAAAATCAGACTCACAAAAACGATCCCTATGACAGAGCAAATCCAAAAAAATGTTGAAAAAATAAATTTCAATACACTGCGGATCATTTAGATCTCCTTTAGAACTTAATCATGTCCTTCAACGACAAGAGCTATATCAGGGGCATCAATTGACTTCATGCCTATAGCATGATAGCCTGAATCCACATGGAGCACTTCTCCTGTTGTTCCGCTCCCCAACTCACTTAATAAGTAAAGCGCCGCGCCTCCCACATCCTCAAGGGATGTATTCCGTTTTAAAGGAGAATTATATTGGTTCCACTTCAAAATATAACGAAAATCACCAATACCTGAGGAAGCAAGGGTTTTGACAGGACCTGCTGAAATCGCATTCACACGAATATTACCGCTGCCTAAGTCCACAGCTAAATAGCGAACGCTGGCCTCAAGGGCGGCCTTCACAAGGCCCATAACATTATAATGAGGCATGACTTTTTCTGCCCCATAATAGGTCAGTGTTAAAAGACTTCCGCCTTCAACCATCATAGGGGCGGCATGACGTGCAACTTCCGTAAAGGAATAACAAGAAATATCCATGGAATTTAGGAAGTTCTTACGTGAGACGTTGACGTACTTTCCCTTTAATTCATCCTTATCAGAAAATCCAATGGCATGAACAACGAAATCGAGGAAATCCCAGCTCTTTTTAAGAACCTCAAAGGTATTTTCAATGCCGCCTTCTTCACTGACATCGCAAGGGATCACAAGAGAAGATCCAACGGAACTGGCCAAAGGCTCCACCCGTTTTTTAAGGGCATCGCCTTGATAAGTAAAAGCGAGCTCTGCTCCATGTTCCGAAAGAGTACGTGCAATCCCCCATCCAAGGGACATATTATTAGCAACGCCCATAATCAGGCCACGTTTGCCAGCCATTAAGGTAGATTTCGTCATGAAAGAGTCTCCAATTCTTTAAAGTCCTTAAAATAAGCGCAGCCGTCCCTAAGGTCAAGTGAATTGGCGAGAAAGTCAGGGTCACTGGTAAAACCTTTCAAAATTTCATGGGGGAGAACGTCAAAGCGAGGAAGGGAAGTCCACAAAATGCCACAAGAAAGGGTGTACTTAGGGTAAATTGCGGCCATAATGTCACGATAAATGGCCATTTGTTTCAAAATGGAAGTCGGGATGTCCTCGAGTTTTGAAGGCACTTCTCTGTGGGTCTTATAATCAATAATGAGGATTTGCTCTTCCAAAATGACCAAACGGTCGATTTGTCCAGAAACCCAAGTTTCACCAAGTTTCCCCTCAAAAGAAACTTCCCCAAGTGAAGAGGGGGTATAAAAATCAGGATAGGTGTTTAGGATCTTCAGAGCCGTTTCTATCATTTCTTGGGCTAGATCTTGAGGAATGTCTTCCTTCTCTAAAAAGCGTTTAGCGGCTCTTTCTCTTAGATCCGGAAGCAGGGAGGGTAAAAATTCCAAAAGTTTATGGATCAAAGTGCCTCGCCGTGTGCCAAATTCACCAAAGGTGGACCCATGAAACTCAGTTTCTTCTGCCTCAAGTTTTGAGGGGGTAAGAAAGAGAGGAGCAGCTTCAGGAAGAGGGGGCGTTTTAAGCCATTGAGGAGAGGGGAAAGAGAGAATGACGGAAGGCTTATAGAGGCTGCTTTCCCCTTTTTTAAGGGAAGAGAGGCGTAAGCCCTTCTCCTCTCCAAAATCAAATTCCTCTCCCACCTTTTTGAGTCCTGTCTTTACCATATCGTACCAAGAATTCTGAGAGTTTGCCTCCCACCCGCAGACGTAAAGGGCATCCTCTGCTCGGGTCAGGGCCACATAGAGGAGGCGATTATATTCTTCCTGTTGTTTTAATTTGAGGCGCTGCTTGATGGCCTTTGTAAGAGGTATGTCTTGAACTGTGGGAGGTAACCACAAAAGAGTATCTTCAAAAAAGGCAAAAGGTGGTATATCCAGAGGAGCTTGAGTGGTATCTGGAAGAAAAACAATAGGCGCTTGAAGGCCTTTTGAGCCATGAACGGTCATGATCCGGACCTGATTGCTTTGATCCAAATCACGCTTAAGCTCGATGGTTTCTTGGCCTACCCACGCCAAAAAATTTTGAAGAGATGGCGTTTCTTTTTCTTGAAAAAGAAGGCAGAGATTCAGGAATTCATCCAAGGAATCTAAGACCTCAGGTCCAAGGCGGGTGTGCCATTTTTTACGCCCCTCTAAAGGGCCCAGAATTTGGCTAAAAAGGGCAAATGGCGTCAAAAAATCTACCTGAGACAAAAGCTTTTCTAAGAAAGCACGGGTATCCTTAAAATTCCTTTGGGTTTGAAGACGCTGCCACAGGGATTTATTTTCCCTTCCTTGAGCGAGCACAAAAATGTCCTCTTCTGAAAAGTTAAAAAGAGGCCCTTTTAAAACTGTGGCAAGGGTTAAATCATCTTCGGGAAGGAGTAAAAATTCGGCAATCTTTAAAAGGTCTTGAATGCCAATCCCTTCCAAAAGCCATAACCGATCAACGCCGGCAACAGGAATATCATGTTCTTTAAGGGCTTTGATGAGCTTATCCACAAAGGAAGTTCGCCGCCGCACAAGGATAAGAATATCGCCTGGAGCCGTAGGACGCATAAGTGGGCCTTGACCGACAAGCCATCCTTGAATGGTTTTAGCGATTTGATTAGCCAATTTTTTTTTGGGGGAGGAAAATCCCTGATAATCAAGGGTAGGTTGCCAGGAAGAGAGGGAGGCCTTCTCTTCTTTTTTAAGGAGCGGCCAAAGTTCAACATGGCCTGGGGCGTCTTTCCGGAAGGCGTGATGCTCGAGGGCAACGGAAGACAAAGGCATCGTTGAAAACACCGCATCAACGGTGGACAAAATTTCTGGTGTTGAACGAAAGGAGACATTCAAATCAATGTCTTCCCATTTCTTTCCCGAGTTCGAGGCAAAGCGCCTCAAATCATTCTGCATTTGCATGAACACAGCTGGATCAGCGCCCTGAAAACTATAAATGGATTGCTTCCCATCGCCCACAACGAAGAGAGTCCGGTTACAGATTTCGGTGGCGGCGTTCGCATAAAATTCTTCCGCTAAAGCGCGGATGACTTGCCATTGGGTGGGATTGGTATCTTGAGCTTCATCCACAAGAATATGATCGAGGCCTCCATCCAGCTTATACAGAACCCAATGGCAACCAGGGTTTTTGAGGAGTTCTACGGTTTTAAGAATTAAATCATCATAGTCTAGAAGGGAGAGCTCTTTCTTAAGCTTTTCATAGACCTTGAGGAAGGCAGTACTATAGGTTAGAAAAGCTTTGGATAGGTTAGAAATGGCTAAGGCGTTCTCCCTTTGTTTCCAGGCCGCCACCCGCAACGCTTCCGCCTCCATCATCTCTTTAAGGTGGGGAAATTTCAGGGCTACGTTTTGAGTTAAAAGGCGTGTGCGGGCTTCACCTTGCTGTGTTAAGAAAACACTTACATAGGTTTCATAATTTTGGATTTTTTCATCATTAGAGAGATTTAAAAAGTGGGAAAGGATGTCTCCCCGCTCTTGATCCGTGGCGCTGCCTTTCGAAAAACCAACAAGCTCCTTTTTAAACGCTTCCTGGGGAATGCCATTGAGAAGGGTCTTGAAAAGATCATCCTTTGTGAGCTTCGCAACATCCAGTTTTTCCTCAATTTTTTGGGGAGAGAGACCATGAAACGAAGATCTATTTTCTAAAACAAAATGGGTCAACTCTTCTAGGGTGCCCTCACTGAACTTCAAAATGAGATCCTGCGCTGTCTCCATCACAGCGTGAGAAGCTTTATCCCTCAGCTTGGTTTGCTCGGTGGTATCGGCAATTTCAAAAAAAGGCGAAAGCCCTGCTTCCAAGGGAAAACGCTTCAAAAGAGCTTGGCAAAAACTATGGATCGTTTGGATTTTAAGACCACCGGGGGCATCCAGAATGAGGCTGAAAAGGTGACGTGCTCTCTTTAGTTTCTCAGGTGTTGGCGCGTGGCCCTGGAGTGTTTCAAGAGAGGAACCCAAGTCTTTCTCATTCAAGATAGCCCACTCTCCAAGGCGCGCCCGAACCCGATTGGCCATTTCTGCAGCTGCTGCTTTAGTAAAAGTTAAGCATAAAATGCGCTCGGGAGCACATCCTTCCAGAAGGAGATTCAGGACACGGTCCGTTAAAACCTTTGTTTTTCCTGAACCTGCGGATGCTGCCACCCACGCGCTATGATGAGGATGAGCGGCGATGCGTTGGGAAGAGGTTGCGAGTTGATGGGGCATTACATTTTTCCCCATTCTTCAAGGCGTGCCAGGTGGGCATAATCATTATATTTCAGACCCTTCTCAGGGAGAGGCCGTGCGGGATAAGGCGTTGTCTCATTTTCAAATAATCGTATCATTTTCTTAAGGCCTTCAAGGGCTTTTGAAGAAAGTTCATGGGGATCGCCAGGAAGGGTCTTTATTATTCCGCCTTTTGCATCTCCTTTTAGAATCCAAAACTGAAGACTTTCGATTTGGGTTGAGGCAATACCTTCAAATCCCTTTTGAAGAGCGATTGTGCCTTCCAAGGGAAGTTGTGGCGAAAAGCCCAGCTGGACATCCTGATCGGAGGGAGCCATCCCCGTTTTATAATCAATAAGGCGAAGAGTCCCATCGGGAAGGATATCAATGCGGTCCGCCTTCGCCGTACATTCAAAGGTCCCTTTTGCCGTTGTCAGGGTAAGTTTTCCTTTGATTTCTGTATGGGTTACTGTGCCGGGCTGGCGCGTTTGTCTTTCATTATGAATAAACCACTGAGCCAGATTTTGAAAACGCGGCCACCAGAACAAACGAACTGAGGGCTCACACTCATAAGCTTCAAAAAGATTTTTTCCAATAAAAAGTAAGATCTCCAATGCGTCTTTCTGAAAAGGGTCGGGGCATAGCTTAAAGAATTGATCGAGAGCGTTATGAATTAATGTTCCCCGGTCGGAGGGTTCAATTTGTGGGTTTAAGGGATCGAGAGGCGAGAGGCCCAAGATGTGGCGGGCATACAAAGCATAGGGGTCGCGCATCCAGGTTTCAACTTGCGTTACCGAAAGACGCCGTGGGCGTGTGTTCACAGGGGGCGTCGGGAGGGGTGGTGAAAGAGGTGCTATTTTTTCGGGGAGGTCTAGGCTGCGGGCCCACTCCAGGAGATGGGGTTCATGGGGAAGGGAGCGATTCCATCCCTTCAGGTAGACCTCAAGACGCTCAAGCCAGCGGCAGGCAAGGGTGGGCGTTCCATCAATTTTTAAGGCTCGGGTCAGGTAAACTTTAGCATTGGAAAAGGCTTGCCCGAAGTCATGGGAGGAGAGGCCAATACGCCTTTCCGGGGCAGGGAAACCCATTTCCTTGCGCATGGGGCGATTGAGCCAGGGGTCAACGTCAATGTCAGGGGGCCAACTTCCTTCATTAAGGCCTCCCAGAACCATAACGTCTGCATGGAAGAGGCGCGCTTCTATCGGCCCCAGGATGGCAAGGCGGGGATGTTTTTGCGGGCGGAAATGTAAATTTTGCCCTTGAAAGAGTTCCTTAAGGAGCTTGGAGTAGTCTTGAAGAGAAAGATTTGGAAAATCTTTTGCTGCTTTTTGTATGTTTTCAAAAAAAGCTTTCACGCTTTCGCCCCGTCCTCCCTTCCAGAGATGGCAAATCCTTTCCCGATCTGTGGTAAGTTTTTCAGCGAGCGCTCGGTGTTCTTCTGCAAAAGTTGAAAGAGATGTTTTTTTCAGGGAGCGGAGCTTTTGACTCATCTCATAAAGATCTTGAAGCCAGGGAGGAATTTTAAATCCTCCCTTCCGTAGCCAAGTTTTTTCAAACTGCCGTATAACCGGACGCATCGCTCCTGAAGGTTGCTCCATATGAAAAAGAGGATGCTTGAGAAGGGATAAAAGGGCCACGTGATTGTGCGGGGTTGCGGCAAACTCGGCGCAGAGTTTTAGAAAGATCCCGGGTGGGGTGAGATCAAGGGCATCGCCTGAAGAGCTGTCAATTTCAATATCCCAACGCTTGAGCTCCCATCTGACCCGCTCGGCAAGCTTAAGGTCAGAGGTGATAAAAGCAATCCTTTGAGCTGGAATTTCAAGATGTTGGCGCAATAAAAGGGCAATGACCAAGGCTTCCTCTTGAGGCGTTGCACAGCTAAGAGAAGTAATGCCGACGAGAGCTTTTTCAGAAGGGGGCTCTGTAAAAGAAAAAGAAGGTTTCAGCGCATGAGAAAAGAGGGAGCCCCTTTCCGATAAGGATTTATCTTTTTCCTGCAGAGCGGGCCACAGGGGCACATCAGATGGGGTAAGACCCATTCTCTCTAAAAAGCGCGTCGGGGCGTATTGGGGGTGGCAAGGGTCAATATCTTTGAGATCCTCTTTTTTAAGGCTCGAATCGAGCCCTGGCAGAATGACGGTCCCTTCCGGAAGAGCCGCGATAGCTTTGAGGAGTTTTGCGGTGGCGGGCATAGTTCCCGTAGAGCCGGCAGCAAGAATGGGATGAGCAGGGGGCGAAAGCTCCCAGCGTTTTAAGAGAACCTCAACCATGTCATGGTGATGGGTGTAGGGTTCAAGAAAGTCTGTCTCCGCAATGATTTTTGGCCAGTGGGTTGTGATGATTTCAAGGAAATTAAGGGTCAGCTGCCAATGTTGGGCCAGTTCGGCCGGCACCAGGTGAACAAGACTTTCCCATGAAACGCCTTCGATGATGGCCTGATCCATCAATTTGATAAGGCTTTTGGCCAATTTAAGGGAGAGGAGAGGGGAGAAAGGCAGCTCAGTTTTTTGGGTGTATTCTTGGATAAGGTTGCTTAGAAGCCCAAGGCGCATGAAGGGCGGAATCACTGGCTTTAAGGTCATTTCATCCTGGGGCGAGCTGAGCCATTCTTGATCTTCATCTAAATCTCCTAAAGGGGAAAATTTCGGTAGAAGGAGGGGTTTTTCGAAGTTCTGATCCCTAAAGGCACGTTTGACTTCAAGACACGCCCGGCGCGTGGGGAGATAAACTTCCATTCTCGCCAGGCCAAGGGGGTCTTTTTCCCCCAAACGCAAAAGCCCCGCCGCAAGGCTTTTCAGAAAGGAATATTCAGAAGGAATGTTATAAACGCCGGCCATAGCTCACTTGCATGTCTCTTTGAAAGGACTATAACGAAGATTGACCAGTTAAACAGTAGGGAAATTTGCAATTGCCTTAAATTTATAGAATATTTTGGGAATTGACGAATTATTAACCATCTTTTGAGAGCATGGTCCTCAGACAACTTATTGTGAGCTGCAGATACCTAAAAACAGGAAACTTAAAATGGCAAAAAAACTTTTCCAGGCATTATTGATAGCTACAATGCTGAGCTCAAATGTGGTTCTAGCGTCGCGCGCTTGTGTTTCCACGGACGTAGAATGAGCTGTTTGTCATGCGCAATGCGAAAATACCGGAGTGAAATCGTGCATTTGTGATGATGAGAGCTGCATAGGACTACGAATGTCTGTGTAATAGATTGCCCGCTTAATATAGCATGTTAAATTTAGTGAATTAAAAATAATTGAGAGGAAATAATGTTAAAAAAAGGTGCTTCATATTTAATTTTAAGTTCTTTTCTTTTGATAGATGCAGCTTCTTCTATGGATTCAAAAGAAGAAAATCTACTCCCTCCTTCTTCACATGTTTCTAGAAATCCATCAACATACTCTGTAAAGGCTGCATCCTCTTCAGGTTCTCCAAGTGATTTTTTGAATATTATTCCACGGTATTCTATATCAACTTGGAAAGAGCAAATGAAACCTATAATAGAAGTTGCTTTACAAAAAGATGTACCTATTGTTTCACGACAAAAAGCATTTTCTTCTATTTATCTCTTCATAGATTTATTAGATGAACCTATAAGAGAAAGATTGAAAAGTTTAGAGACAATCTTTCTGAATGCTGAGGACCTTCCTTTTGAGAAACGCTTTACATTTTTGCCAGGGTTAGACAAAAAGACTCCTGTTGCAACACTTTTAAGTTTAGCATGTGCTTTAGAACCAGCAAGTGATGAATCCTGCGAAGAATTGAGCATATCTAGGTTCATAGAGCTTCTGATGAGCTACAATCATGCCGAAACCCAAGAGGGAATTGAACGGTGTTTTTTCAAGCGACCAGGGTTCTTCCTTTATGGCGGAGCTAGAAAAAAGTGGCTTAGTACTACTCTTGAGATGAGTGATGAAGATAAACGAGCCTCAATGTTGCAAAAAATACATGAAGTTATGAGTTCTGCTAAAGATGTGACTCAAGTTGTAAATGCCGCTAAGTATATCTTGCAATACGACCTCGATAACGAACCAGTGATAGGACTCTTATGGAAACTTATTAAAGGAAAGTCTGAGATGTCGGAAGAGGAAGAGAGGGACGATAGTGAGGAAAATGAAACACTAATTATGGTGTCTAAGATTCTTTTAAAATATACTTCTCCGTCTCCTATAAGAGAATCTGTCCTTAGTCGGTTATTTTCAGAAGCAGAACAAGAACTTTTTCCTAGTGCTTTGGTATTACTACTGACTCAAGAAGAATCATCAATAAGCATAAGAGCAAAAGAGTTAGCTGAACGGCGACTTTTTCAGGATAACTTAGATTACACACTGGATCTTTTCTTTAATCTTGAAGAAGAAAACCTTGCGCAGGATCTGCGTTACAAAATTCAAGAGAGACTTAAAGCTAAATTTAATGACCCAAAAACAGATAAAGATGTACTATCAAGTCTTGCACCAAGGTTTTTAAGAACAACTGATGAAAATTTATCTCTAAAGGCTTTTAATTGCTTAAAACAAGATATTATTGACAGTGATAATCCAGAATATGTTGAATCTATTGTTTATCAGATTATAGAGGCTGTTGGCGTTGACCACCCTTGGGCTCAAGAAGTCATTAACATTGGAATTGAAAAAGTTGACGATCCCTTTAGTTCTATTAGAGGATACAACCAACTTGTCGAAAAAGTTAAGGAATCTGTTGAACACCATCCTACATTAACTCAATTATCAGATGGGCGATTTGTGACCTTTAATATAGAAACTTTGCACGCTCCCCGTTTGCTGAGTCATTTTTTGCCTGTTCAGCATTTTGAATTTATGGCCTTAATGGAAGACCTTCGTAAAGAAGTACGAGAAAATCCAGCAGCCAAGGAAGAATTCCTCACTATCTCAAAAAACATACCCGTCAAGACACTCGTAAGCAAAGCGAATGAATCTTATTTTAAAAACTTGCTTGATAGTGAGGCAGGACAAGGAGTTATTAGCCTTATAAGCTTTAAGCTACGTCGTATCATCACAGATATAATGGCCTTATATGTAGAAACTCAGACAACAGCTGAGCCATCCTCCTCTTCATCCTCTATGGTAACAGATGCCTCTACTGCACCATCTCAAAGAGGACTTTCACCCGCATCAAGGACGATAGCACAGTTTCTCGTTAATGTTATGCAGTGTGGTATGAACAAAGATGAAGCAATAGATAATACGTATCGATTATGGGGATATGAAAAGGTTATCTCTGAAGAAGGGATGCGCACAGAACGGCTTATTACAACAGCTCGAGAACACATCATGGAAGACTTAAGGCAAATGCGAGAAGGCCTCCTTAATGGTGAAGGACCAGTTGTTAAAGAACTTCTTTTCGGCACTCAAGGAAACCAGAATAGAAAGATCGATAAGCCCCCCTATCAAGGGAAATATCTAGGTAATCTCTTAGGGGGAGAACTCGGGAGTTTTCTTGAAGGACAATCTGTTTCTTATGATCTTTATGGTGGATGTGTTGAAGAAAAACTACGTTCATATAGCAGACAACAAGTTCTAGATACCTTACATCGCCATTTCAAACCAGAGGCTGTGATTAAACATTACCATGAACAATTCAATAAAGAAGGGAGAAATGGTCATCCCACAAGCTTGATTTCTGCTCTTATGGGTGAGGAGATGTTTGTAATGGCACCAGAGGGAAAAGTTCTAAATGATCAATACAGTACTTTAGACCCAAGAACTGGGGAATTTAAAGAATATAAACCGCTCCTTATCGCAGAAGTTCTATTGAGATTGAATATCTTGAGAGAGGTTCAGGCGCCTTCTCTAGCGACAGAAGCATCTTCTCCTTCATCCTCTATGGTAGTCGATTAAACTCTGTTGATGGAGCATAATTGATTATTAACATAGTATGTTAAAGTTGTGAGGGATAAAGAGAGCTTCTTTTATTTTTCATCCTTAAAGGGACGAGCTTCATCAACCAGCATAATGGGAACGCCATCACGAATGGGATAGGCAAGTCTCGCGTGTAAGCTGATGAGCTCTTTGGTTTTTGCATCATAGGTAAGAGGTCCCTTTGTTAAGGGGCAAACAAGCATTTCAAAGAGTTTAGGATGTAAAGGTGTTTTTTTTTTCATAAGTTCCTCTTTAGTGGAGAACGGGGTGCTCTCCTTTGAAATGGGGTGAGGCAATTTCCATTAAAGCCATCATGATATCACACCTTTCAGAGAGAGAGGTGGATTCTAAAAGTGCCTGCTTTTCAATGGGTTTAAAGGGGCAAGCCATACTTAGAGAACTTATAATTAGCTCATCACTGGCGTGGTTTATTTCATCCCAGTTAGCAAAAATTTCCTGATCTTCTAAATAGCTCCCTAAAAGGTTTAAAAGGCGTGTTCGATCGACAAAAGGATCAGTTTGAGCATCCTCCAGATCCACTTTGTACCCCTCATAGGTCACTTTTGCTTTTTTCAAAGAGCCATCATCGATGATTTCAGATATATCAAACCGGCAGATACCTTTTAAAGTGATAAAGAGGAAGGGACCCTCTTGAAAACTAACGATTTTCCCCACGCACCCTGTTTTGAAGTAGCCTCCCTCGGGATTTACTTGAATCAATCCCATCAGACGGTGACCTTCCTTAAGGGCGTAGTCAGCAATGATTTTGTCTTTCTGGTTTTTTAATAAAAGAGGAAGCTGGGCGCGAGGCAATAAAATTGTTCCGTCACCTATGTGTAAAGGGATAATTGAAGGAAGATTTTGAAGCTCCATAGAGATATCCTTTGTAAGTATTAATAAATATATAAGGTTTTCTGATGCACTTTGCAATCTTTCCTCATGAGATTTATATGTGAAAAAATTCAACAAAAAATTTCTTATGACGTTTTTTTATACCCGCAATGCAAAAATTGTGCTTTAAAAATTCTGAATAGTCTCTATATACATATGTACCAGCACAGGAAACACCTCCCTGTACCTGTGCTGAATTATCATCAAGGTGCAATACCTTGGTGTAGGACCTTCGGGTCCGAAGGGTCGATTTATCGATCCTACGTCTCCCAGACGTGAAGCCTCCCTGTTAAACTTGGCCGGGTTTTATAACCCGGCTTTTTTTTGCCCATTTATTTCTTTATGCTAGCTTTTAGAGATAAGGGAGATCAGAGAATGAATCGTATTAAAGACAAAATAGCCCTCGTTACAGGAGCGTCCCAAGGAATTGGAGAGGCAATTTCCAGGCTTTTTGCCGAGGAAGGTGCTTTTGTTGTTGTGACAGATGTGTTGAATGATTTCGGAATAAAAGTTGCGGACAGCTTAAAGGATAGAGGATGTTACCTCTCCTTAGATGTTCGTTATGAAAAAGACTGGAATGAGGCCTTTCAATTTATTAAAGAGCAATTTGGGCAACTTGACATTCTTGTTAATAATGCAGGTATCATGGGTTTGGGAGAAAAATTGGGATCTCAAGATCCAGAGCATGCCTCCTTAGAAAGTTGGCGCCTTATTCAATCCGTAAATGCTGAAGGCGTGTTTTTAGGGTGTAAGTATGCCATCGGCTTGATGAAGGAGAAGGGCGGCTCTATTATAAATATCTCATCTCGTTCAGGAATGGTAGGCGTGCCAAGTGTTGCAGCCTATGCGGCTAGCAAAGCAGCTGTTCGAAATCATACGAAATCTGTCGCTCTTTATTGTGCGGAACAGGGATACAATATTCGATGTAATTCCTTGCACCCGGCGGCTATTTTGACCCCTATTTGGGATCCCATTTTGAAAGAGAATTCTCACCTTTCTCTAGAAAGACTAAAAAAAATTGAAGAGGGTATCCCTTTGGGAAAAATGGGGGAGCCTATAGACGTTGCTTATGCTGCTCTTTATCTTGCGTCTCATGAGTCAAAGTACATCACAGGTGCTGAATTGATTATTGATGGAGGGGTACTTGCAGGAAGTGCGTCTACACCCAAAGTTGAGAAAAAGGAAGAGTCTCTTTAAATTTGAGGCCCTTCCTTATGATTGTTAGTCGTCATCGTTGGGAGTTTCTATGGGAACAACTTCCGCATCCTCCCCGAAATCAGAAGTATCTTCTAAAACGTCATCGCTTTCTGTTAAGGGTTCTAATTCCTCTTCAAGTTCAAGGTTGAGATCGTCTTCTAACTCCTTTGGGGCGGGAAGCGGTTTTACTTCCGCAGTCGGAGGGCGACCCCTGCGCTTTTTTATAAGTGATTCTGGATCAAAGACATTGGCGCACTTAGGACAAGTAATTGGCTGATGACACATGTCATAAAACCGCGTTGTACAGCTTGGGCAAATGCGCTTTACACCCCATTCAGGTTTCGTCATAGATCATGTTCTCCTTCTAAGAATAATATCATTTGCACAACGGCTTTGTCATGAGTTATGCCATCTGTCAATAACTTGAATAGAACTTTTATCGATTTTTTTGGTAAAGTATGGTAAAACATATGGATTAATTTGGAGAATTCATGATGTTCATGATTATTGCAATTGATGGCCCCGCGGGCGCTGGCAAAGGGACGCTCGCCTCTCACCTGGCACAAATCTATCATTTAAGGCATTTAGATACGGGCCTTTTATATCGGGCAGTGGCCTTTAAGATGCTCCAAGCGGGCCTAAAGGCAGGGGAAAGGCAGGGAGCCTTTGAAGTTGCTTCTTCTCTAAAGTCAGAAGATTTGAATAATCCTTCTTTAAGAGATGAGTCTATTGGAAATCTGGCATCAGAACTCTCAGTTTACTCGGAGGTGCGGGATTCCCTCCTAAAATTTCAACAGGATTTTGCTAAAGAAACTTCTTCCAGTAGAAGGGGAGCTGTTTTAGATGGGCGTGATATAGGGCTTGTTGTCTTACCAGAGGCCCCTTGTAAAATATTCGTGACCGCCTCTGCAGAAGTGCGAGCAAAGCGACGTTTGAAAGAGTTGCATGAAAAAGGAATAGACAGTATATATGAAACTATTCTTGAGGATATCAAAGTGCGGGATGCGCGGGATCGAAACCGAGAAGTTTCTCCCCTTCGTCCAGCAAATGATGCTTTTATTTTAGATACCTCAGAGCTAGGGATTAACGAAGTTATTGAAAAAGCATGTCTTTTTGTTGATTCGAGATATCCCCAAGCGAAAAAGAAAGCCTAATATAGAATAAAAAGACTCGGCCTTTTTATTCATGGAATAACTCTTAACCCATCCTTCTTTATGGGCCGAGCATAGGGAAGAAGATATTTTAAGGAAATTAACACATGACAGAAAAGACCTCTTTATCTGGAGGAGCTTCGTCTCACGAAACAGAAAGTTTTGCTGCTCTCTTAGAAGAATCATTTGGAAAAGAAAACAGCCTTGAAGGCCGCATTATCGCAGGTAAAGTCATTGGAATTGAAAATGACGTTGTTATCATTGATGTGGGTTTAAAATCAGAAGGACGTGTTCCTCTTAAGGAATTTTCCGTCGCGGGAGTTAGCCCAGACTTAAGCGTTGGCGACACAGTTGAAGTATTTTTAGAGCGTCTTGAAGATCGGAACGGGGAAACTGTTCTAAGCTATGAAAAAGCACGCCGTGAAGCGTCTTGGAAAATTCTTGAAAAGTCTCATGAAAAAAATGAACACGTTGATGGTGTTATCTTTGGTCGTGTTAAAGGCGGATTCACAGTTGACCTTAAGGGTGTTGTGGCCTTCTTGCCAGGCAGTCAAGTTGATATTCGTCCCGTTCGGGATGTTTCTCCTCTTATTGGCGTTTCCCAACCTTTCCAAATTTTAAAAATGGATCGAGCTCGTGGAAATATCGTTGTTTCAAGGAGAGCCATTCTTGAAGAAACTCGTGCAGAAGCTCGCAGTGAGCTTGTCTCTCGCCTTGAAGAAGGTCAAATCCTTGAAGGTATTGTTAAGAATATTACCGATTACGGTGCCTTCGTAGACCTTGGTGGCGTTGATGGGCTTCTCCATGTTACGGACATTGCATGGCACCGCGTGAATCATCCTTCTGAAGTTTTGACGGTTGGTCAACCGATTCGTGTTCAAATCATTCGCTTTAATCCTGAAAATCAAAGAATTTCTTTAGGAATGAAGCAATTGGAAAGTGATCCTTGGGCAGGAGCCGAAGTAAAATACAATGTAGGGACTAAAGTGAAAGGTACAGTAACTAATATTACAGATTATGGTGCTTTCATTGAGTTAGAACCTGGCATTGAAGGACTTGTTCATGTGACAGAAATGAGCTGGACAAAGAAAAATATGCCTCCAGGAAAAATTGTTTCAACCAGTCAAGAAGTTGAAGTTCTTGTTTTGGATGTGGATGCTTCAAAGCGGAGAATTAGTTTGGGGATGAAACAATGCGTTGCTAATCCTTGGGCAGCGCTTCAAGAGAAATATACGGTAGGATCTGAAGTTGAAGGTGAAGTGAAGAACATTACCGAATTCGGTCTCTTCATTGGACTTACGGAAGATATCGACGGTATGGTTCATATGTCTGACATTTCATGGGATAAATCGGGCGAAGACGCCATTAAGGACTATAAAAAAGGCATGACAGTACGTGCTAAGGTTCTTGATATTGATCCAGAAAAAGAGCGTGTAAGTCTTGGAATTAAGCAGATTACGGGGGATCCTTTTGAAGAGTCAATTGCGAATCTTAAGAAAGGGTCAGTTGTGACCTGTGAAGTGACAACGGTTCTTGAAACGGGCATTGAAGTTTCCCTTGCGGGCGGACTTTCAGGCTTTATTCGTAAGAATGAGCTGTCTCGTGATAGGGCGGAACAACGTTCCGATCGCTTTGCTGTTGCTGAAAAAGTTGATGCTAAGATTACTCAGATTGATCGGGCTAATCGCAAGATTACGCTTTCCATTAAGGCACGTGAAGTTGATGAAGAGCGTGAGGCTATGGTTGAGTATGGATCAACGGATAGCGGTGCAAGCCTTGGTGATATCTTAGGGGCAGCTTTAAAGCAGGTGAAAGAAAAAGCACCGGCTGAAGCGAAAGAAAAAGCAGCTCCCAAAAAAGCTGCCAAGGCCGCTGAGAAAAAGCCAGCGAAAGAAAAAGCTCCAAAGAAGTAGTTTTTCTGGAGTTTAATTAAGAAAGAAGGGGGCGATAAGCCTCCTTCTTTTTGTAATTTGTTTGATAAAGGAATCATTGAGCATAATCTGATACCAAATCCATAAAATAAATGAACAAATGAGGAAAAATGGATTGCTGCGGCCCCTTTAAGGTGCCTCGCAATGACGCAGTTTTCCTAGAATTTCATCATCGCGAGTCTACGAAGTAGACGTGGCGATCCAAATGGATCTGAAAATTTATTTTATGAACTTGGTATGATTTTATTAAAGCCGTTCAAGTTTGAATAAAAACATGCTCTTCGAGATGGGTTTGATTTACGATATTATACATTCTCTTTGGGATTTGCGGATGTTCTCCTCTATTTCTTTCTCTTCTTCGAAGAAACGGTAGTTCTTAAATAGAGAGTCATCTTGTAGAATCTCACATACAGAGTGTTCGTACAATATGCGTTCTCCTTTTTTAAAACAAAGAGTGAGACCATGATTGTTTTCAATAAAAGAAAGCGCGCATGTGAAAATATAGTAGTCAAATATCATTGAGCTTCCGGATAATAGCTTTTGAATATTTCTTTAGAGTAACCCCGACTTCAGTCTAGAAATCAACCTACCAGCTTCAGCTGGTTGTCATTGATTACTATTACATAGTGCATTTTATAAAAAAATACAAGTCTTAACTTTCTCTATATTTATTCATCATTAGTAAAAGTAAAGAGATTGCGGATGAATCCAGGGGCTAAGGCTGTAAGGGGATTCAGGGAGATTTCTGGATTATCAAAGGATCCCGTAACTGTATAAGAAATTGCAAACATACCTTGCCCCTCTCCCCCATTGAGTAGGGATCCTATGATTGGAATGTTACTTAAGATAGAATTCAAAAAGCGAGCCGGAATGACGTTTCCTTTGAGAGAAAAAAGCCGCTTTTTTCTGTCAATTTTACCATCAACTGTAAAACCGAGGGACATGCTTTTTCCGATACCTTTTTGAATTTTAACGAACTCGTCTCCAAATTCAAAAGAACAGCCAAAACTTTCCATGGATAAGGTGTGGCCCCCAGAAAGGAAGTTAGCAATGCCCATAGGAGAAAGAAGAGCCGCAAATTGGGCTAAAAGAGGAACTTCCAAAGCATCAAAATTCTTCATTTTAAAAACACCACTGAAAGGACCTTGGTTTTTCCTTGTAGCTTTAATAGTAATATAACCTCCTTTGATGCCTTGATAAATGTCAAGATTCTTTAAAAAGATTCCAGCATCGTTGGCGCGAACCTCAAGAGCTTGTACGTCCTCTTGGGGTGGGTGAAGGTCAAAGGAAATCCCTCCAGAGATTTGAGACATTTGGCCTTTGTTGGCTGTTCCTTGGCCAGCTTGGGCTGTGAAATGAACTTCTTTCCAATAGGTATCATTGTCTTCGATAAAAAGGTTAGCAAACCCATTAATACTATTGAAAATCCTGTCTTCTCCAACTCTTAAGGTGCCCACATCTGCTGAAAGTTTAAGGTATATTGGTGGATGCTTTTGCTTTTTAGTATCATCATCTAAGAGCTTAAGAATCTTTTCTAAGTTTACACTTCGGCCTTTAAATCCAATTTCGTAGGAATTTTGCTTGAGTTTTTGGATATTAACCTCGGTATCTGTAAAGGGGCCTTTAAAGTCAGAAAAATGAAATTGCTCCCATTCTCCGTTATTATCAAATAGGGCTTCTCCAAGAAAGGAATAAGTAGGGGACGTAAACCTTATGGGATTGATTTTAGAAAGCTTTTCATTTTCCATAAGGAGGATAAAAGAAATATGACTTTCTTCGCCAGGTTTTTTTTCCCAGTCTAGAGGTTGAAAGATAAGATCTGCAGCTGTGGTATCTAAATCGATTGCTACTTTATTCTGTCCCCCAGTTGTTTTTTGATAGGTGAGTTGAGTGTTTGTAGGACCTTGAGCATATTCTGTGTAATCAAAGCCTAATCGTTTGAAATCATCAAAAGAAGCCTTTGTGTCTATTTGAATTTCAATTTCATTAGGATTTTGGCTTTTGAAATAATGGGTATAAAGGAGGGTTGAGGGAAGCTTATTTAAAACGCCTTTTCCTTTAACCTCTATTTTGTCTTGAGTAAGGTTAAAAGATAAGTCTCCTTCCGTCAGTTGGGTTTTAAGACTTTTTGTGACCTGTCTTTCAAGAGCAACTTTTTGAAATTTTCCTGAGGCTGCTATTTTAACGTCTTTAAATTTGAGGTCATTGATAAGGGGGAAGTTCATTTTCAGATTAATGCGGCCCTCTCCCTTTACTTTTTTAGGATCAATCCCTCCATAGGAAGTATATTCAAGCGGTTTTTTGTCAATGAACTTAAGGATGTTGGAAAGAGAGCTTTCACTCTCAATTTCTAAGCTTAAGGCTTCTTTCCCTGTATCGAGGCCAGAAATGAGAATATGGCCTTTTTCCAGCTCTACGTAGTCTACATTTCCTGAAAAAATGTTAAAATCAAAACTTTTTTTATCAAAAGTTCCTTGAATAGAGACATTTTGAGCGGGAGGCATGCCTTCAAGATAATTAATTTCAGCCCCCTTTCCTTTTAGAGTGCCCTCCAGTTCATCAACCGAAAATCCAGTTTCTTCCTTACGCCCTTTAAGAGAGAAGATGGCTTCTGTCATAAGTCCGACACGAAGATTTTTTGTTACCCATTCACGTGCGTTTGTGGCAACGTCTTGAGGCCATAAGGCGGCTACGTGCTCTAGGGGGAGGTCCTCCATCTCTCCTTGAAGGATTACGCTATCTACCCCCTTAAAAAAGTTAGTGAAAAAGAAGGGTGCTTTAGTCTTAATTTCACCTGTAACACTAAATTTCATTGAATCAGAAATTAAAGAGATTTTCTTAAGTAAAAATGCTTCCGGCGTAAGGGAAAAGGAGATGTTTCCTGATTGAAGGGGGAGGGGAAGAATCTTTGCGAGAGATAAATCAACAGAGCCCTTTCCTAAAGCCACATCGCCTTTTGCATCAATGATTTCGTAGGTATCTGGCTTGAAGGCCAAGTTTATTTGGCCATTCAAAGGAAGATCCCAACATTGTAAGAAATTTAATAAGTCATCAAGGGTGGTTATTTCTGTTTGAAGAGGACAGATGGAAATACCTTTGCTTTCAAATAGTTTTTCGATTGAAATGTTTTTGAATTTTAGAGATGTATCAATGCGTGAGGAGCCTAAATGATGACCAAGAGTAAGGATTAAAGCCCCCGTTCCTTGATGAGGAGCAAGTTTTATGGAAAATTCGAAACAATTATTTTTTCGTTTTAAAAGAAAAGAAGTTTTTGGAAGCTGCCAAGATTGGTTTTCTTTGGGATTGCTGAGTTGAATACGGGCATTGATAATAGAAACTTTACTGAGCTCATCAAGTTTTCCTAAAGCTGCCTTTGATCCGCCAAGGGCAAGAAACGGGAGAAGTTCTTCGAGTGAGAAGTTTTCCTCAGGCTTATTCTTTCCTAAGCCTAAAGAAAATCCTCCACCCTCCTGCTTTTCTAGAAGAATGTAGGGATCATAAAAGCGTACCTGTTTTAAGGAAATTTCACCCATCATAAGACGAATAAGTCTTAAAGAAATTCCCACATGGTCAATTTCCAACCAATTAGGATTTTCATCTTTTTGTAGATAAACTTTTTGAAGTTCAATTTCAAAAGGGCTTGCCCACTCTCGCCAGACAAGCTGGGTGTGTGAAATTTTTCCTTTGATGCCCACTTGAGGAATGTTGAGGTTGGCTTCAATGTCAGGGGTTAGAAAATCAAGGTTAATGGGAGAGAATGATAATCTCACCAAAAGAAGAAAAATGATAAGAAGAAACAATGAGAAAACTGAACCTAAAGTATAAAGAAGAAGGCGAACGAGTCTTTTTGAAAAGAGGGCTTTTCCCATAGCTAAGAGTGGGGTAAAATTAATTTTATTCACTTAAAGCTCCAAAAAAAGAAAAGAGGGATATATGGGATTAGCTATAGGAGAAAACGCGCCGGATTTTACTCTTCCTATCGATGATGGAGGGGAAGTTAGTTTGTCCAGATTAAGGGGTAAAAAAATCATTGTCTATTTTTATCCTAAAGATGCTACGCCAGGTTGTACTCAAGAAGCATGCTCCTTTCGTGATAATAACCCAAAGTTTAAAGAAAAGAATACAATTATTATTGGAATTTCAAGAGACTCTATTAAGAGTCATAAAAATTTTAAGGAAAAACAAGGCATTAATTTTATTTTAGCTTCTGATGAAGACGGGAAAGTTTGTGAAGAATATGGAGTTTGGGTTGAAAAGTCCATGTATGGACGGAAATATTTCGGTATTGAACGCACAACTTTCTTGATTGATGAGGCAGGAATAATTGCTCAAATTTGGCGAAATGTTAAGGTTCCTGGTCATGTGGAAGCTATTTTAGAATTAGTCTAAGAAATGACAACGGGATCATTTTCTTCAGAAAATAAACCTAAAATTATTATTATAGGAGCTGGTCTTTCTGGTTTAACTGCAGCTTATCGCTTGCAACAAATGGGGCATGATGTTCAGGTTTATGAGGCACGTCATAGACCCGGAGGAAGGGTTCTATCGGTTAAAATAGGAGAGAGTTATGGAGAATTGGGAGGAGAAAATTTCTTAGATGGGAATGAGGGTCGCTATAGTTTAAAGCTAATTAGAGAGTTAAACCTTGAACCTCTTCATTTTAAGAAACCATTCTCTTGTATTTATGCAAATGACGAACAAGCAACTTCCTTTTCAGAAATTATAGGTAAGTTTAAAAATCCCCCCAATTTATGGAAATTATTGGAGGAGGTGGCTTCTTGTTCTATAAACCTTCAAGAAGTTATCGATAGTGTATTTAATGAAGATCCAGAACTTCTCTCAATTTTTACGCGCGCTTTGACAACCTATGAAGGGTCAGATCCGGAAACGCTTCATCCAAGTTCTATTGATAGCCTCTATGAGATCTTCTTACTCTTTCAAGATCTCTCCGTGGGGAATAAGGGTAAGCCAGGGGGAGTAAAACGGCTTTGCCTGAAAGGAGGAAATGCTAAATTGCCTCTTGCTCTCAGTGATAAACTTGAGCGTGGAATCCAGTATGGATCTGTGCTCACAGCTGTTCGCAAGGAGCAGCAAAAGATGGTTCTCACTTTTAATGCGAATCAAGAGATTTGTGCGGACATTATTCTTTTGACAATTCCTTGTTCCCTTTATCAGAATATTGAATTTGCTTCAAATACCATTCCTCAAGAACAACTCTTTGACATAAAAAGTATTCAATATGGAACTAATTCTAAAATTTTATTTCCGATCATCCTAAAAAACAAGAAATGTGAGTTTATGATCTTGCCCCATTTCGTGAGTTGGTTGAATGAAGATGACTCTATTATGACTTTTTATATGGGAGGAAAGCAAGGAATCCTAGACCTGAAGAGCGCTACGTCTTTATTTGATGAGGAGATTCCCTTTCTTATAAAGGGAGAAGGGGACATCCGAATAAATGTGAACAAAATGGAAGAAGGGAATGATATCCAACTTTCCTCTTATGAGGGGGCTGTCTTTAAAAGTTGGATAAATGACCCCTACGCAAAAGGGTCCTATTCTAATCGAGGCATAGGAAGATCAGCTATATTAAATGAGATCATTACCGTAAGAGGAGAAGAGGTTCGAAACATTTTCAGACCCGTTAGAGATCAGATTTTCTTTGCAGGTGAACATACAACAACTCTGCCTGTTTTGGGCACGCTCGAAAGCGCTATTGAGTCGGGTGAGCGAATGGCAAGGCTTATTGAAAAAAGTTTAAAGGGCTTTGATATAAGCATGGGATAGTTTGCAACGTATTAATTAATGTTACTTTTTAATATAATAATAAATTTTGTCGTCTTGATACCTTGCTATTATAAAAAATACTTTATTAATTCTATTAAATAATGAGGTATGTTGGTATGAAAATTGTAGGTAAAATCTTGCTCGTTGCGTTTGTGACTTTTTATTCCTTACCTTCTCCCTTAGTGGCTATGGCTAGTGAAGATCTTCCCATTTCACCTGCAGTCAAAGGGACACGCGCAGTAAATGGGTATATCTGTGTGTCTGACGAACAACCTTCCTATCCCCATCATGATAATCCTTATAAAACTTATCATACCACCCTATCAGATTGTTTTTTAGAACAACACAACAACCCCTCTTATCAATTTCCAACAAGCGAAGATAACCTCATAGAGCTAGGAGAATATCGAATCGACAGAGGCATGCATCTAGGATCTGGGGATGATGGATATGTTTATTTAGCAAGACATATTTCTACAGGAATTTACGCAGCTGCTAAATCTAGAGAAATGGTTTATGGCCGAGAGGAGTATCACGATGAATACAAAAGATTGACGGTTTTAGGGCAGCTTTACGCTGCTTGGATTAAGGAAAAAAAAGCTAATGAAGTTAATGATTACCGTGATGCCTCAAAATTTAAAATTTTCGTATATGGTTATTGCTGTAATTATATTTTAGGCACAAAAAAATACTTTAATGATTTAAAAGAAGGTGGTGAAATTGTGGAACCTTGGCCAATCGTTAATTTCTTGAGGGCTATAAATACTAATCACTGGGATCTTACGCTTGATACCTTTCTCAAGGCCTTAGAAACTTTAGAAGATGAAATCTCAAACTAAATGAAAAACATGAATAAAGAGTGTCAGAAACACCTCAATCATAATGAGAAGGACAATGATTGTCTCAAGCATGGTGGAGTGGCGGTTGTTGAGCTCATCCCGCATCATCTCAAAGAGCTCTTTGACGATGTCTAGGCGGCGGTTGAGCACATCCGTACGTGAATGCAGCTCAAGATCCTTAATAGTCATCGTATAAAGACTCTCATATTCAGGATGGTCCCAAATAAAAACCGGAGCGTCCAGGATGTCGCTATGCAGGTTGACCGAGTTGCGCTCGATAAAAAGAGCGCCAATGCGTCGAGAGATCTCTTTCCGCGTTAGGGAAATTTTCCCTCGAGCCGCTAATTCCTGGGGAATGGTTTTTGTGGTCTCAATGGTACTCTCAATGCGACTTTCAAAGGCAGAAAGTTTAACTGCCTGAGAGAGGCCGTAGGACACAGCAAGCATTTGTAATGCATGGGAGCGCGTTTTTGCCAAGGTAATTTTATCTTGGAAAAATCGCGGCTTACTTGCAAAGGAATATTCAAATTCTTCAGAAACCGAAGTAATAGGATTAGAACAATAGGTTTGAAGGGTTTCGAGAAGCTTTTCTTCTTCTTCTAAGGGGACGTTCCAAAAGGCAACACATCCATAGGAGAAGAAAAAGACATCCCATTCCTTATAGGAGGCATGGAGGGCATCTGTGTAAAAATTAATATAATCGACATCCTCTAAGGCTAAAGCTAGGCCATGAAGATCATAGGTTTCGGCTGTACATAAGGTCAGGCAACGCATGAAGAATTATCCATTTATTTTTTAATAGAGTACCTGATTTAAGAAAAAAAGGCCAGGGGCAGATTTATCTATGGGCGATTATAGGGGATATATTTGACCCAAAGGATTCCTGGAATAGCAGCAAGAATAATAATAACTAAATAGGGCGTCCATCCAAATCCATCGATCAGGGCGCCTGAGAGAGGCGCTGTGAGTGTGCGACTAAGATTTTCGATTGAGGTTAGAAGAGCCAGCTGGGTTGCTGCGAATTGAAGGCTACAGCAGGTCAGTTGATAGGAGAAAAAGGCGGTTAGGGCCACCCCACTAAAGAAATGCTCGATACCAATCGTGCAATAAAGAAAGCCAAGATGAGAGCCCATTTTTTGTTGCACCAGAAAAAGAATACAAGAAACGCCATGGGCGATAGCCGCCCATAAAAGGGTTTTCTTATAGCCGTAGAGGCGAATGGAATAGCCCCCAGCAATGCTTCCTAAGATGCTGGCACCAAGGCCAAAAACTTTGGCAACGGAGCTAATTTCTACATAGGTAAAGCCCAAATCAAGAAGAAAAAGGGTTTGCATCATACCCAAAAGGTTTTCCGGCAATCGGTAAAGCAACATAAAAACAAGGATTGCAAGCCAGCTTTTTTGGCTCATAAAATTTTTACAAGGACCAATGAAAGCAAACGTAAGCCATTCGATCCAGTTCACAAAGTGGTGGTTGTGAAAGGACGAAAAGGAGTCGGGTTCTTTGATGGTCAGGACAGCAATAAATCCAATGGTCATAGCGCTTGAAAGGAGTAGGTAAACCTCAGGCCAAGACAAAAAGCTAGCAAGGTAAAGGGCGCCTGCACCTCCCGTTAGGATCGCCATGCGATAAGCAAAAACACTCATGCCTTCTCCGATGCCCCAGTTTTCGGGGGTTAAGGACTCCATCTGATACGCGAGAAGCAGGATGTGTTGGCTGGCAGCGGAAAAAGTAACAAGAAAGCCGCAAGCAACAAAGGTTTTGAGATTTTCAATGGGATTCAAAAAACTCATGGCCAAGAGGCCAAGAATGGCTGCAGCCTGGGTGACGCAAAGCCAGCTGCGCCGTTGACCTAAATATTGCTTAAGATAAGGTAGAGGGACATGGTCTAAAAGAGGGGCCCATAAAAATTTAAGGGAGTAGGGGAGGTGTAAGAGAGCAAAAAGACCAATGGTTGTATAATTAAGGCCAAAGGTTTCAAGCCACACCCCCAAAGTTTTTGAGGTAAGGAGGAGAGGGAGCCCATTAGCATAAGCAATACACCCGATGGCCAGCACGCGAGAGTTCAGGTATTGGGAGAAAAACTCAAGAAGCGCCCTTAGTGCAAAGGGAGTTTCAAGAGGAGGAGAGTGCAGTTGCGTTGTTTTTAATATGAACTTAAAAATCCTTCCTTTAAACGCGCATAGGCATCAAAACATAAAGAGCGGAATTATCATTCGCATCCCTGGCGATGATGGCTTGGGTTTCATCTCCCACAAGAAATTGTAAAGTCCCGCTTGTAATTTGTTGAGTGACATCCAAGACATAGCGTGCATTAAAGCCAAAATCAAGGGGCTCGCCCTTATAAGCTACTTCGAGCTCTTCCACAGCGTTTCCTGTGTCTGTACTGTGGGCGGACATGGTCAGAACAGAGTTGGCAATACGCATCTTTACTGGACGCAACTTATCGGTGGACATGATGGATATCCGATCGACGCTATCTGCAAAAGAGCGGGCATTGAGATCAATAACTTTATCATTTCCAACGGGAATTACTTTTTCGTAATCCGGGAATTTTCCTTCAATGAGGCGGGAAATTAAGACAGAATTTCCCACAACGAAGCGTACCTGGTTTTCTGAAAAGGATAAAGAGACCTCCTCGGCAGCTTCTTCAATGAGTTTGCGAATTTCATTAATGGTTTTCCGAGAAATAATAACTTGAGGCATGCTTTTGGCTTCCTCAGGTAGTTCAATTTGAGCCTGAGCCAGGCGCAGGCCATCGGTGGCAATGGCTCTAAGATAGCCATCGGCTGTGGCATGGAAACAAATGCCATTCAAATAATAGCGCGTCTCTTCCGTTGACATGGAAAAACGGGTTTTATCGATCAGCTGAGAGAGCTCTGCTGCATGAAGTTTAAAGGTGCAGGAGAGATTTTCCGTCGTCATGAAAGGAAATTCGGAGGCAGGTAAACAGGCAAAGTTATAAGAGGACCGTCCGGATTGTAAATGAAGGGATCCTCCATCCTCGCTAGCTTTTAGTTCAATTTCGGCACCATCAGGAAGTTTTCTGACCACATCAAAAAGGAGCTGAGCAGAAACAGTTGCTCGGCCGCTCGTATGAACGTTGGCAGAGAGAGTTTCAATACATGCAATTTCTAAGTCCGTGGCAGTGATTTTGACCTTTTTACCTTGGGCTTCAATGTGAAGGTGCGCCAAAATCGGCACTGTGTTACGCCTCTCCACAACTCCTTGACAGTGGGTTAATGCCTTCAAAAGAGCAGCTTTCTCCGTGACAAAGTGAAAGGGATCATAGCTAGGAATGGGGAAAATTTCCGGTATCATATTAAGTCTCCAATGTTCGTCTGAGTAGTTCAATATCTTCGCATATAGTTTTATCTTCGCCCATCAATTCTTCAATTTTTTTCACTGCATGCAAAACAGTGGTATGATCACGACCGCCGAATTTTCTCCCAATTTCAGGTAGAGAACGGGTTGTAAGAATTTTGGTAAGATACATGGCCACCTGGCGAGGACGTGCTACAGTACGTGCTCTGCGGGGAGAATGCATATCAGAAAGGCGAATGCTGTAATACTCGGCAACCTTTTTTTGAATTTCGTCGATGGTGACTCGGCGATCATTAGCCCGCAAGAGATCACGTAAAACATCGTGGGTTGTATCGAGGGTGATTTCTCGGCCTACAAGAGTGGAATGGGCCACAACGCGGGTTAAAGCCCCCTCAAGTTCGCGCACGTTTGAAGAAATTTTATAAGCTAAAAACTCCAAAACTTTTTGAGGAATGATCACGCCGATTTGTTCAGATTTAGCCTGAAGAATGCCGAGACGCAACTCGTAAGTCGTGGGATGAATATCCGCTACAAGTCCCCACCCAAGTCGTGACTTGAGGCGCTCTTCCATACCTTCTAAATCGGAAGGAGATTTGTCCGCAGAGATAATAATTTGGCGATTTTGATCAACGAGAGCATTAAAGGTGTGAAAAAATTCTTCCTGGGTTGATTCCTTTCCACCAATGAATTGGACATCATCAATCATCAAAACGTCGACAGAACGAAATTGCTCTTTAAAGGAAACCGTGTCCTTAAAGCGCAATGCCCGCACAAATTGGTACATAAATTTCTCAGCAGAAAGATAAATAACACGTCTTTTAGGGTGACATTTCTTAATTTGCCAAGCGATTGCATGCATAAGGTGGGTTTTGCCAAGGCCAACACCCCCATATAAAAACAAGGGATTAAACGCAACAGTCTCTGATTCGGCGACTTTCAAGGCAGCCGCATGGGCAAGTTCATTGGGTTTTCCTACCACGAAATTGTCAAAGGTAAATCGAGGGTCAAGATTTGAACCGATGTCGGGGGCATCCAGAGCTGAAGCCGGAGAAAAGGTTTCTTGTGCGCTTTGTTCTCGAGCAACAATGATGTCTAGCTTGAAACTATTGTCGTTTTTCCCTTGTAAAAGAGCTTGCATGCGGGTGGCATAATTGTTTTTCACCCAATCTCGCATAAAGGAAGTAGGGGCTGCCAAGCGAAAGCAGCCGTTTTCCATATCAACAAAAGTTAAAGGTTTGATCCAACTTGTATAGGTACCTTCCCCATACTCATCAAGGAGTTGGGGTTGAATATTTTCCCACTGCTTTTCAAGGTTTTCTTGTGCAATTGCCATTTTTCGTTCTTTACCCTGGTTACAGTCGACAAGCCCTTTATGGAAGAATGAAACTTCCATTTGTTATCTAAGTTTTCAGTTAGAAGTCCTCAGTTAATTATGCAAGCTTTGAAACGCGTGCATTAAGTCGTGACATCTTACGTGAAGCCGTATTTTGATGAAGGACTCCTTTTGTGACTCCCCGCATAATCTCTGGTTGAGCTTCCTTAAGAGCTGCTTGTGCTGTACTCTTATTACCAGAAGCAATGGCCATCTCGACCTTCTTGATGAAGGTGCGAAGACGAGCAAGACGTGAATGGTTGAGAAGGGTTGTCTTCTTATCTCGGCGAATCCTCTTCAAAGCTGACTTATGTTGTGCCATACTATTCCTTAATAATAATTATCCACAGTGTTGTAGGGAATTTATAGCTCACTCTCTCGAGCCCGTCAACAACTCCCTTTGTGGATTTTGAGGAGAAAATAAATGATGAAAAAAATAGCCACTTTCCTTTTATTAGCAAGCCTAAATCTGACCTATAGCTTTGCTTTGCCGGACGCTTCTAACGATCTCCGGGTCCAAAAAACCTATGATTATTTTAAGGGAGAGTTAATTTGGATCAAGGGAGGGGCTTGGAGCTCTTGTGCAAAAACCCTTCTGAAGGCCTTGAATCATGTTGAGGAGGAGGGGCTATGGCAAGAAGATTATGCTCCTTTGTTGCAAGCTCTTGATAAAATGAATTTATCTTCTCCCGAGGTGCAGAAAAAGGCGGATGCGCTTTTGACCTTGGCTGCCTTGAACTATATTTCCGATATGAAGGGAGGGCGCATCGATCCCCAAGAAGCCAGCAAGAGTATTCATGTTAAGCAGGTTTCTGTTGATGAGGCAGAGCTTTTGAAAAACTACCTCTCCCTTCCAGATCATTGCGGCTGGATTCATGGGCTTGCTCCCCAAGGGCGTGAATATCAAGATCTTAAGAAAACCTTGGCCCTGTATCGTCAGAAACAAACTCAAGGTGGTTGGCCTCAGCTTCCTAAGGGAACTAAGCTTGAAAAAGGAGACTCTGGAGTCTTGGTTGAAACCTTGAGGAAACAACTTGTGGCCCAAGACATTCCTGGCGCTCAGGGGGGAGATCAGTTTGATGAAGGATTAGAGGCAGCCCTTAAAGAATTCCAAATCCTTCACGCTCAGGAGCCCGATGGAAAGGTAGGGGAAGTCACTTTGGCGGCTTTGAATACTTCTGTTGAGGATCGCCTCCATTCCATTATTGTCAGTATGGAAAGGCAGCGCTGGTATCCTGATCCCATGCCCTCGCGCTATCTTCAGGTAAATGTGCCTGGATTTTATTTGAAAGCCGTTGATGGCGGGAAAACAGCTTTCTTTATGCCTATTATTACGGGGAAAAAGTATACAAAAACCCCTGTGTTTAATGCTCCGATGAACGAAATTATTTTCAATCCCTCGTGGCATGTGCCCGCCAGCATTATTCATGAAATTTTGCCAAAGATTGAGAGTAATCCTGAAGCTTACGCACGAAAAGGATATGTGGTGACGCATGATGATTCCGGAACGCACATCGTACAGCGGCCGGGGAGTGCTAATGCTTTAGGAAAAATTCGTTTTACCATTGAGAGCCCGTTCTCCATTTATCTCCATGGAACCCCTTCTCAGAGTTTGTTTAAGAAGGAAAACCGCTCCCTAAGCCACGGCTGTATTCGTGTAGAAAACCCCGTTAAATTAGCACAATTTGTCTTTGATGACCCTTCGTGGACCCTTGCGCGTATTGAAAGTAAGGCCTCTGGCTCACAAACGGATCATGTTAAATTACCTCATCCACTGCCCGTTTTTATCACCTATTTTACGGTTTTTGAGAATGAACATGGGAAAATGAATTTTGTTCCCGACGAATATGGACAAGATGAAAAGGTTTGGGTAGCTTTAGAGAAAGCAAAAAGAAATACAAATAAGGAAAACTAAAATGAATAAAGAAAACTTAACCACATCTATCCTCGTTGCAGCTTTTGCGGCCGTGTTTGCTGAAAGTGCTTGTGCTGACGATGCTAAAGGAGAAAAATGCCGCATCAATGGTCCTGATGGGAAAAGCCTTATTAAAGCCCATATGGCAGACTGTGCTGCAGTGAATTCATCTTGTGCCGGATCAAATCCGGAAGGGGATCCGAATGCTTATCTTTATCTGCCAGAAGGTGTTTGTAATAAGATTAAGGGCGGTGAGGTTGTTAAATAAAAGAGCTTAAAAGATAAATAAAATGGCCGAGAAAAACTCGGCCATTTTTATGGGTAATTTACTTATTAGAGTCCAAGGCAAAGAGGACCTACACAAACTCCTAGGCCTGGGTCATCATAATAATAGTCGGGGCCTCCATAATAATAACCAGGACCGCCGTAAAAGCCGCCTCCCCAGCCCCCGTTCCAGTCCCCGTTCCATCCGTGATGACCGTAATGACCGTAGCCTCCACCGTGGTGACCGTAGCCTACGCCGTGGTGACCGTAGCCTCCACCGTGGTGACCGTAGCCTCCACCGTGGTGACCGTAGCCTCCACCGTGGTGACCAAAATCACCATGACCATGAACTTTTACGATATTGCTATCGTGTTGAGCAAGTTGTTGAGTATCTATAGCATTTAACGATGTACTTGCTCCAAGCAAGAAAACAGCGCCTATAATAAGTGATGATGTTACTAAGAATTTCATAATTTCCTCCTATGTAAAAATAATTTTTACCACTATTACTTACATATACTATTATATATCATTATTTATTTATAAAGCGTTAATTTTATTATAAGAGCAAGAGTTATGGCTGCTAAAATGTAAGTTTTCAGATAAAAAAATGACCGAGGTTTTCTCGGCCATTTATATGTGCGATCTAATTCTACATCTCTACATTGCAATAGGGACCTACGCAAACGTCTGTGTCAGGTCCAGTATCATAAACGTCGTAGCCTGGATCTCCATAGTAAAAAGAAGGATCGCCATAAAAGCCGCCTCCCCAGACCCCATTCCAATCTCTGTGGTGGCTGAAATCATGATGGCCAAAGTTATCACCGCCATGGCCAAAGCCACCACCACCCATGTGACCAAAGCCACCGCCGCCGAAACCACCTCCTCCTCTTACTTTTATGATATGGCTATCTTGGGTATTTTTGAAAAGTGGTTGCGTATCTTTAGCATTCGACGATGTGCTTGCACAAAGTAAGAAAACAGCGCCTATAATAAGTGATGATGTTATTAAAAATTTCATAATTTCCTCCTATTGAATATATATTTTATTGTTTATTTAATTATATATTGTTATTTTTTTAAAAGTATTAATTTTTAAAAAATTATTTTAAGCAATTCAATTTATTTTGTTATTTGGACGAATTTAACTTTCTCCAAGCTATGCTTGCATTTTTAAGTGCTCTTGAGCATAATGCGCCTCATGAATGAATTGTTTTCTAAATCGACGGCAGCAGCTGGAGCTGAAGCCTATTCAGCGAAAGACATTGAGGTCCTCGAAGGGTTAGAGCCCGTCCGCCGCCGTCCGGGTATGTACATTGGTGGCACGGATGAGCGGGCGCTCCATCACCTGGTGGTGGAGGTTATTGATAACGCCATGGATGAGGCGGTTGCGGGCTACGCAAGTCGCATTGATTTGCACTTAAATCAAGATGGATCTGTTTCTGTGCGGGATAATGGACGGGGGATTCCTATTGATCCTCACCCAAAGTTTCCCACTAAATCAGCTCTTGAAGTGATTTTAACCACCCTCCATTCCGGGGCCAAATTTGGAGGGAAGTCCTATAGTACTTCCGGTGGTCTCCATGGAGTGGGGCTTTCCGTTGTAAATGCCCTGGCTTCCCGTCTTGTGGTCGAAATTTCGCGTAACAAGGAAGTGTGGGTTCAAGAATACGCTCAAGGCCATCCAATGACACCCTTGGAAAATAAGGGGGCGAGCCCCTATAAGCAGGGCTCCTTTATTTGCTTTTTACCTGATCCCGAAATTTTTGGAGAAGGGGCGCACTTCAAATCAGCTCTTCTTTATAAAATGGCTCGCTCAAAAGCCTATCTTTTTAAGGGCGTAACCATTCATTGGAGCTGTCATGAAGATTTATGTCAGGATGGCATCCCCCCTACGGCGACCTTTCATTTTCCGGGAGGTTTGTCCGATTATATTAAAGAAGTATTGCAAGATACTCCTTTAGTGACTTCCAACTTTTTTGCAGGAGAATCTAAGTTTTCTGAAGGGGAGGGCCGCGTTGAATGGGCTATCACTTGGCCCAGCGAAGGGGAGGGGTTTTCAACTTCCTATTGCAACACCATTCGCACGCCCGAAGGCGGCACTCACGAAAATGGTTTTCGCCAAGCCCTTGTTAAGGGATTGCGGGCCTATGGGGAGCGCCTTGGCAATAAAAAAGCGGCAAGCCTTACGCCGGAGGATTGCTTTTTGGGAGCGACTTGGGTGCTCTCTGCCTTTTTAAGGAATCCTCAATTTCAAGGACAAACAAAGGAAAAACTTGTCTCTCAAGAAGCGGCGCGCTTGATTGAATCCTCTCTTAGGGATCACTTTGATCACTGGTTGACTGCAAATTCAGATGCAGCTCTAAGCTTGCTGGAGTATGTGATTGAGCAAATGGAAGAGCGGCTGCGGCGTAAGCAAAGCCGGGAGATTAACCGTGCTTCTGCTACGCGTAAACTGCGGCTGCCTGGAAAACTAGCGGATTGCAGCATTGGTTCAGCTGAGGGGACAGAAATTTTCTTGGTGGAAGGGGATTCGGCTGGCGGTACGGCCAAGCAGGCGCGTGAGCGCAAGACCCAAGCAATTTTGCCCCTGCGCGGGAAAATTCTTAATGTCGCCAACGCAACCTTGGACAAGATGAACGCTAACCAAGAAATCGCCAATTTAGTTCTCGCTTTAGGCTGCGGCATCGGAAAGACCTGTGATCCTAAAAAGCTGCGTTATGAACGTGTCATTATTATGACGGACGCGGACGTGGATGGGGCCCATATAGCCTCTCTTCTGATTACGTTTTTCTTTCAACAAATGCGCCCTATTGTGGATGCAGGGCACTTGTATCTGGCCCAACCGCCGCTTTATCGTCTTGTTCATGGCGGAAAAAGTATTTACGCCCATGACGATGCTCATCGAGAAAAAATTTTAGAGACGGAATTTAAAGGGGTTAAAAAGGTGGAAGTTAGCCGTTTTAAAGGTCTTGGAGAGATGCCTGCAGCTCAGCTGAAGGAAACCACTATGGATCCCAAAAAGCGCCACCTCCAGCGGGTTTTTCTTGATGACCGGGATGTAGATACCTTTGTGGATGATCTTATGGGCCGTAGCCCTGAAAAGCGCTTTGCCTTCATTCAAGAAAATGCCCAATTTGTTCGGGATTTGGATTTGTAGTGTGGCATTCGGTCATTATGTCAAGTTGTTAAGAAAAATTTTTTATGATATCCTCCCTAATCAACGTATTTTAATTAAATTTTAATAAAAATATGTAATTGTATGCTAAGATATCTTTTGTAAGATATTATCAACCCATCAAAGGGAGAAAGAAAGATGAAGAAATTATTACTAAGTGTAGTTACTTTAACCACATTTGTCACAGGTGCTAGTGCGATGTACGGCTACCACAGTCAACCTGGATATGGCGGAGGCTATGGTTACAACAGTGAACCTTATGGTGGAGGACATTACTACCACAGTGAACCCGGCGAATATTACTATGACTACCATAGCCATTAAAGTGAGTTTTTATTGTAAGATAAAAAGTAAAATGGGATTTTTAAATCCCATTTTTGCTAAAATAACATAAGAATTAAAATGTATTTATCTCATCATTCTTTAAGGGGCTTACTTTTTTTAAAAAAATATAATTTCTTTTGTTTTTCTTCTTTTTTTATTTACTTTGTTCTCTTTGTGACTCCTTTTGTTGTTTTTGGGGGCTTTTCTGACCCTTTTACCACTGTAAAGTGGATGCTAACTCTTTTCTCCATTAATGTTTGTATCTTTATATTTTTATTGAAAGCAAAGAGTCTTGTTTTGCCAAAATTTCCTCCTGTGTTTTTATATGTTCTTATTTTTACGCTATTTTTTATTGTGTTTAACTCTTATTACCATAATGTTCCTTTATATACATATGAAAATGTTAGGCGTTTTTTATTTTGGGGGGCCGCCATATTTTTCCTTAATTTGTTTTACTCAGAAACCGAGGAGAGATTTGAGAAATTTGAACATGTAATCATTCTTGCCTTAACAACTTTTGTTAGTTGTAGCTTGTTAGAATTTATTCTTTACCCAGATCTCCCACCTTATTTTACATTTGGAAATATTAATCTTGCTTCCGAGTATGTTGGATTTTCGATGGCTTTTCTTTGGGGAAGATTAACGCGGATTTGGCAGAAGTTGCAAATGTCTTTCTTCTTAAATCTTGTATCAGCTTTATCTATTTCTTATGTTTATTTAACAAGCTCACGCTCTACATATATCGTTATTATTTTAATGAGCTTTTTTTTCGTATTTCTAAATATCAGACATATAAAAGAAATTATTAAAATAATTATGATGGTATTCATAATCATTGGATTAATTATTCTTATAAAATATTTATATCCAAGCCCACCTCCTGACTTAGCCCTGTTAAAGGATTTTTCTGCTCGATGGGCTCTTTATATCAACACGCTTAAGATGGTTGTAGATATCCCCTTAGGTGTTGGTGTGGGGCAGTATGAGTTTGCCTCCCTTCCCTACTTGGGAGAGATCTTTCCCAGATTTAATGAAACAAGAATCTTTCACAGCCCTCATAATGAATTTCTGCGTTACTTATCAGAGGACGGAGTAATTATATGTCTTCTTTTTCTCCTCCTTGGAAGTAGCTTAGTATATGCTTTTTGGAAAAAAATAAGAAACGCCTTTCAAGAGTATGCAGGATTTCTTTACTTTTCAATTGTCCTCTTTATTCAATCACTGTTCCAATTTCCTCTTTTGGAGCCATATCCTTATTATCTGACGTCTCTTTTGATTGGATATTTTTTCGCTGTTGCCAAGGTTGAGGTTAAAATTTATGCATTGTCTGGGCTGTCTAAAACAATACTTTTCATCCTCAATTTTTTGGCATTAACTGTTTTTGTCCTTTATTTTTCCTCTCAATATGTAACATTTCATTTATCAAAAAATGAAATGCTCAATAAGTTCGCATGTCATGCGGGTCGAAGTTGGTTTGCGTGTTTAAATGTTTCCTCTTACTATTTACATCAGGGGGATCTTGATCAAGCTGAAAGGTACACTCGTAAAATATTAGAGTGGCAGCCTTTGAACTTTCAAGGAATGAAGAGTTTGGGTTTTATACTGTTGTATCAAGGGGAGCGCAGAAAGGCGTGTAACCTATTTAAGGAATTCAATTCTTTCTTTCAAGATGAAAGCTCCCTTAAAAAAGTCATCTCTTATGAGTGTGTGCAGTCGCCAAGAACTTTTTAAAGTCTCTCTACCATTTTTTTCTTAATTTTCCCGATGGCTTTGGCGGGATTGAGGTTTTTGGGGCACGTATTGATGCAGTTCATAATGGTATGGCATCGGTAAAGTTTAAAGGGATCTTCGAGGACATCGAGGCGCTCACCCGTGGCCTCATCCCGACTATCCGCAATCCAGCGGTAGGATTGTAATAAGGTCGCAGGGCCGAGGTATTTATCCCCATTCCACCAATAGCTGGGGCAGCTAGTGGTACAACAAAAACATAAAATGCATTCCCACAAACCATCCAGCTTCTCCCTCTCCTCAATGCTTTGAAGCCTCTCCTTATCTGAGGGCGGGGTTTCGTCCGATTGGAGCCATGGCTTAATTGAATCATACTGGGAATAGGCAAAGCTTAAATCAGGGACCAAATCCTTGATTACGTATAAATGGGGCAGGGGGGTAATTTTAACGTCCGATTTACATTCTTCAATATGTTTGATACATGCGAGGGTGTTAGTGCCATCAATATTCATAGCACAAGAGCCGCAGATGCCCTCACGACAAGAGCGGCGGAAAGTCAGAGTAGGATCTACCTCATTTTTAATTTTGATGAGCGCATCCAACACCATGGGGCCACATTCCTCAAGGTTTAGCTCATAAGTATCAAGGCGCGGATTTTCCTTATCATCGGGATCGTAACGATAAATGTGGAAAAGTTTCATGTGGGCGCTTTTGGTGGGAGAAGAAAAGGTCTTTCCTTTCTTAATTCTGGAATTAGGAGGCAGACGCAGTTGAACCATATGAAATCTCCCTTTAATAAACCCGTTCTTTAGGAGGAATGACTTCCACCTCAGGGGTCAGTGTGTACAAATGCACGGGCCGATAGGTAAAGGATACTGTATCTTTTTTAAGGCGCGCAACCGTATGCTTCAACCATGTCTTATCATCACGGGCAGGGTAGTCTTCCCGCGCATGGGCACCCCTGCTTTCCGTGCGGTTAAGGGCCGAGTGAATGGTCACCATGGATTGTTGAAGTAAGTTTTCAAGCTCTAGCGCCTCTATAAGATCCGTGTTCCAAATCATTGACCGATCTGTCAAATGAATGTCTTGATAAGAAGCCACAATCTCTTGAAGCTTCTTAATGCCTTCCTCGAGGTGTTCTTTGGTGCGGAAAACGGCGCAATGGTTTTGCATGGTGCGTTGCATATTGAAGCGCACCTCAGCTACCTTGAGAGATCCTTTGGCATGGCGCAGACGATCGATCTTCTCAATGACTTCCTCGCCATCCTTGGACCCCAAAGGTCTTACAGCATTTTCCTTGTTAATGACTTCCGCAGCCCGATAAGCCGCCGCACGGCCAAAAACAATGAGATCCAGCAAAGAGTTTGTCCCCAAACGATTTGCCCCATGAACAGAAACGCAGGCGCCTTCTCCAATGGCCATAAGACCTGGGACGACTTGCTCTGGATTTTCATTTGTCGGGTTGAGTACCTCCGCCAGGTGGTTGGTAGGAATGCCGCCCATATTATAATGAACTGTAGGGAGCACAGGGATGGGCTCTTTCGTGGCGTCAACACCTGCAAAAATACGGGCTGTTTCCGTAATTCCAGGGAGACGTTCGTGGATAATTTTAGGATCTAGATGCTCTAGATGAAGAAAAACATGATCTTTTAAAGGTCCAACGCCGCGGCCGGCTTGCAGTTCCATGGTGATAGCACGACTGACCACATCGCGGGAGGCTAGGTCTTTTGCATGGGGCGCATAGCGCTCCATAAACCGCTCTCCCTCACTATTAGTCAAATAGCCGCCTTCGCCGCGGGCGCCCTCCGACATCAGGCAACCAGACGTATAAATGCCCGTGGGATGGAATTGAACAAATTCCATATCCTGAAGGGGAAGTCCTGCGCGTAAAATCATCGCATTACCGTCACCGGTGCAGGTATGAGCCGAAGTACAAGAAAGATAAGCTCGTCCATATCCACCGGTGGCAAGTACCACCATGTGGGCCGCAAAACGGTGCAGGGTGCCATCTTCGAGACTCCACGCCATCACGCCACGGCATATCCCTTCTCCATCCATGATAAGGTCGATAGCAAAGAATTCATTAAAGAAAGTAGCCTTGTGCTTTAAGGCTTGTTGGTACAGGGTGTGAAGAATAGCGTGACCTGTTTTGTCTGCAGCGGCGCAGGATCGTTGGGCCATGGATTTGCCATAATCAATGGTGTGACCGCCGAATTTGCGTTGATAGATGGTGCCATCCTTGGTGCGAGAGAAGGGCACACCCATATGTTCCAACTCAATCACCGCAGGAATGGCGTTGCGGCACATGTATTCGATAGCGTCTTGGTCACCGAGCCAGTCGGAGCCCTTGACCGTATCATACATATGATAGCGCCAGTTATCCCCATCCCCCATATTATCCAGGGCAGCACTGATACCACCTTGAGCCGCCACTGTGTGGCTACGGGTGGGGAAAACCTTTGTGATAGAAGCTGTCTGGAGGCCTTGGGCGGCCATACCTAGGGTAGCCCTTAGGCCGGCTCCGCCGGCGCCAATAACGATAACGTCATAGATATGATCCGTGATTGTATAATCCTTCGTCATGGGTATGCCTTCACGTTAAGAAAATTTTTAAGATCGAAATAATGGATAAAATTGCTAAAAAAAAGCAAAACAAATGGGTGCCCATGATTAACGCCCAGCGAGTCAATCCATAGGGAACATAATCCTCCCAAATGACCTGCATGCCTAAGGAGGCGTGATAAAAGAGGGCGATAACGAAGGAAACGGCAAGGGTAACGGTCCAAGGAGATAAAAATGCGGCGTGAGCTTCTTCATAAGAGGAGGTAATCAAAAGAAGAAAAAATCCTACAAACCAAAGCCCTAAGGGAATGAGAGCTATGGCAGTGATACGTTGTATGAGCCAGTGATGGACACTGCTTTTAGACGATCCTAATCCTTGGGCTCGCTTGAGAGAGGATTCATACTTCATAAGAGACCTTTCCACTTCATGAAACCCATAGCCCAAGTTATGCCTGTAAGGAGGATAGAGGAAAAAATGACTGTCCAGCCGGTCTTGCGTACTGTTGCTATCTCATAGCCGATACCAATATCCCAGAGCAAGTGACGGATGCCGTTGCACAGATGATAGAAAAAGGAAAAAGACCATCCCAAGAGGATGAGTAAACCAAGGGGACTTAAGAGAAACTCTTGAAGTTGATAATAAGAGTCTATGCCTGCTGTAAGGCTAACAAACCAAAAACACCACAAGATGGAACCACCAAAAAGTACAATGCCCGTTCCCCGATGCAAGATGGACAGAACAGACGTGATCTGAGGCTTATAGATTTGCAAATGGGGAGAAAGAGGGCGCTTGATGTCTTCTGGGGCCGAGAGCATACGTTAACCTTATTGTTTTTAAACTCTTCACTTTTTTTACTCTTCTTCAAGGGTAAGGTCAATCTCGCAAGAAGATTTTAAGGATAAAGACATATTCGATCATTGAGATAAGTAACAGCAAGATAGTTGAAGGTTTTCTTGCAAGGATGCCTCATTTTGTTGCTTCTTCTTGAGAAGGAGGAGGCGTTAATAAAGTTTCAAGGCGTTTCTTGGTTTTTTCTAAAGTGGCATGGATGAGAGGAAGGTTTTTAGGGGTTTGAAAGGAGGAGTTTATGATGCTTTCGAGTAAATACATGGCCTCTCTTAGAAGAGGGATTTCGTCCACTGATCCTTGTGTAGAATTTGTAAGTGCACAACCCAACTTATATTCCATAGCAGAAAGCTTTCTTCCAGCCTGTTCATAGCCTCCAAATAGGCTTTGTGTAAGTAGCTTCACAGCGTCTCTTAAAAAGGAGACTCCTTCCACTGATTCTTCTGCTGAATTCGCAAGGGTGCAAGCCAGTTTATATTGGGCAATAGGAAGATATTTCCTAGCACAAGTGTCACCCGCATTTACACTTTCTGTAAGGAAATGGATAGATTCCCTGAGAAGGGGGATTTTATCTGGCGAATTTTGTGCTGAAATTGCAAGTATGATTCCCAAGTTACATTGTTCAATGGGAAGATTTATTTTAGCGTGTTGACATCCTGCATTTGCACTGTGTTCCAGTAATTCCACGGCTTCTCTTAGAAGAGAAATTCCTTCTTCTGAACCCTGTGCTAAGTATGCAAGAGAAACAGCCAAATTATTTTGTACAAGAGGAAGCGTTTTTTTAGCTGCTTGAAATCCTGCTTTTGCGCTTTGTGTCAGTAACTCCACGGCTTCTCTTAGAAAGGAGACTTCTTCCCCGAATTCGTCTGCTAAATTTGCAAGTGTGCAACCCAATTGATATTGCTCAATAGGAAGATGTCTTTTAGCTTGCCTTGCCCCTTGTTCTTGATACTTTTGAAGAGAAGAGCAAAGTTTACGACGAAGCTTAATCTGCTCTGAGAATGATAAACTTGAGTGGAAAGTTTTATTAAATTCTCTAATTTTATCTGTGCACCTCTCATCTGATGAAAGCCTTACTAAGATAGCGCTCTTAACACCAGGTGTTGCTCTTAAACTCCGAATATGTTGGATAAGGGGCTTAGAACGATCTATCTCTATGTGGATAGAGCCTATGTGAATATGAGGCTTATTTCCATCCCCATTCACTTGGAAATGAGTATTAGAAACAATCTGGTTTCGCGTTACTCTTATTTTATTGCCATCATCAAGAAGGATATTAATAGCCTGCTTAGCTCCATGAACAGAGCTTAATCGGACTAACAATAAACTTGATAAAGTTAAAATCACAAGGAACAAACGAGAATGAGTAAGCCATTTGAGCTTACACAACTTGGACAAGCTAGGAATGACTATAATTTTCCCACTCATCGCCCCACTCAGCATCACGAGCTCTTAGGTAGTTTTCTCCCTCGCTCTTGGCAACGGTTATCCGTTCTAGTTCTGCCTTATCATTGCACAGATCAAGAATCACATGACCTGTTTTACGCATAGGGGCCTTAATAATACGGGCTTTTGGCGTGGGCTGAGGGAGAGGTGAGACCACCAGGTAAGAATATTTTTCATTCTCATAGGGGAGTGCGCCTTGTTTTGCCCGGCGGTGGTATTTACCGCGCGGAATACGGACACTGAAATGGCACCAGTCCTTGCCTTCCTTATAAAGAGGAGCAATTGGGCAAAGGCCATTTTGAGGGCAAGGCGCTATAATACGAGCGCCGCGCTCTGTTAAAAACTGGCGCGCTGTGAGAATGTGACTGTAACCTTCAGGCGTTCCTGGCTCAACGAGAATGAGAAGCTTTTCAGCAGCACTATAGGCCCGATCAAGCACAAAAAGCCGCTCCTTTGGGGAAAGCTCATTTAAAACGTAAGAGACAGTGACTACGTTATGTAAGGGGTAGATTTCTTCTGTAGTTAAATCATCGCGACACCAGGAAAGTTGAAGGGGGAAAAGTCTGTCTTCGGTCAAATGTTGGCCCAAGCGAAGGAGCTCCACATCTTTTTCAAAAAGGGTGACTCGCTGTAGCTGTGGCATAGCCTCTCGCGCTGCCCAAGCCAGGCTTCCCACCCCGGATCCTAAATCGAGGAGGCTTTTAACATTGGCAAGGTAGGGCTCAATCCGGCGAAAAACTTGACGTGTAGCCCCATAGGTAGCGGGAAGACGGGCAGCAATATAAGCTTGGCGATGACCTTCTGTTTCAATGAATTTGTGGTTTGCATAGCGCTGTGAAAGTTCAAAACAATCATTTCGTAGCTGGTCCAAGTTAAGTGGCGCTAAGGTGCGGTCAATAGCATTTGATAAATCTAATGGAAGTGTTTCCAATCATTTCTCCCTTGTCTCTTTATTTGCTTATTAAAACATTTTTTAGCTTCATATTCCATGAGAAAGGTTAAGAAGTTATTAATCTTATTCTCCTAGAATCAAGGAATGAGAAGCCTAAATGAGAAGGGGAGGTCAAAGTGAGAAAGAGTATTTTTATAGGTTTAGCTCTGTTATGGGGTGGCGCAGCTTTTGCTATTGAGAGCGAATTTCCTTGTTACGAGCTAACAAGCGATGAGGCGGCGTCTATCCTTGAAAATGAAGTTTCATTTGTTCAGTATGAGGGGACAAGATGGGACGTGGAGGAGGTAGGATGGGGGCTCACCTGTTTGGATTATTGTCCCCCGGGCTTTTATGAAGTAAGCGATGTCCAATTCCGTGGAGGGAAATGTATTTATACTATTAAAAATGCAGCTCCTGAAGAAATGCTCGGAGAATGTACGACCATCATACTGAAGCCTCTGGTAGTTCCACAAAAGCGGTATTCCTAGGGAGAGGTGCTTCGACGAAGAGGAGTTAGCCACGGGACTGTTCCATAGAATCGCGGTAAACGAGTTGTTAAATACGGTCATTTGCCAGCAAGAAAGGTGGCCACAGGAATTGGACCTATCCTCGTCAAAGTTCCTCGAGCGCGAGACCGCAAAGGATCCGCTACGGAAGAAGAGACTATCCGATTTGTTTCCCACTTGCTCCCTCCCTATGTCCTGCGAAGCAAGAGCATTGAAATGGCTCTCCCTTACCTTTACCTAAAAGGCCTATCGTCAGGGGACTTTTCTCAAGTCATGCCCGTTTGCTCGGCAAGGATGTTGTTGGGTTTTCAGCAGATACGGAGGGCTCGGTTTCGTTCTGGGATGATAACGCATGTGGGTATCCTCCATGAGCTGGGGCATGAGGAGCCTCGGTATATTGCGATGGACAGTCTTCCTAATGAGTACAAGACACGGGATTACGGGCTGAGATGGGGGATAGAAAATATGTTTTCTGATTTTAAATCGAGAGGCTTTTCATCCTGACTTCGTCACTTTTGAGTAAACATGAGTTCAAGAATCGTTATATTTCAAATACTTAAATAATTTAGTC
>JAIEQB010000006.1 GCA_019748065.1 Alphaproteobacteria bacterium | reverse complement strand
GTTGCTCTAGCCTTAGCCTTCCTGTGCTTTTCTCTCATTTTATAGAAATTAATTTTTTTCTTATTTCTTATCTGATCTTGTTCAAAAAGTTAAGCCCTTTTGTAGCGTATGTAGTGAAACATCACATTTGAGGAGAATGTTCAATTGTGACATATAACATAACCAACAATATTCCCTTGATCCTCAGACATTATCCATTCTACACTCTCTCCATCTTCTAAAATGGTTAGTTATAGCAATGCTTAAAAATATCTCCCAACTTCAAGCTGTACTTTTTTCATGCTTGGGCAGTGCTTTGATTGGCTCATCTGCCATTTTCGTTCGTTTGTCTGATTTAGGGCCCCTTACAACTGGTTTTTATCGGATGCTCTTTGCGCTTCCTCTCTTAGGCGTTTGGGTGATGTGGGAGCGCCACGACGAAATTATTCCCTCTGTTTTACCGATAAAACATGGGGGAGTGCTTTTTCTAGCCGGAGCTTTTTTTGCCCTGGACCTTGCCTTATGGAATTGGTCCATTGACTACACAACTATTGTGAATTCAACTCTTTTTAATAACACGGCCGCTTTCTTTGTGCCCCTTATCATGTGGATTGGATTCAGTCAAAAACCAACCCTTCAGTATAGCCTTGCGGCTCTTATCGGTTTTGTGGGCTGTATTTGCCTTGTCGGAGAAAGCTTTTCCATTAGTTACACGAACCTTCTTGGGGATATGGTAGCGCTTCTTTCTGGTTTTGCTGTCGCTCTTTACCTTATAGCCTTAAAATTTATTCGCGCCGATACGGCAACCGGTTTTATCATGTTTTGGACCGGTTTTGTGGCTGTCCTTTTTCTATTCTTTCTGGCCTATCTTTTTGGCGAATCTTTGTCGCCCCTCACCTTAAAGGATATCATCAGCGTTTTTGGGCAGGCAATTCTTGTCCATACCCTGGGGCAAAGTCTGCTTGCTTATTCCATAGGAAAAATTCCTGCCAACTACACAGCGGTTATTCTCTTTTTAGCCCCCGTTACAGGGGCACTTCTGGGGTGGGTGATTTATGATGAAGCTCTCAACACCATTAAAATTATTGGAATGATACTTATTATGGTCAGTATTGTGGCTGTGAAAATGAAACAGTAGATTCATAAGCAAATTGCAAGATTCCAGTGCTTCAAGAAAGACGATTAGCTATGTTGAATTTTTAAAAAGCGGTCACTTTCTGTTTAGTTTTTTGCTCAGGAGGGCAACTATACTTTTGTGAAAAGGAAGTTGTTACCCCTAAAAATGCAGGACCTTTAGCAAGATCTAGATGCTTTTCTGCCCAAGAAATATAAAGATCCACGACTTCTTGGTTAGAGACCTTTTCTGGCAAGCAAATGTCGATGAATTCCTGCTCCACATCAACAATGTTGCGATAAAATTGAGCCGCATTGGCAGCACTAATAATAAATCCATAACAAAAATTTTGCGTGGCGGAAGATTTATCTTTACATGCCGCCAAAAGTTCTTGGTTGGTAACACTATCGCCGTAAAGCGGCGCTGCGAAACAAACTATGCACAAAAATAGGGCAAGCTTTTTCATGGAAACTCCTCAATTATTTTTTCTGATTATGTCTAATTTTTCTTAAAGAATAAAGACATATCTTGCAGAATCTCTTTTACAAACTCTTTGCTTTCTTGGAGAAGCTGGTATACTGAGAGATAATAAATAATCACAGACAGCCTGGAGTATGAATGTCTAAAGAAGATCTTATGGAATTTAGTGGAACAATTTTAGAATTGCTCCCCAATGCAACTTTTCGAGTACAACTTGAAAATGGACACATGGTCCTTGCTCACACATCGGGCAGAATGCGCAAAAATAGAATCCGTGTTCTTGCGGGAGATAAGGTAACCGTTGAAATGACCCCCTATGACTTGACAAAAGGGCGGATCACCTTTCGTCATAAATAATGCCATTTATCCTTGCCTCTTCCTCTCCTCGTCGCAAAGAATTGCTCGAATCCATTGGGATTGTTCCCGATCAAATTCTTGGGCCCCATGTGGATGAAACGCCCTTAAAAGGGGAGAACATTAAAACGTATGTCCAGCGCATTGCCCTTTTAAAGGCTCGCGCCATCCATGCCCAAAATCCCGCAGCCTATGTGCTTGCCGCCGATACGGCTGTTGAGGCCCGGCGTCAAATTTTTCTCAAAGCAGAAACCCCGGAAGAGGCCCGAAAAATGCTGGAATTATTTTCCGGACGTCGCCACCGGGTGTATACGGCCATTTGTGCCCTTTCTCCAGAGGGAAAGGAAGCGTCACGCCTTGTGACCACTCGCATTAGATTTAAACGTCTCAGTCCTCAGGAAATCGACGCCTATGTGGCAACCGGTGAATGGGAAGGGAGAGCGGGGGCTTATTCCATTCAAGGGAGGGCGGCTAAGTTCGTGAAGTTTATTTCTGGTTCCTATACAAACGTTGTGGGCTTGCCCCTTTATGAAACCGATTGCCTCTTGAAGGGAATCGGCTTTCATGGCTGAGGTTTTCTATACGGTTTCTGAAAATCTTCACCGCATGGCGCGCCTTGAAGAAGGTCGAGTTGTCTCCTTAGATTTTGAACTTCAAGATAAACCTCTTTCCCTTTTAGGAGGCATTTATGGTGGTCGCGTTGTGGAAATTCAAAAACCCCTGCATGTGGCTTTTGTCGAAATTGGCCTTTCAAAGCCAGGAATGCTTCCTCTGAAGGAAGGAGATCTGCCGTCTTTAAAGCACGGTGATCGGGTATTGGTGCAAGTCAGCCGTACGGAAAATCCTCTTGAAAACAAAGGCGTTCGCTTGACCCGCCTCATTACCTTGTCTTTAGGCAGCCTTCTTTACACCCCCTTTAAATCGGGATTAAGCCTTTCTCGGCGCCTTGAAAATCGCCAGATATTTAAAAATCTTTTGACTTTGGAGCCAGGGGATGGGGTTATCCTTCGTCATAACGCTCACCCGGAAGAGAATTTCCAGCAAAACCTGACCCAATTACGGGAGGAATGGGAAGAGATTCAAAGGAAAATGGAGTGGCCATCTCCAACCCTTTTAGAGCGAACTATGCGCTCTCTAACACCTTCCGATCACTTCGCGCGCGTAAAAGCCTTTGATGATCGCTGTGAAGAAGTCTGGGAGAGCCTTTCTTCCCAAGAAATTCCTCTTCTAAAAGGAGGCAATATATATATTGAAGAAACCCATGGTTTGACAGTGATTGATGTCAATAGTCAGGGGGCTCTCCATTATGCCTTGCCTTTTAATCGTATGGCCATTGAAGAAACTTTTCTCCAAATTACGTTGCGGGAGCTGGGCGGCAAAATTGTGATTGATTTGGTTCGTCCTCCTCAAGATATAACCCCTTGCCTAAAAGGACTAAGTATACCCACAGATACGGAAATCTGGGGAGTATCTCCTATGGGACTTCTAGAGTTGACACGGCGGCGAAAACGGCTTTCACTTCCTCAAAGATTAAAATTTCAACTTAACTAAGGTGACTTGTTATGAGCTCCATTTGTCCTATATGTCGAAAGCCTTCTGTTTTTGAGTATCGCCCTTTTTGCTCAAAGCGTTGTGCCGACATTGATTTGGCCCGTTGGTTCCGCGGCGATTATAAAATTCCCGGAGAAGAGGAAGCAAAGGATGAAGAAAACACTGAAGAAGCTAAAGAAGAATAGATGTTATAAAAAACCTTCTGAAGGGGAGCACATAAACTAATGGATCTTGCTGTGACAATTAAAAATCTTTTTGGGGCATCTGATTCCAATAAATAAATTCTTTCGTTTTTTTCTAATTTCTTCTCATGTAAGGGATTGTGTTCTCAAAGTCTTGGAGCTATGAATAAAGTCTCAATGACGGAGGGAGTAGAGAGAAAATGGAATATATTATAAGCATGGGTTGGTATGTCATACCGTTTCTAATTGTTTTGTCCATTCTCGTTTTTATTCACGAACTCGGTCACTACCTAGTCGCCCGTTATAATGGCGTTGGTGTTGATGTTTTTTCTATTGGCTTTGGTCCCGAAGTTTTTGGATGGCACGATAAAGCTGGTACTCGCTGGAAGGTTAGTTGGTTTCCTTTAGGGGGGTATGTAAAAATGGTAGGGGATGCGGATGCTGCGAGCACCCCTGACTTAGAAGCCCTTAAAAAAATGGAAAAAGAGATGCGTGAGCGTTCTCTATTTTATAAAACAGTGTGGCAACGTATTGCGGTTTCTGCAGCCGGTCCCCTTTCTAATTACCTTTTTGCAATTTTTATCTTCTCCGTTCTTTTTGCAACCATCGGTGAAAAGTACACGCTTCCAATCATTCAAGATTTTCAACCCGAAAGTGCAGCTGAAAAAGCAGGTTTTCTGAAGGGGGATCGCATTAAATCCATTAATGGCGAGATGATTGAACGCTTTGAGGATATGCAATTTATTGTGCAACAACATCCCGGAGATGTACTTCAATTTGTTGTTGACCGTAATGGCCATATTCTTACTCTTGCCGTCACGCCAGTTTTGTCAGAAATTACAGATAATTTTGGCCATGTTCATAAGGTAGGTCTTTTAGGTGTTAGAAGCGCGGAAGCAGGTTATATCAAACATGCTTGGTGGAATTCATGGTGGTATGCTGGTAAGGAAGCCATTTCTTTAAGCGGGCAAACTCTCAAAGCCTTAGGGCAAGTTCTTATAGGTGCTAAATCATCAGATGGCTTGGGCGGACCTCTCATGATTGCAAAATTGTCTGGGGAAATTGCTCAGAATGGTATTCTGGCCCTGATTTGGTTTATGGCGCTTCTTTCTGTCAATTTGGGCCTGATTAACTTATTTCCTGTTCCGATGCTTGATGGAGGGCACTTGCTGTTTTATATCCTTGAGGTATTACGAGGAAAACCACTATCGGAAAAAGCTCAGGAATGGGGTTTTCGGGCTGGGTTTGCACTTATTGTAGGCTTGATGCTCTTTGCCACATGGAATGATATTGTCCATATTTTTGTAAAACAATAAGAGGTAATTCGTGTTTCACCGCTTTCTTGTTCTTACCCTAGGTCTTGTTCTTTTGACTAGCGAACTATGGGCTGGGGTTATTCGGGTCATTGACGTTGAAGGGAATAAGCGTGTGGAAACTCCGACGATTATGACCTATATTGACCTTAAAATTGGGGACAATATTACAGAAAGTAAAATTGAAGAAATCCTTAAAAATCTTTTTGCCACAGGTCTATTTGCTGATGTTGTGATTGAAGAGCATGGGGATCGTCTTCTCATTAAAGTTGTTGAAAATAAAATTATTAACCGTATTGCCTTTGAAGGAAATGATCGCTTAAAAGACGATATCCTCAACGCTGAAATTGGTCTTCGACCTCGGGAAGTTTACACGCCGGCAAAAGTTCAGCAAGCGGCTCAAAAAATTCGTGACATGTACCGCTTAAGCGGCCGTTATGGAGCTAAGGTTGTTCCCACTATTGTTGAACGTGAACAAAGTCGTGTGGACCTTATTTTTGAAATTACGGAAGGAAGACCCACGCGCATTAATAAAATTATCTTTGTGGGTAATGAACACTTTAGTACATCCCGTCTAGAGTCTATTATTATGACGAAAGAAACGCGTTGGTACCGTTTCTTTAGCTCTGATGATACTTATGATCCGGACCGTCTTTCCTATGATAAGGAATTGCTCCGTAAATATTATCACAGGCAAGGTTATGCAGATTTTAAAGTTGATTCTGTTGTGGCAGAACTTGATCCTGATTCTCAAGAGTTCTACATCACTTATACCCTTTCTGAAGGGAAGAGATATCAATTTGGTGCTGTTAAAATTACGAATAATCTTCCTGCTCTAAAGATAGAAGAATTAGAGAATTTAATTACGGTTGAATGTGGAGAATGGTTTGATAGTAAGGAAGTAGAGCGGACAGTTGATAAATTAAATATGGCTATCGGCGAAAAAGGTTTTGCCTTTGTTGACATTGAACCAAAACTTCACCGTAATCCCAAGGATTTAAAGGTTGATATTGATTTTGTCATTAAGGAAGGACGCCATGTCTATATCAATCGTATCAACATTGTCGGCAATGACCGGACCGATGATGATGTTATACGCCGCGAGATACGACTTGCCGAAGGAGACCCCTATAACAGCGTTAAGTTAAAGAGATCGGAGCAACGCCTTGAAAACCTTGATTATTTTAAGAGAGTTGAAGTTAAACGTGAGGAAACAAACGTTCCTGATAAAATTGATCTGAAAGTTGAAGTGGAAGACAAGCCCACAGGTTCTCTCCAGTTTTCTGCTGGCTATTCGACAACCGATGGTCCTATAGGTACCGTTACCATGAATGAACGAAATCTTATGGGCAAAGGCTATGATCTTTATGGAAGTGCTATGGTGTCAAAGCGAGCCACTGATTTTCGCCTTGGATTTCAAAACCCTTATTTCTTGGGTAGGCCTTTGCTTGGAGGCATCGATGTTTTTCACTCATCCCGTAAGTACAATACAAAAGCTCAAAATCAGACGGGTTATCAACAGATTAGAACGGGAAGCTCGGCAACGTTAGGGTATGACCTTTATGAATATTTGGGACAATCTTGGAGTTATACCATTCGACGTGATGTCATCAATGATATCAGTCCCAACTCTTCTCCCTACTTGCGAGCTCAACGCGGAACTTGGATTGTGTCGGAAGCAGGTCATAATCTATTCTTAGACAAGAGAGATAGTAGTATTGACCCAACTGAGGGCTATTATGCAGGTCTTGTAGATGATCTTTCTGGTCTTGGAGGAGATGTGCGTTATTTTAAAAATGCTATTCGCGCAGGAACCTATATTCCTATCGATGATGATCACAAGTGGGTTGTTGCCATCAAAGGCTCTGCAGGGGCTATGTCAGGTCTTGGAAAAGTGACCCGTGTTGTTGATCGCTATGAATTAGGCGGTGATAGTTTCCGGGGTTTTACAGATTCTGGTATTGGTCCAAGAGATAGTAAAACAAAAGATGCCTTGGGGGGGCTTTACTATTATAAAGGCACTGTTGAGCTTGCCATTCCCTTAGGCCTGCCGCCAGAGCTAGGGATCCGTGGCAGCATGTTCTCTGATATAGGAAGTGTCTGGCATAGTGGAGACAAGGTTAAACCGCCAAACTTTATTCTTAGCAATAATCAAAAGCTGCGAGCCAGCGTTGGTATAGGAGCTACTTGGCGTTCTCCCTTTGGTCCTATTGGCGTCAGCCTTGCTCAACCCTTTCTACGTGTAAAAGGGGTTGACCGAACTGAGCAATTTAGAGTTAACTTTGGAACATCATTTTAAAGGAGAAAAGAAAAATGAAGAAAATACTATTATCCACCTTGTTTATTTCAGCAGCTTCCATTGTTTCAGTCTATGCTGAAAACTTACCCGCACCCGTTATCGGTATTGTAGAGCAAGCCACTCTTGATAAGTCAGCTGCGTTCCAAGATATCATTAAACAAGTTGATCAAAAGCGTACTGAAGTACAAAAAGAAATGGCAGCTTATGAAGAAGAACTAAAGAAGAAGGACAAAGAACTTTCAGAAAATGCTAAGAAGCTCTCTGAAAAAGATCTCACTACTCAACGTCAAGCTTTTGAAAAGCGTGTTCAGGAAGTTCAAGAAAAACTTGAAGTCAGAAGAGCTCAAATGGAATTGGGTGTTGAAGAAGCCAAAAAGACAGTTTATCAAGCTTTCTTAAAGGCCGCTGAAGAGATTATGAAAGAGGTAGGCGCAAACGTTATGATTTACAAGGAAACCATCATCACCGCCAATAGTGGCTTTGATTTGACGCCAAAGGTTCTTGATAAATTGAATAAGGACCTTCCAAATGTGAAGGTTTCTTTTAAGTCAGAAGCTGATGTGAAGAAGCAACTTACCCAACAATTGCCTCAAGCCCAGCCTCAGCCTCAAGCTCAGCAATAATATTACTTAAAAAACTGTCATCCCGGAATTTAACCCTGTCCCTGCGTAAGCAGGGAAACAGGGTTAATCTTTTTGACATCTAAATCTACAAACTTGTGAAAAGAGCCTTTGCCGCCTAGATTGCCTTATCGCTTAAATTTATTCCCATATTTTTATAACCTAACTTCTTCGCAGTTCCCACTGCAAACCCAGTGCTGCAACCTACATCTAAAAGGTCTTCACTTTTGACAAAAATGATATAAGACGAATAAGCCTCTTAAGTCGTTTTTTCTTTTTCTCTGCACTTTGGATATTTTTCTCGACAAAGTAATCAGAATAATATGTCTCTAATTCATGAGCCGTTGGCATTCAGCCCGTAAATTTCAAGTCACAAGATTTACAGACAATCAATTCATAGCTATTCTTTTCGCCAATTCTTGTTATTTTATTATCATTGCACAAAAGACAATTCATCATTTATCCCTATTAAAAGTAGACTTTACGATAGCTTGTTTATGGAAGGCATGACAAGAATCATATGTGAATTATCGAAAGCTTTTTATTCTTATGGAGTAAGTTTCTTACAACTCCGCGGTAAATTACATGTTTTTTAAGAGTTCTTTTTTTATTTTGTCAACATCTTCAGCTTTACAGGAACGGGCTCCTCCCGTCGGGTTCTTCTCTCTTAAGTCGTTGACAACTCTAATGATTTCTTCAGCAGCTTTTTCTATTTCTGCCTCAGTTGTAAAACGTCCCAGACTTAAGCGAATGACAGCAGGGGGAAGCGTATGCTCAGGGTCAATCGCTTGGATAACATAGGATAATTCTAAACTATCTGAGCTACAAGCCGAACTCGCCGAAACAGCAATACCTTTAAGATTAGATAAAAGAGGCGCACTATCAACGCCAGCAAAGCTAAGATTTAAGTTTCCAGGAAGCCTCTTCTCAAGGTCTCCATTAACAATGACTCCTGTAAGATTTTTCTGTAAAATATTTAGCAGTTTGTTACGCAAAGCTAAAAGACGTTTTGATTCAGGAATACGTTCTTGCTCAGCAATTTGAGCCGCTTTTCCTAGGCCAACAGATAAAGGGGTAGGCACGGTTCCCGGTCTTATTTTTCTTTCCTGTCCCCCTCCATAAACAAGAGGAATGACGGGTGTTCCCTTTTTAATAAAAAGAGCTCCTATTCCTTTAGGGCCATAGATTTTATGGCCTGAAAGGCTTAAAAGGTCGATGTCATCTTTTTTAACATCAATAGGAATTTTACCAAATCCTTGGGCAGCATCCGTATGAAAAAGAGCCCCATGTTCATGGGCCAACTTAGCAATTTCCTGAATAGGCTGAAGAACGCCAATCTCATTATTAACGGCCATTACAGAAACAAGGGCTGTTTTCGAGGATAGGTTTTTTTTGAGATCGCTTATATTTATAATTCCATTTTTTTGGACGGGGAGAAGTATAACCTTGAATCCCTCTCGTTCAAGAGCTTTAAGCGGTTCTAGGACAGCTTTATGCTCTGTCACCACACTAATAATTTCAGACTTTCCTTGATTTTTTAAAGCGCGGCTAACACCTAAAATGGCGATGTTATCTGCTTCCGTTGATCCAGAAGTAAAGATAATTTCTTGAGGATCTGCGTTTATAACGTTCGCAACTTGTGCTCTGGCTCGCTCAACAGCCTCATGGGCTCGAGTTCCATAAACATGAGTCGTTGAATGGGGATTGCCAAACTCTTTTGTAAAATAAGGCAACATCGACTCTAAGACACGTGGATCTACAGGCGTTGTTGCTTGGTAATCTAAATAGATAGGATCAGCATTAGCTTGTGTAGAGAGTAACCCTGCAAGGATGAAATAGATGATCTTTTTTTTCACTGAAAATCCTTTTTTTATTTTCAATAACTCATAAAATAACATTTTCTGTATTCTCTTACAAATTAATTCTTTTATCATAAGCAATTCTATTGCTGTAATGTTTTCCTCTTTACAAAATATTAAGAATTATTCCATATTATTCTAAGATAAAAAGAAACGATTTGCAGATGTTTATTAACCTCCCCCTCCATCTGCGCTATATCGGGGATGATAACCAAATGAAAGGACTATTAGACATGCATAAAAAATTTCTCTGGGCATCAGTGCGGGCTTTAGGGTTAGCTCTTTGCGTATTTGCTACCATGTCAACTGACGGGAGTGCGCTAAGGGTGGAGAACGACTCGGGACAGGAATTTAAATCTTCGCTTAGAGCCTGGGTAGTTTACCAGATAGATGGGAGAGACGATGTTGAATCCATAGAATTTCCCGAAGGGGAGTATAAGCATGCTTTGAAAGTTGGAAAAGTAGTGAATTTTCATCATGCTGGGCTCAAAAATGATTCATTCAAAAGCGTTATAAGAACAATTCAAGGCAGGGGGGGGAAGATAGAAGGCTTCTATTTTGACGTTAATGTTGAAGTACCATACGGTATGCCGTCACCTGTACCAGGAGGATGGAACCTAACTTTGGAAGCTAAGACTCCTGATGAGCTAATTCAAAAACTAGATTCTGCAAAAATGCTTATTTTACCTGGTGTTAGTGAGGGGACTTCTGAAGAAAATCTTATTTTTCCTGAGCTTCGATGGGTGGAGACGGAGTAAAATTGATGTGGTTAAACTTGTAATCATATATGTGAATTGATTTTACACAAACCCATTTTGTGTTTTGATTAAAATGATGACGATTATATTGCCCACCCATGTTTCAAGCTAACACGGGTGGGCGATACCTGTGCACTATGAATTTCCAATTCGCGTGTTATACTTAGAAAAAAGTAAGGGAGAATGGGGTGGGCGTGGATCCAAACGTACACTATTTATATACGATTTTAGCCTTTTTAATGGCGGCTGTGGGGGTTGTATTTCTCTTTCGGCGCATGAAGGCAAGTCCTGTCTTGGGTTATCTTGCCGCTGGCATGCTTGTTGGTCCCCATATGTTACAAATCATAAAAGATCCAACGGATACTCAGTTTTTAGGCGAAATCGGGGTTGTTTTCTTGCTGTTTACTCTCGGGCTTGAGCTGCCTCTCCAGCGCCTCAATTCCTTAAAAAAATACGTTTTTGGTTTGGGGGTACCCCAGGTTGTGATCACCGGGGCTCTTTTTGCTTTTATTGGCATGGCGGCTGGTTTTTCGAAGGAAGCTGCCATTTTGGTCGGCGGCGCTCTTTCCCTCTCTTCAACAGCCGTTGTGTTGCAAGTTCTTAGTGACCGCCGAGAGATGGCCTATCGCTTTGGGCGCATTTCTTTTTCTATCCTTTTATTCCAGGACATTGCGGTTGTATTCCTTCTCATCTTGGCAACAACCTTTAGTGGAAAAGAGGAAAGCCTTATAGTAGCGCTCTCCTTTGCTATTATGAAGGCCTTGTTTGTGTTGCTAGCCATTGGCGGTTTGGGCCGCCTTGTTTTTCGGCCTCTCTATCGTGCGGTTGCTCAAAGTGGCAGTTCCGAACTTTTTATGGCGACCACCTTTTTAGTGATTCTAGGGACAGCCTTTTTGACTGAGTTTGCTGGTCTTTCCAGGGAATTAGGGGCCTTTTTGGCCGGGATCCTTTTGGCAGAGACCGAATATCGCCATCAAATAGAAGCCGACATTCAGCCCTTTAGAGGTCTGTTGCTGGGAGTTTTCTTTATGTCCGTTGGTATGGGCATTAATTTGGGAATCTTTCTAAACTCAGTTTTGCTTGTTTTGGGACTTTTAGCCTTTGTCTTGGTCTTAAAAATTGCCGTTACTTTTGTTCTCTGCCGTTTCAATGTCCTTAAGGTCTCCTTAGCTCTACGCACATCTTTGTTATTAGCGGGGGGAGGCGAATTTGTTTTCGTTATTTTTTCCCCCGGCGTTGCGCGAGATTTTTTGCCTCAAGGGTATGAAGATATTCTTTTCCTCGTGGTGATCCTTTCCATGGTGCTGACGCCTCTTTTGGCTATTCTGGGCAAATGGATTTCTGATAAGTTCTTAATGCGTGAGACTCATGCGGATCCTACTATTGAGGAAGAAGAAATTCGGGAGTTTCAAAACCATGTGATCGTTGCAGGTTTTGGACGTGTGGGGCAAATGCTGGGGGATTTGTTGGCGTCACGTATGATTCCTTTTGTGGCTATTGATACGGATATGCGGCGAGTGACCGAAGGAAGAGATAAGGGTTATCCCGTCTTTTTTGGGGATGCCAAGCAACTTAAGGTGATGCAATCTATTGGGGCTGCGAGAGCAAAGGTTGTTGTGATTACCCTCAACCAGGCCAGCTCTTCTGTTCGGGTTGTGATGATGTTAAGACGCCGGTTCCCTGATTTGCCTATTTGTGTGCGGGTTAAAGATCACAAACATCATGAAAAATTGATGAAGTCGGGCGCTCGCCTTGTGGTGCCAGAAACCGTTGAACCCACAGCTCAGTTAGCGACTTCCTTACTCCATGTGCTGGGGATGGCCCCTGAAGAAATTAACCAGTTGGTTGATTCCTTCCGCAAGCAAAAATGGATGGTCAGCGTGGAGAAAAAAGGCGAAGAGTAAAACAGATGGCCTGTAAGCCGGGTTCTGTCCCTCCAAGGAGGGGAGAGGTATTCATCTGGGACGTAAGTTACCTTACGCCTCGTGCGACCGACCCGAATGACAACCTATAGACAGGTTATATGCCATTCCTATTTGGTCTTGCTCTCGGTGGGGTTTACCATGCCACCTTTGTTACCAAAGGCGCGGTGCGCTCTTACCGCACCCTTTCACCCTTACCTGTTGCCAGGCGGTTTGCTTTCTGTTGCACTTTCCCTAAGGTTACCCTCGCCGGACGTTATCCGGCACCGTGCCTATAAAGAGCCCGGACTTTCCTCTGCGAAAACGCATCACCTCTCCGGCCATCTGTTCTCTTTTATATATGCATTTTTAGGCTATCTAACAAGCCTTGAATCAAAAGATGGGTCTCTCCATCAGCCCGGTCATCTCCTTGATGGGGTTGAAAATGACGCTTAAAGGCTCTGATCGTATGGGGAAGGGAGACGGTTTCATAACCGATGGTGGTTAATCCCTCTTCTATAAAACTTGACGTCCCGCGGCTCGACCGCGGGATCCATTGTGACGTTTTCCTGGACCCCGCGATCAAGTCGCAGGGCGTCAATTCAGAGTAGGCATCTGATGAAGTTGGCCACAACCCTAATCCTTCTCTTGAAAGTACTTCCCAAGGAAAAAGATGGCCCGGATCTTGCTTGCGGCGGGGAGCGATGTCGGAATGGCCCAAAATCCGGTTTTTGGGAATACCCCAGCGGGCACTTAATTGTTCACACAACTGAAGAAGAGCGTCAATTTGAGCCTCTGGAAAGGGCTGATACCCATGACTATGGCCAGGATTGGAAAGTTCAATTCCCAAGGAGCAGCTGTTTATATCTGTGCAATCTTGCCAAAAGCTCTCTCCCGCATGCCAGGCCCGTTTTTCATCCTCAACCAGGTGATAAGTCTTTCCGGCCTCATCAATAAGGTAATGAGCGCTGACCTGTGACGTGGGATGACACAGCCAGGCAAGAGCCTCATCTGCAGTTGGCATATCGGTGTAGTGGAGAATGATGGAATCAAGGGGCAGGGCGCGCTCATTAAAATGAGGGGAGGGAGCTTTGTGAAAGTTTAGCATGTTTTATCCTTTTTGGAGCTCTTCTTCCTTGATTAAAAGGGCAATCAAGCGTTCTTCTTTTTCCGTGATGCGGTGCCTTAAATCTTGAAGCTCGGCGATGACTTTGTCAAAACCTTCCGGATCTTTTTGATAAAAAGTTGGATCTTCCATTCGCTTTTCTAAGGATTGAATTCGCCCCGTAAGATCCTCAATTTCTTGCGGCAAAAGGGACAAATCCCGCGCGTCCTTATAGGTCAGTTTTTCTTTTGCTTTGGGAGGAGGGGGCGGCGACTCACTTTTTTTCTTCTCTTCTTTTAAAACTTTTTGAGAGGGGCGCTGCACCACATAATCCGTATACCCGCCCCTGTACATTTGCACGCGGCCTTCTCCCTCGAGGGCAAGGATACTGGTGGTTGTGCGGTCGAGAAAGTCGCGATCGTGGCTGACAAGGAGCAAAGTTCCAGGATAATCGGCCAAATATTCCTGGAGAAGATCCAAGGTTTCCATATCCAAATCATTGGTGGGCTCATCGAGGATCAAGAGATTGCTGGGCTTTGCAAGGATTTTTGCCAGCAAAAGACGATTGCGCTCGCCCCCCGACAGACTTTTTAAAGGAGTCAGAGCTTGCTTGCGATCAAAGAGAAAGTCCTGCAGATATCCCATCACATGACGCGGTGTGCCTTGGACCATGACTTGATCGCCGCCGCCCTCACAAAGAGTTTGCCAAGGCGTTGATTCCAAATCTAAAGAGCCTTGAGTTTGATCAAAGAGAGCAATTTCCAAGTTTTTTGCCCGCCGAATGTTGCCTTTGTCAGGAGAGAGTTCCCCTGTCAAAAGTTTCAAAAGAGTAGATTTCCCAGCACCATTGGGCCCAATGATGCCGATGCGCTCTCCCCTTAGGATGCGGCAAGAAAAATCCTTGATCAAAGGGCGACCCGTGAAACTTTTAAACACATGTTTGGCTTCAAAAACTAATTTGCTCCCGGAGATGTCTTCTTGATTTGAAATCACAATGGAACTTTGTGGACCCTGGTGCTGCTTTTTTTCCTGGCGCAGAGAAAGAAGATTGCGAAGGCGGCCCTGGTTTCGGCGCCGGCGCGCAGTTACCCCCTTATGGAGCCATTCCGTTTCTTGAGCAATTTTCTGGGAAAGTTTTTCTTGGGTGCGTATTTCATGCTCCAGAATGGTCTCCGCCCAATCATCAAATTCGGGGTAGCCTTTTTCAAGAATGCGTAGCTCTCCTCGATCCAGCCAAAAGGTGCGTTGAGATAGCTTTGTAAGAAAGGTGCGATCATGACTAATCATAAGGATGGCCCCTGGGTAGGATTTAAGATAATCCTCAAGCCATTCAATGGTGGGGAGATCCAGATGGTTGGTGGGCTCATCCAGCAAAAGCACATCTGGCTTTCCCACAAGGGTCTTTGCCAACATGACGCGCCGGGATTCACCTCCTGAAAGGTCGTTCAGCATTTTTTCAGGCGCAAGCTCGAGGTGACTTAAGGTTTCCCCAAGATGATGGGTTTCAACCTTGCCCTCCAGCTGACTCTCTAAATAAGTTTGAATGGAAAGAGGTTTTGAAGGAGCCAAGGATTGATCGAGAATGCCAATTTTAAGGTGAGGCTTTGAAAAGCGCTCTCCCCGATCTAGATCAAGCCGTCCTGTGATGACTTTAAGAAGGGTTGATTTGCCACTTCCATTCCGCCCCACAAGGCACGCGCGATCGCGCGGAAATAGGGAGAGAGAGACATCGTCAAAGATGATCCGCTCTCCAAACCGGAGGTGCGCATTATTCAGGGTTAAAAGGGGCGGCGTTGCATTCATAACCATATTCTTAAAAGGAAGAGGGTGATAAGGCAAGGAGCATTGTCATGAGAAAAACTTACAGCTATTCTTACCATCTGACGGATTTTCATACGCCAAGGAAAATGACATATTTCTGTCGTCAACTATGTTATTGAAGAGACCCTGAGTTCGCCCTAAAGGGCTCCTCAGGATGACAACTCTTTGTATTTAAATATAAAAGATATCTCATCCTGAGGTCCAGAGCAAGACGAGGGGGACACTTAGGATCTCCTTGGTGATTTACAGATTTGTGTACTAAGCTATTTTCCTAACCAAAGGCTTATACTTCAAACGATGGGGTTGGTCAGCATCTATCCCACAGCGCCGCTTGTGGTCCTCCTCATAGGCTTGGTAGTTTCCTTCAAACCATTCCACATGGCTGTCGCCCTCAAAGGCCAGGATATGAGTTGCAATTCGGTCAAGGAACCAGCGGTCGTGGCTAATGACAACAGCGCAGCCGGCATACTCGAGAAGAGCTTCCTCGAGAGCACGTAAGGTATCAATATCCAAATCGTTGGTGGGCTCGTCGAGGAGGAGAACATTCACACCCGATTTCAACATTTTGGCCAAATGGACACGATTACGCTCTCCACCGGAAAGCTGCCCTACTTTTTTCTGCTGATCGGCGCCTTTAAAGTTAAAGCTAGCGCAATAGGCTCTACTTTGCATTTTGCGTTTGCCGAGCTCAATCTCTTCATTCCCTTCCGAAATTTCTTCCCAAACAGTTTTATTGGAAGCCAGTGTATCTCGGGATTGATCCACATAACCAAGGACAACTGACTCACCCACGCGGAAAGTTCCTTCATCAGGGTTTTCCTGTCCTGTAATGAGTTTAAAGAGGGTGGTTTTACCAGCACCATTAGGACCAATAACGCCGACAATGCCTCCTGGAGGCAGCTTAAAATTCAGTTTTTCGATGAGAAGGCGATCCCCAAAGCCTTTGGAAAGCTCTTGAGCTTCAATAACTGTTGCGCCCAAGCGAGGTCCTGCAGGAATGATAATTTGGGCCGTTTCTTGAGATTTGCGCGCATCTTGAGCTAGCAATTCCTCATAAGATTGAATACGCGCCTTGCTTTTGGCTTGGCGGGCTTTAGGTGACTGACGAATCCATTCTAACTCTCGAGCAAGAGTTTTCTGTCGTGCCCCTTCTTGCTTACCTTCTTGCTCAAGGCGCTTTTGTTTTTGCTCAAGCCAGGCAGAATAGTTTCCTTCAAAAGGAATCCCCTGGCCACGATCTAGCTCTAAAATCCACTTAACAACATTATCCAGGAAGTAGCGATCGTGGGTAACAAGAATAACAGTCCCCTTATATTCTTGGAGATGACGCTCAAGCCAAGCTACTGATTCCGCATCCAGGTGGTTTGTGGGCTCGTCGAGGAGAAGAATATCTGGTTGTTGAAGAAGGAGCTTGCACAGGGCAATTCGTCGTTTTTCACCACCAGAAAGATTCTTTACGTCTGCATCTCCCGGAGGACAACGCAAAGCATCCATGGCAATTTCAACCTTACGGCCAATATCCCAGCCCTCGGCCGCTTCAATTTTATCCTGGAGTTCAGCTTGCTCAGCCAGAAGGGCGGTCATCTCATCGTCTTCCATAGGCTCGGCAAAGCGCGCGCTAATGGCTTCAAACTTGTCAAGAAGCATCTTTGTTTCCGAAAGGGCTTCCATCACGTTTTCTTCAACAGTCAAATTGGGATTAAGTTCTGGTTCTTGAGGAAGGTAACCCACGGTTGTACCGTCTGCAGCCCAGGCTTCTCCATTAAATTCTTTATCCATCCCAGCCATGATTTTCATCAAAGTAGATTTTCCTGAACCATTGACACCGATGATGCCAATTTTAGCGCCAGGGTAGAAAGACAGCCAAATATCCTTAAAAACTTCTCGTGAGCCCGGATAAACCTTTGTCAGGCCCTTCATAACATATATATATTGTTGAGATGCCATAAAAAAAGTTACTCCTATAAAATAGTAAGGCGGATGGTGGGCCCGGCAGGATTCGAACCTGCGACAACTCCGTTATGAGCGGAGGGTTCTGACCACTGAACTACAGGCCCAAGAATTATGTTTAAAATACCCGAATTTCAAAGCGGGTCAATGAGAAAATGAGACAAATTGTTTCTAATCACTAATAACCGGAGGCTTTCGCCCCCGCAACTGCTCTTTCCGTTTTTTTAAATTTTCACGAAGAGCTTCCGCAAGGCGCCGTTCCCTCGCCTCAACTAACTTTTTCCTTTCAAGGATCGATGGGTGAGGGGGCTTTTTTGGGGGAAGAGATATTGTCATAGGAGGCATCCTAAACATTTTCTAAAGGTATCGTCAAATTTTTTTTCAAACCTTTATCTCAGCTCTTGATTGCAGAGCGACAGTGTGGCATCTTGCGCGAATCTTGCCGTCGTAGCTCAGTGGTAGAGCACACCCTTGGTAAGGGTGAGGTCGAGAGTCCGATTCTCTCCGACGGCACCAGGCTACAAAGCACGATTTTATGTTTGACATTGACTTAAAGATTACCGTAAAAAAGGTAAATTCTAATATGGTGTTGAATCATGACCGATGATCTTATCAACAAAGATCTAGCTCCCATTGAGGGCTCTCAAAAAAATTGGACCAGTTTTAATTTTTTCACTTTATGGATTGGTCTTTCCGTTCAAATCCCCACATACATGATGGCCTCTTCCTTGATTGAAGGTGGCATGAGTTGGCTACAGGCGCTGATGACAATCTTCTTGGGCAACCTGATTGTCCTCATCCCCATGATTTTGAATGGTCACGTGGGTGTGAAATACGGCATTCCGTTTCCTGTCTTTACCCGGGCCAGCTTTGGTATTTTAGGATCAAATATTCCTGCTCTTCTCAGAGCTTTCGTCGCCTGCGGCTGGTTTGGCATCCAAACCTGGATTGGCGGGACAGCCATTTACACCCTGGTGCTTTTGTTCTGGCCTCATGCGGCCCATATCCCAGGAGAGATCCTAGGCGTTGGATTTATGCCGTTTGTCTGCTTTATGATCTTTTGGTTGATGAATATTTTCTTTGTGTGCAAAGGACTCAACTCCATTAAATGGCTTGAGACCTTATGCGCGCCTTTCCTGATTTTAGGAGGCATTGCGCTTCTCTATTGGGCCTATCAAAATGCAGAAGGCTTACATAAGGTTTTTCAAACTGCCTCTAAATTTGAAAGCAATGCTGAATTTTATCCTTATTTCTTTGCCGCCGTTACCGGAATCATTGGCTTTTGGGCCACATTAAGTCTTAATATTCCCGACTTTACCCGCTACGCCAAGGATCAAAAGGCACAAATTTATGGGCAAGCTTTGGGCCTTCCCACCACCATGACATTCTTTGCTTTTATTGGCGTTGTGGTGACCAGCGCCACCCTTGCCATTTATGGGGAGGCCATTTGGGATCCCATCATCTTGATCCAAAAATTTGACAACCCCGTGATTGTTATTTTGTCTGTCATCACCGTTGTGCTAGCCACCCTCACCACCAACGTTGCTGCCAATGTAGTTAGTCCCGCTAATGACTTTTCAAATCTCGCGCCGAAGCATATCAGCTTTAAAACCGGCGGTCTCATTACCGGAATCCTGGGCATTCTTATGATGCCCTGGAAGCTATTGGCAGACCCTTCAGGTTACATTTTTACGTGGTTGATTGGTTACTCAGCCCTTCTCGGACCCATTGCAGGTATCATCCTGATGGATTACTACATCATCCGCCGCACAAATTTGAACCTTAAGGACCTCTATAAGAGAGAAGGGGATTACACCTATTGGCGCGGTTACAATCTCAAAGCCATTTCTGCCCTTGTCTTGGGCGTTTTGCCAAATATTCCTGGCTTCCTCGTTCAAATAAAGGTGTTATCAGTGGGATCTGCCTTTGAATTCCTTGTGCCCCTCTATCACTATGCATGGTTTATTGGCCTTTTCATCTCTGCCGTAACTTATGGCTTGATGATGACATCAGAGAAAGAAGCCCTCATGAAAAAACCTGCCTTTGTATAAAGGCTTCATTTTCACAAATGCAAATTTTCTTGATTGTTTTCCAGCCAAATTTTATAAGTAATAAGTAAGCATTTTAACATTAACCTTGGAGACTTTCATGTTTAAAAAAATTGCCCTTCTTGTTTCCGTAGCATTCCCCTTATCTATCGGCCAAAGCTTTGCTAACTGGGAGTCATTTGAGGAAATTGATACAGAAGAGGATGGCCAAAGGATACATGCTGTTTGGAAAAATCCGGCAGGAGATAGAAGGTTTTTTTTAAGTTCAGCTGAACTTGAGTCTTTGGAGAGTTATAAAGGAGTTCTTGCCGCTCTTCCTATAAAGGAGGGATATCCTGCTGAGGAAGGCTCAGAAGGACGTTTTATGCTTCAAAACACTAATCGTCAAGGAGCTAAAAATCCCTATCATCTTTACTCTCTTTTCTCTCAAGTTGACGGGAGTGATAAAATTTCCCTTGGATTTATTCAATTTGGGCGCATGCCTTCTCGTGGCTATGCTGAAGGAAGTGAAGCTCATCCGACAGCACATCATCCTATTATCCAAAAGTGGATAAGTCTCGGGATTACAAGGCAAATAGACTCAGAAGGGGGAGTTAATGATGCTAACCTGGAGCGTATTCAAAACCGAGGGCTGGCTATGATTTTACCACTTTTTACCTCTGAGATTTCGCAAGAGGATAGAGCAGGAGCTGTAGAAGCTGCTTATGAGCTGGTATGTAAATTTACAGAGCGTAAAAAAACGTTGCCGGTAGAAGGAACCTTACCTTATATGGCAGTCAGTTTGTTCCATCCCTCTGATCCCAATATAGGGGCTTTTCAAGCAAGTAGTTTTACTGCAGATGCTGATGAAGGATTTGGTTGGTTTTACCCTAAAGATGGCGTTCCACAATTTCGCACGCTGGTGACGCGGCCTGTAGAAGTAGAGGAAGAGGGCCTATCCTAAGGCCTTAAGACCAAATAAGCCACAATCCAGAGAAGGATTGCAATCAAGCTTGTCACCAGGAGTTTAATCCCCATATACGGATTTTCTGGGGCGCTGGTAGCGTGGCCTTTTTCGATTTTTTCGGGAACGTGAACACCCCAAGGGAGAACCATAAAAAGGACGACAACCCAAATGACCACATAAAGGAGAAGGCCGGTCATAAAGGTCATGAGGAAATCTCTTCTTGGATTCCTCGCATCGGTTAATTCTCTTCCAAATTATCCTTGGGAGTAGACGCTCTAAAGTCCACATTAAGCCCAATGCCGATCCCCTCAACCCCTTCTAAGGAAGGTTCTTTTGAATAATGACTCGTGTGAACGGCAGAAGTAATTTTAATCCGCTCTTGTTGGAGGGTCGTTTTTACCTCTTCCAACTCAATCAAAACGCCCAAGCAGTCCTTGGGATTAAAGAAGAGGATAGGTGTATTATGATACCCCGTTTGAGGCGTTCCATCGCCAATCACCTCTAGACCTGCAGCCGTAAGTTGATCCCGGGCGGCAATAATATCAGGCACCTCATAGCTGAGGTGATGAAGACCGCCTGCGGGGTTTCGTTCAAGAAACTTAGCAATAGGGGAGGCATCTTCCAAGGGCGTTATTAATTCGATCTTTGTATTGGCAAGATTTACGATAGCAAGGCGAATACCATGATCAGCAAGGTCTTGAGGACTAGTCACAAAGGCGCCAAAAACAGTTTGATATTGCTTTATGGCAGCATCTAAGTCAGGGACAGCAATGGCAACGTGATTTAAGTTTCCAATCATAAAGTTCTCCTTTAAACGCGATATACCTGCACGTGGGTTAATGTTTTCTTCCCGTAGTATGCCCCCAAAACGCGTCGAGTGGCAAGACGAGCTGCCTCAGAGACCACATCATCTTCTTTTCTATCTTCGATGGGAAGGGCCATAAAAGCTTCTTCTACAGCGCCAATGCAATGGGCTGTGAGAATATCTAGCTGTTCTCCTGCCGCAATTCCCGTCAAAAGAACTGTGGGCGGATACTTAAAGGCGCCATCTTGTTTCAAAAGAAGAGTCACAAGAGCATGGCCAGTGCTCATCAAGCGGTGCCTTTCATGCATCACTTCTCCGCGTAAGGGGATAAGTTTTCTGCCATCAAGGGCAAGGCGTCCCGAGGGAACTTCGCCAATCAGTTGCGGCCCTTTAGGGGAGAGTTCAATTAAATCTCCATTATGAGGCGTAATGACAAAGGGTACTTTATGATCGGAAGCCAATTTGGCTTGCTCTACAATATGGTGATCTTCCCCATGAACTGGAACGACAATTTTCGGGCGAATCCAAGAATACATCTCTACGAGTTCATCACGGTTAGGATGGCCCGAGACATGGATGTCGTTTTCATTAGCCGTAATCACTTGAACGCCATTGCGCACAAGAAGATTTTGGAGGGCTGAAATTGCCTTTTCATTGCCAGGGATCTGCCGTGAAGAAAAGATAACCACATCACCTGTCTCCAAAAAAATGTGTCTGTCTTCCCCTTTAGCGATACGTAAAAGAGCGGCTCTTTGCTCGCCTTGGCTTCCAGTGCAGATAAGAAGAGTCTCATGGCGCTCAAGAAAGCCCGCATCATGATGGCTAAGAAAAGGAGGGTACTCTTTAAAGTAATTCAATTCGCGGGCTACTTCATTCACACGGTGAAGAGAACGGCCCACAAGGCCAACATGGCGGTGGTTGGCAATGGCAGCCTCGGCGCAGCTGGAAACCCGCGCCACGTTTGAAGCAAAGCAAGCAATTAAAACGCGCTTCCCTGGAAATTCGCTGACAAGCTTAATCAAGTTGTCCCGAATTGGTTTTTCCGAGCCAGACCTGCCTGGCACAAAGACGTTTGTTGAGTCACATACAAGGGCTAAAACGCCTTCATCCCCCAGTTTTTTAAGGCCCGCTATATCTGTGGGCTCTCCAATCAGGGGATCAGGGTCGATTTTCCAATCGCCCGTATGCACAATCGTTCCCGCAGCGGTACGAATGGCTAAAACGTTGGGCTCAGGAATGGAATGGGTAATGCCAAAAAAATCAACGGTGAAGGGGCCAATATCCACGCCCTTTGAGAGGGGAATTTCATTAAGTGGTGCATGAAGACCGGCTTCTTTAAGCTTATGGCGAATGAGAGAAGCGGTGAAAGGTGTTGCAAACATAGGACATTTCAGGCGTGGCCAGAGGTATGGAATAGCGCCAATGTGATCCTCATGGGCATGGGTGAGGACAAGACCCGCCAGATTTTGGGCGTGCTCTTCAATAAAAGCTGTATCCGGCATGAGAACTTCAATGCCAGGTGTTTGGTCAAATGTAACCCCCAGGTCTACCATCAACCACTTACCGCGGATGTGGTAGAGATTGAGATTCATCCCAATTTCCCCCGATCCCCCCAGGGGCAAGAAATAGAGTTTTTTTGGATCCAGTTCCATAGTGTCCTATTGTAAAAGATATTTAGAAGTTTTCATATACTTAGCTGAGTTAGTGTGAAAACAGATCCTGAACACCTTTCGCTACGCTCAAGGTCTCAGGATCTGAGAAAAGCTAACCTACTTCAAAGGTGCAAGGATCATGATAACCCTTTTACCTTCAAATTTCGGGTCATGCTCAACTTTAGCAATGTCCTGAAGCGTCTCTTTTACACGGTTGAGAACGTCCATCCCAAGTTCTTGGTGAGAAAGCTCACGCCCCCTGAAGCGAAGAGTCACTTTTAGCTTATCTCCGTCATCAATGAATTTCCGCGCACTCCGCATTTTGACCTCAAAGTCATGCTTATCAATGCCGGGGCGGAGCTGCACTTCTTTTATTTCAATAATTTTTTGTTTCTTGCGCATTTCAGCACGGCGCTTTTGCTCTTCGAATTTATATTTGCCATAATCCAAGATTTTACATACAGGCGGATCGGCGTTCGGAGATACCTCGACTAAATCAAGACCTGCTTTATAGGCTCTTTCAAGAGCTTCTTTTTGTGATAGCACACCAACCATTTCCCCATTTTCATCAACTAATCTGACTTTAAGGGAAGAAATTTTTTCATTGACGCGGGGGCCATTTGAGGCGTTTCCCTTGTCTTCGTTCGTATATTTAGATATGTAACGACTCCAATGTTTAATTAAAAAAAATAAAACTCTTACCGCTTATGGGGCGGTAGCGCTTCTTGTAACATTTTACCTAATACTTCATTAAGATCAAGGACTTCTTGAGCCTCACCCCCTAATTTACGTAACGCAACTGTCCCTTCCTCAGCCTCACGCTTGCCAACAACAAGGATATAGGGAACCTTTTGAAGGCTTAATTCCCGCACCTTATAGTTAATTTTCTCATTACGAATGTCCAATTCTACTCGCAATCCCGCAGCTTTGAGTTTTTCACAAACCTTTTGGGCATATACATCAGCTTCTTGGGTAATGGTGGCCACAACCGCTTGAAGGGGAGCTGCCCAGAGAGGGAATTTTCCTGCATAGTGTTCAATGAAAATGGCAATAAAACGTTCAAGTGATCCTAGAATAGCCCTATGAAGCATCACGGGGCGGTGTTTTTGACCATCTTCACCAATGTAGGAAGCCTCTAACCTTTCAGGAAGGACGAAATCCAGCTGAAGGGTTCCGCATTGCCAATCACGGCCAATGGCGTCTTTCAAAATAAATTCAAGTTTAGGTCCATAAAAAGCCCCTTCGCCAGGATTCAATGTATAGCTAAGGCCCGAAGCGCGTGCGCCGGCTTCAAGACGAGCCTCCGCCTTATCCCAGACCGCATCTTCACCGGCACGAACTGCAGGACGGTCAGAAAATTTGACCGTTAGTTCTTCAAAACCTAACTCACGATATACATTAAGCAAAAGAAGGCAGAATTTCCGCGTCTCTTCTTCAATTTGATCTTCACGGCAGAAAATGTGGGCATCATCCTGAACCATAGACCGTACGCGCGTGAGTCCATGAAGAGCTCCTGAAGGTTCATTGCGTGTGCAGGAGCCAAATTCAGCCATACGTAGGGGGAGGTCCCGATAGCTCTTGATACCTTGACGGAAAATTTGAACATGACAAGGGCAGTTCATAGGCTTTAAAGCGAGGGTTTTATCCACATCCTCCACCACAAACATGTTTTCGCGGAACTTATCCCAGTGGCCAGAGGCTTTCCAAAAGGAGCTATCCAAAAGTTGGGGCGTATTAACCTCCACATAATCTTCTGCAGAAATTTTGTCCCGAATATAATTTTGCAGCAGGCGATAAAGGGTCCAACCTTTGGGGTGCCAAAATACGCTTCCTTGAGCTTCTTCTTGCATGTGGAAAAGGTCCATTTCCTTTCCCAGTTTGCGGTGATCTCTTTTTTCTGCTTCTTCAAGACGTGTTAAATAATCCTGAAGATCTTTTTCTGTAGACCAGGCTGTTCCATAAACGCGTTGCAATACAGGATTTTTGGGGTCGCCACGCCAATAAGCGCCTGCAAGTTTCATCAATTTAAAGGCGTGTCCCAGTTTTCCTGTGGAGGGGAGGTGAGGGCCACGGCACAAATCCACAAAATTTCCTTGGCGATAAATGGTGATTTCACTGTCCTCAGGGAGGTCAGAGATAATTTCAGCCTTAAAAATTTCACCCAGATCCTTAAAGTACTTAATAGCTTCGTTGCGATCCCAAACTTCCCGGGTCAAGGGTTCATCCCGATTCACAATGTCGTGCATACGCTCTTCAATGCGTTTCAGATCTTCTGGCGTAAAGGATTCTTCACGATACAAATCATAGTAAAAACCATCTTGAATGGAGGGGCCGATGGTGATTTGCGTTTCCGGATAGAGTTCCTTCACCGCTTCCGCAAAGACGTGGGCCGCATCATGGCGTAAAACGTCAAGGCCATGTTCTGAGGGGCGCTTGATCACTTCAAATGCTACATCCGCTTCAATCGGACGGGTCAGGTCCCAAAGATCCTCATCCACGCGCACGGCAACCGCTTCTTTCGCAAGGCTAGTGCTGAGATTTTTCGCGATTTCCCATCCCGTAATACCTTTTGGAAATTCCCGATGTGAACCATCAGGAAAGCGAATCGTAATCATGGAACCCTCAATTTTATTTGTTGCTGTCTGCATTCTTTAATTTGTAATCCTAATAAGAGCCCAAGACAACTGAAAAAACCACATTTTTAGGACTTCTTCTTAGTTACCCTTTCTCCCATCCGCCAGCCTCATTCTGTTTCCAGTAGGTCACCGCATGCCCCGCATCCTTATAGGCTTTCCAGCGGGCTCTGGCGGCTGCAAGGGCCGCAGAATCATTGCCATCAAAGATATCAAGGCATCGCTCATAGGAGGCGAGGGAAGGGGAGTTAGCTCCTTCCGTGAGAAACAAAAATTGAGCTCCATTGGGGTTTTCATCAAGAGTTGTGAGCCATACCGGTTGATCTTCCGCCATGCCTTCCTTAGCGCTGCCATGGGGGATAAAGCTAATCCGTCCAAGGGTCCACAAGGCACTATTAAGATAATCGAGGCGTTCATCACTAACACACATCACAACAGCGCGTTTTTGTGCCGCAAGGGTTTTCTCAAGGAGGAGGGGGAGGGCCCTCTCCAAAGGAGACGTGGTCAAATGATAAAAGCCAACATCGGTCATGGTTTTCTTCTGCGTTGCTATGATTAATTTACAATACCCTAACAATCTTTTTGTGAATAAGAAAGACCTTTAGAATTGGAATAGAAGGAGGTTTATTTGACGTTTTTTATATAGTGTTGAGATATCTATTTTGCTAAGATGCAATTTCACTCATGGAACCTCATATTTACAAGCCTATAGGGCAGGGAGAAATCAAATGATATTCATGAAATTTACAGGGAAAGCCGCTTGCCTCATTTGTAGTCTTTTTTTCGTAACTGTAATGGGCTTAGGGCCAGTGTACTGTATGAAAGGATATTCAGAAGATGAATCATTACTGGAAAAGTGGGGATCTTCTATTAAAAGAAGGATGGAGGTATGGCAAGCTAAAAGAAAAGGTGAGGTGGTACAGTTCATTAAAGAAGTTATACCCCCGTCTCTTATTATCACTGTAGAGAATATAACAGAGGAAAAGGACGAGTTTGTAATGCTACTTAGGCCACAAAAAAGAATTAACATAACTCTTTTCAACGCTACTTTGAAAGATGAAAAAATAATAAGAACGTACTTTGAGCTTGGATCTTATGACTCTCTTCATTTAACTTTTAAAAAAGAAGAATTTGCTACCTCAATACCATACCGTTTGAGTTCTGCTGCAGCAAGCTCTACATGCCCAGAGATTAAAGAATTTATCTTTGAAGGGCCCTTTATAAAAAAAGCTTTGCTGATGATATGGAATCACTGTCTTCATATAGAAACGCTTTCTCTCACAAGTCAAAACTTACCAGAAATTCTGCAGGAATTATGTACAGTCGATGGGGAAAAACTAAAAAAACTAGCGGATGTGTCTCTGATTGGCGAAATCTCTCCAGAACTGCTCACTAAGCTGAGAAGCTCCTTTCCCACCATTACTTCCGTAAAAGTAAAAGAAAATGCTATGGTAGAGAAAGACTATAGCTGTTCGTTTGTTGAACAACGAGGATCTGTTAAAGAACAGCTATTTTCATTAGAGTTAAGTTGAAACACTTCATCGTTTTTTAATTGATTTGTAGCTTCTTTTTCCATAAGATTCATTGCCTTTGCAGAAGAAAAATTTCCTTCTACTCCTTGAAAAATTATCATACAAATGAATCCAAGAAAGATTTTTTGTATAAATTTTCGCGAGTATATCATAAATAGCCTCCAATTATTATTTAATACTTTTTATTTTACATGCAATCAATTAAAAATTTCTTAATTTCTGTAAGAGATTAATTTTTATCTGTCTATAAGTTAAAAGAAAATAAGCTTATTCTTATTGACGAGGAACCGCCAATGCTACTTAAGTCTTTGTTTTCTCTTCTTATTTTAGTGAATTTCTTTTGTTTCTATGGTGCACCTGCCATAGCAATGGAGGCAGAAGGCCAAGAGGAAGAAGAACTTTTAAAACGTCCAAAACGAAGTAAAGGCAAAGCAGAAGAAGAGAGTTTACAAAATCCTGCTGGAAATGAAATTGCTCAAGAAATACGTCAAAAGTTAAGAAAAAGATTTAGAAATATAAAAAATCTTAAGATAGAAGAATGTGACCCTCAAATCATCAAATCCTTATTACTTGGATATCCCAGGCTTCAAAAGGGGGAGCCTAATCTCGTCTTTCTTATTCTTCCTAACTCCTTGGGCGTAACACCTGAAGAACGTCCTAAAGCTCACGGACGAAAAGAAAAAAATGCCCAGCAATTAATCCAAGAGGAATTGCACCGTCTTTTAGAAGACGGAAGGGGAATGGTTAATGAAGAGACGGGACTACTATCTTTTCCAGTGCAGGAGATACACAAACCCGATGAGGGGTGGGATTCTATTCCCAGGTTTATCTTCAGGTTAGATGAAAGTTTTTTCAAAGAAGAACCAGAGACATGCAAAAACATAACTCCGAAAGTGATTGCTGGAGCTTTCGGGTGTGTTGCTCCCTTACCGATTTGTGGAATTATTCTTTATAGTATCGGCAATGTTTTTGGTTTTCCTTCTGGAGGGTGGCTTTCCGATACTCTTTCTGTATGGATCACTGTCAATGTTGCTCCTGTTTCCGTAAGACAACTCTGGAAAAGGGTTGGAACAATTATTGATAAGGAAAATTTTTTTCTCTTGAAGAGGATATGAAACTTTTTAATAAGAAATATAGAGTTCCTGTAGAGGGCGTTATAGGAGGAGTCATTAAATCCGAGGATGAGATACACAACCCCGAACGATCAACACCTCACATTTTTAAAAAATCAAAAGCCCATAAGGCAGCTCAAATTGCTCTTATTCCAAGCTCTGCGCTCAATGCTCTTCTTTATTCAATGATAACGATTCTCACCTACCAAGATTTTGATAAGGATGAGCTTAACGATTTTCTTTTGAGTTATATTTTAGCAGGATTTGTTGGACTCCATTACGGCGAAAATTACTATAATTTTGGAAGTGAAAGTTTGTGGGACTTATTTAGTCATTATAGTTATATAGGAAAGGGACAAGTCAGCGAAGAAGATAGCCGTGAGAAAAGAAAGATAATAATTGAAAGGATCCGGCAGTTTCAGAAAAAAATTGCTGATCCACGATATTCAGCTTATGCCAAAAGGGTATATGAGCTCATTTTAGAACAAAAGGCTAAAAAGAATGTTCAAGGAGATCAAGAAGCTGAGGAGCATTACATTTCAGCTATTAGCCTTTTAATGATGAAAGATAAAGTACGCGTTGAAGCAGACGAAGAAGAAATGAGGTCTGAAACTGGTGCTGTCAACTTTAAGCAAGACCTAGATGTCATAAAAGTTTCTTTGAAGGAGGACTTTCTGGATACCCTCACAGCTTGTATTGTTGGGGCAGGGGCTCTTGCAGATACTGAAATTTATCCGCTACACACTTCAACAATTTTGTCAGGAGGTACTCTGGGCTTAGATGCAAGCACTTCCGCAGAAGCGGCCTCTTTTTGGAGTGTCGCCTTGCTAGATACGTCTTTTCGAGGAATTATTGAGTTTAAACTTCATCAGAATAACTTAAAAAATTGGTTAAAAACATTTTCCGTAAGGCATTTTGTTGACTTTCAATGGCTTCGAAAGGGCTTTGGTGGGCTTGCAACGATTAATGCTGCTCTTCACACGCTTCCAAAACTTTTTCAAGGCTGGTCAGCTTTAGAAAGCTCAACTTCATCGCTCATAGTTAAGCTTGGGTTGCTTGTTCCTTCTACAATTAACACTTTTTCCTTAAACCAAGCCATTTTTGAGGAACATTACAATGAGGGCTTTAGAGACCTAGTGACACTTGGTAAAAAGGAAAACTTTGGCCCTAGGCGTCAAATGGCTCAGCTAAAAAAATGGTCTGATAAAGCGATGCTTTTCATTGGTTCTCGTTTTGATGATGAAACCATCGGGAAACTCTATTCTGGTGTTCACCAAGGAATGTGAAGAGATTGGGTTTGGGAATAGATGGCATACGAGATACAAAAATAACGCATAATATATATTATGGAAAATAGATGCTAATAAGAACAACACCCTATAAAAATCCGACATCATGGATGATCCCGTCATTTGGGTGAACCAGAAATATCCTGAACAAAGCCTGATCCTTGACACAAACAAAGAACAACCCTATGGCGGCCTTTATGTGTATTCATTAGATGGAAAGTTAAAAGAATCTCTTCAAATTGGCCCCATAAACAATGTGGATCTGAGAACGGGTTTTCCTATGGCCCATACACTGACAGACATTGCAGTTACTACTTTTAAGCCTGAAAAACGCCTTGCTTTCTTTGGCATCGCCCCAAACACAGGCAAAATCACATATTTAGGCCTTGGAGACCACACATTTGAGAAAAAACCCTATGGCGTCTGCCTTCAAAAGCAAGGCAATGACTTCTATGCGGTCGTTACTTTTAAATTTAGCGGCGCTGAAAAGTGGAAATTTTGGGCGGAAGATGGTGGGCTACATATGGAGAAAATCGCCTCAGATGCTCGCTAAGGTTGGCGAGAATGGCCTTACAGCTGATGTGGAAGGTCTCGCCCTTTATGAGGATAAGTACCTGATCGCTTCAAGCCAAGGAAGCAGTAGTTATAATATCTACCACCCCTCCCCTCCCTATAGTTTTTTAGGCTCTTTTAAAATTACAAAAGGCGCCCAAGAAGGCACGGAAGAGACGGACGGCATTGACGTCACCCCTGCAAATCTCGGCGGCCCTTACACAATGGGCCTCTTTGTGGCCCATGATAACCGTATTTCTAAAGGCGGCGGGTCGAATTTCAAGCTTGTACCTTGGGAAGATATTGCGCAGGGTCTTCAAAAGCCTTAAGGCTTTTTGATTAAAAAAATGACAAGAGAGAATTTTATGAGCAATTAAAGTCATCTGCAATCTTTTGGAAAGGGCGGAAAATGTTATCTTTTAAAAAAGTGACGGGTAGCGTGGTTTAATTTTCTCATTTTAACAAAATTTTAAATAATTCAGAGCTTTAATGGTCTTTAACTAAAAATATTGTTTGTTAAAGGGAGAAAAAAATGACAACAGAAAATCTTACCTATGAAGCTGCAAATCTTCCAGAAGAAGGGAGCTATATTAAACGTGTTATTCTTTCTTGCATGATTGGAAATGCTCTTGAATGGTATGATTTTGCTCTTTATGGATACTTTGCAACAACTATTGGTTCTCTCTTTTTTCCAAAATTCAGCACTGTTGCTTCACTCTTAGCCACTTTTGGCGTTTTCGCAGCAGGTTTTATCATGCGTCCTTTAGGAGGAGCTATTTTTGGTCATATAGGAGATAAAATTGGCCGCAAAAAAGCCCTTTTATGGTCTATTTACTTGATGGCGATTCCAACAACCCTTATTGGTTTGCTGCCAACTTATGAACAAATTGGATGGCTTGCGCCCTTACTTTTGACGTTTATTCGCCTAGCCCAAGGTCTCTCTATGGGAGGTGAATTTACAGGATCCATGATCTTTGTGGTTGAGAATGCCCAACAACACAACCGAGGCCTCTATGGAAGTTGGGTTGTTTTTAGTCTTCTCATTGGAATTTTAGTGGGCTCAATGGTTGCCACATCCACCTGCACTCTACTCTCTGAGGATCAAGTACTGGCATGGGGATGGCGGATTCCATTTATTCTAAGTGTGGTAGGAGGTTTTGTAGGCTCCATAATGCGTCGGGTTATCAACGAACCTGAACAATTTAGAATAGCCAAAGAACATCACAAAGAGAAAGCTTCCCCCCTTCTTGAGCTTTTTAGACATCACTCAAAAACAATTGCTTATGTCATTACTATTGAGTTGACCCTTTCCATTGGTTTTTACCTGATTGTCACTTTTATCAATAATTTTCTTACGGCATTGCTTAACTTTGATATGGCCTCAAGCCTGATCATGACGACCATAAGTATGGTGGCTATGGGAGTATCGATTCTTTGTTTTGGCTGGGTTTCAGATAAGATAGGCCGTAAACCTGTTTTGATTACAGGCGCCCTTACCTTCACATTTTTTGCCTATCCTCTTTTTCTCTCTCTTGAGGGTGGATTTATGCATGCACTGCTTGCACAAATAGCTCTTTCTTTTATCATGGGTGTGTTCTTTGCTCCTATTCCAGCAACCTTGGTTGAGCTATTTCCTTTAACTGTCCGTTATTCAGGACTTTCCATTGCTCATAGCATCAGCATGGCCGTCTTTGGAGGGACGGCTCCGTTTATTGCAACAGGACTTATTCATCTTACCAATAATAATGCAGCCCCTGCCCTCTATTTAGGTATTGCTAGCCTTATTTCAGCCATTGCCATATTTTTTATGAAAGATCGCTACAAGGAAAAGGTAGTGTAGTCATTTTAAAAGGAAAAGCATGAATTCTTCCAACAAAAAAACAGATCTTGCTACTGGCTTAAGTGATAAGGAAGCAGCATCACGCCTCAAGCAATATGGAGAAAATGCCCTTCCAGAAAAGAAAAAGCCCGTTCTTGAAAATTTATGGGGCATAATTATCTGAGGTGGCTTAAAAAAAGTGGACATAAAAGTATAGCTTTTAAGGAACAATGAATTTATAAAGAAATAAAGATCATTGCACCGTATTACAATTTAAAGGTTTTCCATGTTTTTTTCTCGATTTTTTATTGTTATAATCCTTTTCTTCACTTCTTACATATTCCCTCTAAAGCTTTCTGCAAACCCTATAGAAATAGACTCTCTTGATAAAGTCATAGATCATGTTCGTTCTCTTCGAAGCAGGGGGATAAGTGGAGAGAAAATAGGCATCATCCTTGATTGCCATGGTGTTATCACTAATGAAGAGAGCCATCACACTTCTCATACATTAAAAGATAATATCTTAGAGGCTCTTAAATACTTTCATGATGAAAAAGTTTCAGTCGTAGTTGCCACTGCTTGGGATGATCTAGATGCAGTTGTCCAATATGCCATTATAAATTTAGGATTAGGCGATTTTTTTGAAGTAACCCCTGGAAAAAAAACACTATTAAAATATTTTTCAGTTGGCTCTGAGGGAAACACTCAACTTGAGGGACATAGAAACGGAAAAATTGTGGCTTTAAGATCCATTTTTTCAATTAACCATTACTTCCGTCAAAAAGCTTTTGCTCTTGAAGTTGTCTATCCTGGAAAAGTTTTTACTCACATTGCAGGTGTTGACGACGATCGCTATAACTTAAAAATATTTGAACATAATTTTCTCGAAACACGACATTATAAGGATAAGTGTAATCTTACTCTTTTTCACCTACAATCTTCGAAAGTTAGCCCTGCTCTTTCACTGAGCGAACCTTCATCTTATGTCCTATCAACCCAACCTTCCGCATATATTCCACCAAGTGTTGTAACTCTCCCAGTCACCTTCGATTCTCACGAATCAAGCACGGATGAAGAGCGTGAGCAATTTTATGATGGATATGGCTCTGATACTAAATGAAATTAAGTATTCTCTTGCTTTTTTAGAAGCATGCTAGCAATATAATTGAATGCTAGAAGGAATATTAGTTGAACTCATACATTAAATGAGTAATCTTATTTGCCTATGAAAGGAAAATTATGAGAAGCTTATCAAAAATAAAATATGCCTTTCTTTTTGTATCCTTATTTCTTTCTGTAAATTCAGTAATTGCAAAGGATGAGATATTAAATAAGGTAATCTACTCGCCTTCTAATCTTCCTAAATTTAAAGATTTTCCTTCGTTGGAAGCTTATAAAGGAAAGGTTTCCCCTGTAGACCTTAAATCTTATCCAGAGGCGTATAAATATAGAACCCGTCTACAAGATGGCGTGAAAGCAGGGCCTAACTTTGCAGGACATTATGTTGTCGTAACAATAGGCTGCGGTACAAACTGCCAAAGTCAGTGGATAGTAGATGCAAATAACGGAAAAGTCTTAGGAAAGTTTTTTTCTAGCTTAGGAGCAACTTATCGTATTGACAGTAACTTATTGATTCTTAATCCTCCCACAGAGGGGTTGAAGCAAAAGTACAAAGAATCTCCAAATGCAGGATTTTTGAAGGAAGAGACTAATTATTTAAGTTGGGAGAAAGGCCGCCTTGAATTAATTTATAAGGAACCACTTTCTAATTTATTGAAAGAATAGTTCAAGGGAGTACTTTTTAGCTTCTGCTCACTTATCTAAGAAAAGGACGAAAGAAGCATAGGCTAAGATCATCTCCGCGAATGCTATCACTTACAGCACTAAGGTATTTCCAACTGCTGCTCCAAGGGAAGAAAGCTATGCCTTAGACTGTTCTTCGCCACTTTTATGGATATTTTGATTGTGAGTTTAATGGCGATCTATGGAATTCTTGTTGCTCCACTTCCCCCAGCTGTAATATTGGGCCTACTTAGCGCTACAGCTTTTTATCTTTTTCTTATAGGTTTCATAAAAATTCGTATTTTTTCTTATCTAAAACTTTGATTTTTTATACTGTCATAATATTAAATCCAGCATCCACATAAACTGTGCTTCCTGTAACGAGAGCTGCTTCATCACTTGCTAGAAATCTAGCATACGCGCCAACGGATTGGATCGTAACGGACTCATGTTCTGGAGATTTCTCACGTGCCAATTGAAGTAGAGAATCAAAGTTGGGGATGCCGCTCGCCGCACGCGTTAAAATAGGCCCAGGAGAAATGGCATTAACACGAATTTTTTTTCTCCCCAAATCAGCGGCTAGATATTTTACAGCCCCTTCCAAAGCGGCTTTGACTGGCCCCATGACACCATAGTGCTCAACAACTTTTTCGCCTCCTAAATATGTCATTGTCAACAAAGCTCCCCCCTCTTTCATAAGAGGTTCAGCTAAGTGAGCAAGACGTATAAAAGAGTAGCAAGAAATATCCATTGCCATCAAAAACCCTTCCCGTGAGCAATCGGTGACTCTCCCCTGTAAATCTTCTTTTGGAGCAAAAGCGACCGAATGAAGGAGGAAGTCAAGTTTTCCCCACTTTTCCCTTATCACCTTAAATAAGGTATCCATTTGAATATCATTTTGAACATTGAGTGGCATGATAATTGCTGCCTCAACTTCTTCCGCAAGAGGCCTCACATATGGTTCAGCCTTTTCATTAAGGTAGGTAATTGCAAGCTCAGCTCCAGCATCGTAAAGAGCTTTTGCGCATCCCCAAGCTATAGATTCCTTATTGGCAATCCCCACAACCAAACCTTTTTTACCTTTTAGACTCTTCATCTCTTGTATCCCTTACTGCAACTTCTTCGATTTTAATCCTAATTTAACCACATTGTCATAAAATTATTTAGAACGTAAGGAGGATACGAATGGCTCGTCTTTCAGGAAAAGTTGCACTAATTACTGGGGCAGGAATGGGAATAGGTGAAACTGAGGCGATTCTTTTTGCTCAAGAAGGGGCAAAAGTTATTGCTACTGATATTAACGAAGAAGCTGGTCTGGATACGGTTAAAAAAATTGAAAAAGCAGGGTACAAAGCCGAATTTATGAAATTAGACGTTAGAAATGAATCAGAATGGCAGCAGGTAACGAAGGCTATTCTCGAAAAATATGGCAAGCTGGATGTTCTTGTAAACAATGCAGGTATCCTACTTTTAAAACCCTTAGAAGAAACATCTGAAGAAGAATGGAGGCATGTTTTTCAGGTGAATGTCATGGGTGTTTTTTTTGGGTGTAAGCATGCAGTTGAAGGGATGAAAAAGGCAGGCGGAGGTTCTATCATTAACATAGCCTCAGTTTATGGGATCATTGGTGCACCGAATGCAGCTGCTTATGAAGCCTCCAAAGGAGCCGTTCGAGCACTTACTAAAGCAGCCGCAGCAGACCTTGCAAAATATAAAATTCGTGTCAACTCGGTACACCCAGGTTTAATTGACACCCCTATGACACAGGACACAATTAAAAATCCTGAAAAAACAAAAGAACTTTTATTAACTACGATCATGGAGCACCCAGGAAAGTCTGAAGAAGTTGCCCTGCCCGTACTTATGCTAGCTTCTGATGAATCTTCTTATATGACAGGGAGCGAACTTATTATTGATGGCGGCTACACGGCAAGATAGAGAATGGAATATATTGAGAATAAGACATTTGATGAGATTAAAGTTGGAGAGTCCGCCGAGATTGTGCGTACCCTCACATGGAATGATATCGAATTATTTGCAACAGTATCAGGAGATGTCAATCCTGCCCATGTTGATGAAACTTTTGCTCACAATAATTATTTTCACAAAATTATTGTTCATGGCATGTGGGGAGGGTCCCTCATTTCAACGGTTCTAGGAACGAAATTGCCTGGTCCAGGAACAATATATATAGAGCAATCTTTGAACTTTAAAAAACCAATCGGGATTGGAGATACGGTCACGGTAAAAGTCACGGCTAAAGAAAAAAATCCCTTAAAAAAAATTATTACTTTTCTTTGTACAATAACTAATCAAAAGAATGAAGAAGTCACAGAGGGAGTGGCTGTTGTTCGAGCTCCTACTGAAAAAATTCGTCGCCCACGGATTGAATTGCCTGAACTTATTCTTCGCAAACCTGGTGAACTTTATCGAGACCTTGTTAAAAAGCTCCATAAGGTTGAACCGGTTAAAACCGCCGTGGTGCACCCGGTTGATGAGGTTTCCCTTTTAGGGGCCATTGAATCGGCACAGGCCAACCTTATTATTCCTATCCTCGTCGGCCCAGAAGCTAAAATCAAAGCTGCTGCAGAGAAGTTTAAAATTGATTTAAGTCCTTATGAAATTATAGCCATGCCCCATAGCCATGCTGCCGCTGAAAAAGGAGTTTCTTTGGCACGAGAAGGTGCTGTAGGAGCTTTAATGAAAGGGGCACTCCACACTGATGAGTTAATGCACGCTGCTTTAGATAGAGACTCTGGGATCCAAACCGACCGTCGCATGAGTCATGTCTTTGTTATGGATATTCCCAACTATCCACGATTGCTCCTTGTCAGTGATGCAGCCATTAATATCTATCCCAATTTAGATGACAAAAAAGATATTGTTCAAAATGCCATTGATCTTGCCCTTGATATTGGCATCGAGCTTCCCAAGGTTGCCATTCTTTCGGCCGTTGAAACTGTTTCCTCTAAAATCCAGAGCACACTCGATGCCGCTGCTCTTTGTAAGATGGCTGATCGTGGACAAATTAAAGGCGGTATTTTAGATGGCCCCCTTGCCTTTGATAACGTTGTATCTAAAGAAGCCGCTAAGATCAAAGGAATCGTTTCGCTCGTTGCAGGCAAAGCGGATGTGATTATCACGCCCGATTTAGAGTCAGGGAATCTTCTTGTAAAGCAGCTGGAGTATCTCAGCGAGGCTCAAAGTGCAGGAATCGTTTTAGGAGCCAAGGTCCCCATCATTTTAACAAGCCGTTCGGATAAGCCCATTACACGTTTAGCCTCAAGTGCGCTTGCTGTCACCGTCGTTAATAAGATGTTTGCTTTAAAAGCAGAAGAAGCAAAAGAGGGGGCATGAGTCAGACTGTAATCACCCTCAATTCTGGCTCTTCTAGCATAAAATTTGCCCTTTATTCTGCTGAGAAGATATCTCACAGGATTTCTCTTCTTTGCCAGGGTGAATTTGAAGGGATTCCAAACACTCTTCATTTTTCAGCCCATGATGCCCATGGCACCTTGGAGGATAAGATGATTGAGGAGAATCCTAATTTCCAAACAGCTCTCAGTTATCTCCTCAAGTGGGTAAATGTAACCTTTCCTCAACTGACTTTAAGCGCTGCCGGCCACCGTATTGTTCACGGAGGAGAACGTTATACAGAATCAGTTATCATTAACCAAGACGTTCTCAGCTATTTAGAGACCCTATCACCCTTAGCCCCCCTTCATCAGCCCCACAACTTGGAAGGAGTTCGCACCTTACAGGCCCTCCATCCAACCCTTCCTCAAATCGCTTGTTTTGACACTTCTTTTCACCATACGAATCCTCGTTTAGCTACCATTTTTGCCCTTCCCTCCCCCTTCTGGGAAGAAGGCATTCGCCGTTTTGGTTTTCATGGACTTTCCTATCGATATATAGCTGAAACTCTCCCAAAGCTCATAGGCGACAAAGCTTTGGGTCGTGTTATCGTTGCTCATTTAGGCCATGGCGCGAGCATGTGTGCTATCAAAGGATTAAAGAGCATTGCCACTACTATGGGGTTAACGGCCCTGGATGGCCTTCCCATGGGAACACGATGCGGAAACATAGATCCTGGCGTTCTGCTGTATTTAAGTTCAGAGAAAGGCTACTCAACTCAAGAGCTCTCTGATCTCCTTTATAAAAAATCAGGTCTTCTTGGCCTTTCTGGTGTCAGCAGCGACATGAAAGAGCTTCTTCAAAGTAAAACACCCCAAGCCACCGAAGCCATTAATTATTTTTGTTACCAAGTCAGGCGGCAACTCGCCTCATTGGTGCCGGCCCTTGAAGGACTTGATATTATCGTCTTTACAGGAGGCATTGGTGAAAACGCTTGGCAAGTTCGACAAAAGGTGTGTGATGGGTTAAAATGGCTCAATGTAGAATTGGATAAAGAGCTTAATACTTCATTTCGTCCTCCAGCTGCCGCCCGAATCAGCACCCTAGAAAGTAAAATAGCTGTTTGGATTATTCCTACCAATGAAGAAATTGTCATAGTTCAGGATGTGTTTAAACTCATACAAGGAGAAAAAAACAATGGGACTTTATAATCGAAACGAAATTATAGTTACTGAAACTGGAGAAGGCAACTTCACCCAATCAATCCGCATGGGGAAGCATATCATTACTGCTGATGAGCCGGAAGTGGTTGGTGGAAATGATAATGGCCCCAATCCTTATGACCTTCTTTTAGCCAGTCTTGGGGCGTGTACCTCTATCACATTAAGGATGTATGCTATAAGGAAAAATATACCTTTAAAAACCATACTCATAAGCTTGGACCATCAGAAAGTTGACGACGAAGATGTTATTCATTGCATTCTCTATTTAGGGGGCGATCTTAACTCCACACAAAAAGAAGATCTTCTCAGGATTGCAGAAAAGTGCCCCGTTCATAAAACACTAGAGCACTCTTCCAAAATAAAAACGACTTTAGGAGCAAAGAAGGATTAATTGATACTCTCAACGGCCATGGCGACAGCTTCGCCTCCGCCGATACAAAGAGCAACCACCCCCTTTTTCTTCCCATGGGTTTTAAGGGCATAGAGAAGAGTTGTAAGAAGTTTTGCTCCTGTAGCGCCAATAGGATGTCCTAGAGCACACGCTCCTCCATGAACGTTTACTTTCTCACGGTCCAATCCTAAATCTTTCATCACAGCCATTGCAACAACAGCAAAGGCCTCATTGATTTCATAGAAATCAACTTCGTCTTTATTCCATCCTGCTTTTTTGAGGACTTTTTCAATGGCACCACTAGGAGCAAGGGTAAACCACTCTGGCTCACGGGAATACTGGGCATGGGCAACAATTCTTGCAAGAGGTTTTAGATTTCTCTTTTTAGCTTCACTTTCCTTCATCACAACGACAGCAGCAGCGCCATCACTGATAGAGCTTGAATTGGCGGGTGTTACTGTCCCCTCTTTGCTAAAGGAGGGTTTGAGTAGAGGAATCTTTTCAAAATTAATTTTTTTAGGAGGTTCATCTTCGTCTACAGTCATTGTTTCTTTTTTCTGAATGACTTCAACAGGAACGATTTCTTCCTTGAAGCATCCTTTTTTCATAGCCTCAAGAGCACGTTTGTCTGTTTCAATGGCAAAAGCATCTTGCTCTTCACGGGTAAATCCATACTTCTCGGCCGTCCTTTCCGCAAAAACCCCCATCGACGTTCCTCCTGTAAAGGAATCCTCTAAACCATCAAGCAACATATGATCGAGAACTTGAGCCGTCCCCATCCGAAGCCCTGACCTTGCTCCAGGCAACAGGTAAGGCGCGTTGGTCATACTTTCCATGCCTCCTGCAATAGCAACGTTAATCGAACCTGCTTTAATTAAATCGTGGGCAACCATCACTGTTTTTAAGCTCGATCCACAAACTTTGTTAAGGGTTACGCATGCAACTTTCTGAGGGAGTCCTGCATGAAGAGCCGCTTGTCGCGCCGGAGCTTGCCCCAAACCCGCAGGAAGTACACATCCCATCAAAACTTCATCTACATCCTCTCCTGAGATCTCTGCAGCTTCTAAGGCCCCCTTTATAGCCGCAGCACCTAATTGTGTTGAACTTAAGTTTTGATAGACTCCTTGAAACGCGCCTGTGGGGATACGTTTAGCCGCAACAATAACAATTGATTCCTCTGTCATATTTTCCTCCATTTTCATTAGGTTATCGTTTTTGAGATTTCTTGTCTATAAAACCCTAGTGTCTTCTCACATAAGACCCAGGCGCCTCTCCAAGAGAAAGCTTAGGAAGGATAGGATTAATTTTTTCTCCGCTTAATGAAGAAGTCCATTCATCCCATTTTGTCCACCAGGATCCCTCATTTTTTGTGGCCATTTTAATCCATTCACTTACATCTTCAGGAAAATCTGGGTTTGTGTAAAAATAATATTTGCTTTGTGAAGGGGGATTAATAACCCCTGCCACATGCCCTGAACCTGCAAGGACAAATTCAACGGGTCCTTTAAAAAGCTGGGTTGCTGGGTAAGAGCTTTCCCACGGTGAGATATGATCTTCTTGGGTTGAAAGAAGAAATGTTGGCGTTGTAATTTCCTGTAAATTGAGAGGTGTCTCCTTGATCTGAATTCCACCCGGCTTCATAAAAAGATTTTTTTGAAAGCACTTTCGAAGGATAAAACGGTGGAGATTTGCAGGAAGCCTTGTTGCATCAGAATTCCAGTAAAGAAAATCAAAGGCTGGGGGAACTTGTCCCAAAAGATAATTTTTTATGAAAAATGACCACACCAATTCATTTGGTCTCAACATACTAAAGATAGACTTCATCACCTCAGCATCCAAAACTCCTTTTTGTGTCATCATTTCTTCTATGCATTGAAGATGATCATCATCCATAAAAACTTTTAAATCTCCCACTTTTGTGAAATCAACAATGGTCGCAAGAAGAGTCATAGTTTGAAGAGAAAAGTTTGAAGGTACTTTAGAAAGATAAGCATTAAGAGCTGTAAGAAGATTACCTCCTACACAGTAGCCCATTCCATGGAGGGAAGAACTACCAGAGAGCGCAGAAACCTCCTGACATGCCTGATAAGCACCTTCGAGAAGATAGTCTTCAAAAGTTTTAGAAGCAAGTTCAGATCCCGGATTAATCCAAGAAACGATATAGACATTATAGCCTCTTTCAATCATCCATTTCACAAAAGAGTTCTTTGGACTTAAATCAAAAATATAATACTTATTGATCCAAGGAGGAATGATGAGAAGAGGGACGCTATATTGTTTTTTTGTTTGCGGCGCATAATGAATGAGTTCAAAAAGTTTATTACGAAATACAACATCTCCTGGGGTAGAAGCAATATTTTTTCCAACCTCAAAAGCGGAGGAATCAGTCATTTTCATCCATTGCCCCCCTTCCATATCTTTCATAAGGGCTTCAAATCCCTTTTTAAGAGAGTCCCCCTTTGAGTTCATAAATTCTTCAAGAACTTCAGGATTTGTTAAGGGAAAGTTCGTTGGAGAAACAGCATCTGTTAATTGCTTCATATAAAACTGAATCTTAGCTGTTGTTTGATGGTCAAGCCCTTCGAGCTCGGAAACAAGCTTTTGAAGCCAACGGGACGTAATAAGATAATATTCTTTCATAAATAAAAAATAAGGCTGACTTTCCCAAGCATCGTGACGAAAGCGCCTATCTGATGGAATCGGAGAAATATTTTCCTTCTCAGGAATCAGCATTTTTTTCCATAGATCTTGAATTTCTCCTAAAAGTTCCTCTTGAGCGTTGAGGAGATGGGAAGGATTCTTGAGAAGAGCTTGAGCAGTTTTAATAAAGACATCCCCCATCACCGTAGGGGGGAAAGGAAGATGCTGCTGCATACCTTTAAAAAAGGTTTCTGTCATCCGTTGGTTTTGTTCTTGAAAGGTTTCTAGAAAATTTCCCCAGCATTCATTAAAATCATTTATGTTTTCTTTTGGCGACATCTTTTTCTCTTCTCAAGGCTGATGCTATTTGTTGCCATGGTACGGTGATTTTCTTACCAATTCGTTAAGAAATATATTTTTTTAATTCCAGAGTGCGATTACAGCTCACTTCTCATCGGAATGCGGGAGTCGAGTTTGTTTAAAAGCAGAGACCATTGCATAATAACGGCATTTATAAAAAATAATCGAATAACCTGGGGGTAATAGCCCTGGGCTACTCGATCAACGTAAGGACAAAAAAAGAGTTTTTAGAGATCTAACTTTTCTCATTCTTCAGAAGGAGTAAAGAGCTTTGCATAAGGCCTTCCTGCTTTTGCTAGTTCTGAAAATCTTGCTTTTGCTACCTCTAGAGAAGGAACTTCTCCCTCTGGAAGGTTAGGGAAAAGAACTTTAAGAATTGCATCATCCGAAAGGGTAGAACGATTATATTCCCTGAATGAATTTCCCATTTTTTGAAGAAAGTCTCCTCTGAAATACTCTTCATAGGACCTACCCATAGATTCAGATCGTGAAGAGCCACTACTACTCGAGGAGCCACTACTACTCTCAGAACTACTGCCAACGCTTTCAGGAGGAGTAAAGAGCTTTGCATAAGGTCTTCCTCCTTTTGCTAGTTCTGAAAATTTAGCTTTTGCTACCTCTAGGGGAGGAACTTCTCCCTCTGGAAGGTTAGGGAAAAGAACTTTAAGAATTGCATCATTCGAAAGGGTAGAACGATTATATTCCCTGAATGAATCTCCCATTCTTTGAAGAAATTCTCCTCTGAAATAGTCTTCATAAGACCTGTCCATAGATTCAGATCGTGAAGAGCCACTAGTACTCGCGAGGCCGCGTACGCTATCGTAATCCGGAACAAGCTGGTCTATCCTTAATCTGTCTAGAAAACGGCTATCAGGATAAGAAGACAGTATTTGTACCAGATTATCTTTTTTTGTTGAATTAACAAAATAAGTAAAAATCGTAGGCTCAAGCTTTAATGAAAGATAAGCCAACTGTCTCTTTAGGGGTTCTAAATCAGGTGATTTATTTAAAGTTGCAACAAATGTATTTACTCTTTCCTCTAATGCAGCGTTTTCTAAAGAAAACGCTGCATTTTTTATAGAGTTGTTCTCAATCGCCTGTGCTGCCCCCTCAAAGGGAAGCTTGAGCATAGACTCTGCTCGCTCAACAATGGAGGCAGTTTCAAGATTCATAAAAGATGCTACTCTGCGGAAAAAGTAGTCTCTATAGAGATAGTTTCTATCATTTGGCAGCAAAATATCAGCATACTTTATAATTGCCTCGGTGCGATTCTTTACTTGATCAGAATTAAGGTCCAATAGATTTGTAAAAAAAGACATCAAATCAGGAGTATGACTAACCAGTGTTTCAAAAGAGTGAGAATATCTTTGAGATGTTTCTTCCTCTGTCAGAGGAACGCTAGGATCCGGTACCAGAGCGTATCCTGGCGTAGCTTTTTCTAAGTCAACTATTGTACGCATCAACTGGTTTGAACGTTTCTCTATATCTTCAGTGGAAAGAGTCAACGCACGGGAAACAATATCTTGTAGAGAAGATTTAGAGTAAGCAACAATATGTCCATATAACACAATATTAGGAAAAAACTTTTCTACAATTTGTGTACGAATAGTATTTGTGAGAGCATTAACCTCTTCAGGGGATTTTGTAGCGCGAAGAGAAGCTAACTGTTTGTTAATCTGTTCAGTTGGTAAAAAATCTCGGCCAAAAAGATGGTTCATCTCCCGTAATTGAAAATCTGGGCCAAAAAGCTCAGGCCCAGATGGAAACTGTCTTGATAATCCTACTGTAGGCTTTTCATCCTCGGACGTCATCATGGTATGTCCTGCTTTAGGAAAAAGCATAACGCTCGTTGCTAAGAGGGCTAATTTCAATTTCTTTACTATATTCATTTTAATCACCTTATAAATTACACATTACCTATACAATACATTAAGATGCTCTTCAAGAGTTTTATAAAAAATCTCCACTATTTAATTATACAACATTAATTTCTAATTTTAAAATAAATCACCCCGCCGCAAGCAGCGGGGTATTTTAGAAGAGCCTCAACTGACGATCATCATGTAACTTATTGTATTCGTTTCCTTGATTCTTCACGTAATTAGCTATTTTTCCTTCATCTCCATGCTTTCCTACCGTGCTTGCAAAATAACCATCCGTCCAAAATTCTCCGCCCCATAATTGCTTTTTTACTTGGGGACATCGCCGGAAAATTTCTCTGGCTGTAAGACTTTTTATGATCGTTACTATTTTTGCTACATTATACATCGGCACTGATTGCACCAAAAAGTGCACATGATCTTTGTCTGTACCAATTTCTAAAAATTTCATTTGATAACGCTATTCAATGTCCAAACATATTTCCTTTAGAACATTGTCCACATCTTTATCAAACACAGCTCACCTGTACTTCGCTGGAAATACAAGATGGTACATCAGCACCGTAACATTATGGCTCTTATGTATATACTCGCTCACGCGAGTATTCTACGCCGCAAGCGGCGGGGAATACAACCCTAAGGAGATTTAATATTTCATGCAACAATATACAAGTCAAGCCACCCGTCATTTTAGGTAACCAACTGATAAGTCAAAAAAAGAGTTTTTAGAGGTCTAACTTTTCTCATTCTTCAGAAGGAGTAAAGAGCTTTGCATAAGGCCTTCCTGCTTTTGCTAGTTCTGAAAATCTTGCTTTTGCTACCTCTAGAGAAGGAACTTCTCCCTCTGGAAGGTTAGGGAAAAGAACTTTAAGAATTGCATCATCCGAAAGGGTAGAACGATTATATTCCCTGAATGAATCTCCCATTCTTTGAAGAAATTCTCCTCTGAAATAGTCTTCATAAGACCTGTCCATAGATTCAGATCGTGAAGGGCCACTAGTACTCGCGATGCTGCGTGCACTACCGTAATCCTGATTAATCTGTGGAACAAGCTGGTCTAGCTTAAATAAGCTGTCTAGAAAACGGCTATCAGAATAAGAAGACAGCATTTGTACCAGATTATCTTTTTCTGTTGAATTAACAAAAGAAGTAAAAATCGTAGGCTCAAGTTTTAATGAAAGATAAGCCAACTGTCTCTGTTGGGGTTCTAAATCAGGTAATTCCTTTAAAGTTGCAACAAATGTATTTACTCTTTCCTCTAATTGAGCGTTTTCTAAAAGAAGCGCTGCCTCTTTTATAGAGTTGTTCTCAGTAAACTCTGCTAGCCCTTCAAAGAGAAGCTTGAGCATAGACTCTGCTCGCTCAACAATGGAGACAGTTCCAAGATTCATTAAAGATGCTGTTGTAGAGAAAAAGTTTTCTTTGGTACTTACAGAGTCTCTATAGAAATATTATCTATTATTTGGCAGCAAAAAATTAGCATACTTTGTAATTGCCGCGGTGCGGTTCTTTACTTGATTATGATTAAGGTCCAACAGATTTGTAAAAAAAGACATTAAATTAGGAGTATCACTAAACAGTCTTTCAAAAGACTGAAAATATCTTTGAGATATTTGTTCCTCTGTCAGAGGAACGCTAGGAGAATTCGGTACCAGAGCGTATCCTCTTCTATCCTCTGGCATAGCTTTTTCTAAGTCAACTATTGTACGCATCAACTGGTTTGAACGTTTCTCTATATCTTCATTGGAAAGAGTCAACGCACGGGAAACAATATCTTGTAGAGAAGATTTAGAGTAAGGAACAATACGTCCATACAACACCTTAGGAAAAAACTTTTCTACAATTTGTGTACGAATAGCATTTGTGAGAGCATTAACCACTTCAGGAGATTCTGTAGCGCGAAGAGAAGCTAACTGTTTGTTAATCTGTTCAGTTGGTAAAAAATCTCGGCCAAAAAGATGGTCCATCTCCCGTGGACCTGTTAAATGGGGTGACATAGCTCGGGTGGCTGTTGGGATTTGATTTGAAGAACTTGCTGGGAGGAAGCTATTGAAATTTGGATGCTCTAGTTCAGGCCCAGATGAAAGCTGTCTTGATGGTCCTGCTGAAGGTTTTTCATCCTCAGGCTTCATCATGGTATGTCCTGCTTTGGGAAAAAGCATAACGCTCGTTGCTAAGAGGGCTAATTTCAATTTCTTTACTATATTCATTTTAATCACCTTATAAATTACACATTACCTATACAATACATTGAGATGCTCTTCAAGCGTTTTATAAAAAAATCTTTACTATTTAATTATACAACATTAATTTCTAATTTTAATTTAATATTTCATGCAACAATATACAAGTCAAGCCACCCGTCATTTTAGGTAACCAACTGATAAGTCAAAAAAAATAGTTTATCTTTTGCTAAAAATTCCACCAAAAAGAAGGATTGCAAAATGAAAACAATAAGAGCTTCCGTTATTAAAAAATTAAGACTTTTTCAGCTAAGCTTAAGACATTATGTAGGGAGAGATCCAACTCATGGCATCTAAAGATAATCAAGAATCTGCAAACGAAGAAAATAGGGAAAACTATACTCTTTTTTCAAGGGAAGTTTCGCACCATTCAAATCATCTCTTTACAACAAGTTTTGATAGAGAGTTTCATGCAAGGCTCGGTAAGTTTTTTGCCCTCTCCCCGGCTTCTATTTCAGGTGCCTATTTTGATTGGTTTACCCACCTTGCAATGTCCCCTGGCAAGCAATTTTCCCTTTTAGAAGGAGCCTTACGGAGAAGCAGAAGCTTATCTCATTATATCTTCTGGACAACAGCTGGAATAGCTACGAAATGTTGCATCCCTTCTCATCCCTATGACAGGAGATTTGAGGATAAAAGTTGGCAAACCTGGCCTTACAATATCTATCAACAAGCCTTTTTATTAGCCGAAGATTGGTGGAATGAATCCACAAGTACTGTCAGAGGTGTCTCTCAACATAACTCTGAAGTTCTTCCCTTTCTCACGCGCCAATACCTTGACATGTGGAGCCCTCTTAACTTTCCCTTCACAAATCCACAAGTCATCGAAAGAACTGTTAAGCTTAAGGGAGTGAACTTAATCAAAGGCGCGAAAAACTTTGAAGAAGATATGATCCGTCATCTTAAAAAGGAAGCTCCAGCAGGAAGTGAAAAGTTCAAGGTCGGGAAAAATATGGCTATTACAAAAGGAAAAGTCATTTATCAAAATCGCCTCATTGAACTTATCCAATATTCTCCCTTAACAGAGGATGTCTATGCTGAGCCCATTCTCATTGTACCGGCATGGATCATGAAATATTATATTCTGGATTTATCCCCTCATAACTCACTTGTAAAATACCTCATCGAGCACAACCATACGGTCTTCATGATTTCATGGAAGAACCCTGATAGTAATGATCGGGACCTTGGATTTGAAGAGTATGTTAATCTAGGGGTTATGGAGGCATTAGAGGCTATATCGGCCATTACACAAAAGAAGAAAATTCACTCCGTAGGGTACTGTTTAGGAGGAACACTTCTCTCCATGGCAGCCGCTCTTTTGGCGCAAAAAAAAGATGATCGGTTAAAAACCATGACTACCTTTGCCTCACAGCTTGACTATGAAGATGCAGGAGAACTTCTTCTGTTTATTGATGAAAGCCAGATTACCTTTATCGAAGATGTCATGTGGGAGAAGGGGTACCTCGATTCATCCCGTATGGCTGGAACATTTGATATGTTGCGCTCTTATGATCTTGTTTGGTCAAAGGGAATAGAACGATATTTCATGGGAAAAAGACTTCTGTACACCGACCTTATGGCCTGGGATGATGATGCAACGCGCATGCCTTATAAGATGCATTCCGAATACCTTCGCAAACTTTTTCTTCATAATATGCTTACCAACGGTAAATTTAAGATTGGAGAACAACTCATTGCTCTTGATAATATTAAATTACCCATTTTTACAGTTGGAACCCAAAAGGATCATATTTCTCCTTGGAGGTCAGTCTATAAAATTCATCTCTTTATCGATAGCACCATAACTTTTTTACTTACAAGCGGTGGACATAACGCAGGCATCGTCAGTGAACCTGGACATCATCACCGAAGTTATCAAGTGTCAACTCATAAAAAGTCAGATAAATATATTGATCCCGATGAATGGTTTAAAATAACGCCCCATCACCAAGGATCGTGGTGGCCTACTTGGGAGCAATGGCTTTCTGAACATTCAACAAAAAAATCAGCCCCTCCCCCCATGGGTAATCCAGGCAAGGGATATCCTATTTTGAGAGAGGCTCCCGGAATTTATGTTTTAGAAAAGTAGAAGCCTTTATAAACGGAGAGAAACGATGAAGCTAACACAATTCACATTATCCTTAATCCTGATGCTGGGAAACATCTCAACAGTACTAGCAAGCTCCTCTGTCAAATTAGAAGAAGTCAGGGGACATCATCATCAAGATGATAGAGGAGGTAGAGATGATAGTGACAAAACAGAGCATGAAGAAAAAGAAGGTATTAAAATGCCTGGCTTAGGAAGGTAAATTAAGCTTTTTCAGGGCCTGGAATAGGTTTACAGAAAATTATAACTTCAGAACATTCACTTTCTAACTTTCGTTTGAGTGTTCAATGAATACTTGAATTTTAAGAGATGCTATCAAGCTCCTTTTCTTCCGAAAAGTTTTTAGGTGATGGAGAACTTATTCATTGATGGAAACATGGAGGCTATCAGAATAGGGCAAAATATCGGGTTCACTGTATGTGACGGTAGTTTTTTTAAACTTCTCCCAACAAGCCCGTGGCCATTACTTCCTCCCCATCAATTGCACCTCTTAGAGCAGTATGGAGGAGATGACACAGTCAGATTTTATGAGTTGATCTCGCAAAATTTTGTTCACGGAGCCTAAGACTAAAGCTTATTGATTAAAGATTTTTATCACATGATATAAAAGTTGCTCATAAGAAGAACTCGCTTTAGTGTAGTGTGTGTTATGGATGAAGGTGTTTTAAAAGATAGTGCTAGCTCAACTCCCAAGGAGTATATTGCTTCTCTTGATTTGGGAACAAACACATGTCGCCTTTTAATTGCGGAAATCACGCCAAATGGTCCCAAAGTTGTTGATTCTTTTGTTAAAGTGGTTCGCCTGGGCGATGAACTCGCTACCAAGGGACATATATCAAAGGAAGGCGCGCGTAGAGCTCTTTCTGCTCTTAAAATTTGTGCCGAAAAGCTTAAAACTTACGCCATTACCCGAGGACGTTACATTGCCACAGCCACCTGTCGTCAGGCATCAAACCGTCAAGCATTTCTTGATACGATTCGTTCACAAACGGGTATTCAGTTAGAAGTTATCTCTCCTGCAGAAGAAGCACGGCTTGCCATTCTTGCTTGTGCCGATCTTTTGAACTCCAGCACCAAGTATGCGATCGCTTTTGATATTGGAGGCGGAAGCACTGAAATTATGTGGATGGAACTTTTCTCCCAAAAGCATCCCGAAATCATTGAGTGTATGTCTCTTCCACTGGGCGTGTTGACTGTTGCTGAAATGACACGGTTTAATAAAACACCTTTGGCTTGCCTTCAAAAAATTCGAAAATTAGTGGCAAAAGAAGCCAAAAGTTTTTCTGACAAAGCTCATATCTACCCGCAAATGCGCAAGAATAACGTTCAACTTATTGGAACGAGCGGAACTGTAACAACGATTTCAGCCATTCACATGAAACTTGAGCGCTATGATAGAACACGGGTGAGCGGCCAATTATTAACCCCAGAGATGATTAATAAAACCATTTCCTCACTTTTTTCCATGAGTATTGAAGAGAGGTTGATTCATCCCTGTATTGGGCCCATGCGCTCTGAATTGGTTCTGGGGGGCATGGCCATTTTTCAAGGCATCTATGATGTCTTTCCAATAAATCCTGTGCGCGTCGCGGATCGTGGCGTACGTGAAGGAATCCTTTTGGATTTGATATCCCATGAAAAGTAAAAATACCTCGGGCCGTCCCCTTTCTGTGCGCCTTAAAACAGCGCGGGGTAGAAAAATATCCTCCCAAAGATGGCTGACACGGCAATTGAATGACCCTTATGTACAAAAAGCAAAAAAGGAGAATTACCGCTCCCGAGCCGCTTATAAACTGCGGGAAATTGATGATAAATTTAAAATCTTGAAACCGGGGGCCCATGTAGTTGACCTTGGGGCAACTCCCGGGGGGTGGTGTCAAGTGGCTCTCGAGCGCATTGGTTCGCAAGGAAAAGTTATTGCCATTGATTTGAATCCCATGGAGCCGATTAAGGATGTTCATTTCATTTGTGGAGACTTTACGGATCCTACGGTCCTCAAATCCCTAAAAGAGGCTTTAGGAGGACCTGTCAACGTGGTGTTAAGTGATATGGCTGCCTCCAGCACAGGACATACGCAAACGGATCATTTGCGCATCATGGCCCTTGCAGAAGAAGCCTATCTTTTTGCTCAAGAAGTGTTAGAAATGGACGGCTCTCTCGTGATAAAAGTCTTACGCGGTGGCGCTGAGAAGGAAATTTTAACATTAATGAAAAAACATTTTAAAAAAGTGATCCATTTTAAACCGCCGGCAAGTCGAGCTGATTCAGCAGAAATGTATGTAATCGCCATAGGATTTCACCTATGAAGGATGCGGCCCGTCTTCAAAGCGTAATTGAGATTTTGACGCTCCATGGAGCTGAGAAAAAACCGCTTGATCAACTGAGTCATAGCTACTTTAAAACCCGCCGCTACATTGGCGCCAAAGATCGTCAATCGATTTCAGCTCTCGTTTACGCCATTATACGCCATAGAGCCTCTTGTGATTGGTGGGCCTTGGAACGAGGTCTTTCTCCCCTTTTAATGGCCCCTTTTGAAGCGGCACGCATTCGCCTTCTCTCCTATCTTTGGCTCTTTGAAAAAATGCCCCGAGAAAAATTCGGCATCTTATTTTCAGGGGAAAAATACGCTCCAGAAAGACTGTCCGATAAGGAATGTTCTATCTTTGAAGTGCTTCCAGAACTTGATAAGCTTCCTCCTTGGGTTGAGGGGGAATATCCCGAGTCCCTTTTTCCCTTTTTAAAGCGCCGCTTTGGAGACGCTCTACAGAATGAAGCCCGTTCCTTTTTAGAGCAAGCGCCCTTAGATTTACGTGTTAATCTTTTGAAAACAACCCGTGAAGCGGCCTTAATGAATTTGAACAACACGGGACTTGATGCTGAAATAACCCCCTATTCTCCTTGGGGGCTGCGTATCAAGAGCCGTGAAAATATTACCCAAATAAAAGCCTTCCAAGAGGGACTTATTGAGGTTCAAGATGAAGGCTCTCAAATGGTTGTCAAGCTTTTAGAGATTCAACCTGGCCAAAGCGTCTTGGATCTGTGTGCAGGCGCAGGAGGGAAAACCTTGGCTCTTGCAGCGCTCCTCAACAATAAGGGGCGCGTTATCGCAACGGATACAGCGGCCTGGCGCCTCAAGCGCACCAAGGAGCGCCTCAAACGAGCGGGGGTTTGCAATGTGGAGCTGCGCGAAATTTCGGGTATAACGGACAAATGGCTGAAACGGCAAAAAGAACGTTTTGATCATGTTTTAGTAGATGCCCCTTGCTCTGGCAGCGGCACCTGGCGGCGCAACCCCGATCAAAAATGGAACATTACCCCTCAAGATATTGCTGAGCTGGCAGCTCTTCAAAAAAGTCTTATTAATGGGTCTGCAGCCTTGGTAAAGGCTGGAGGAAGCCTTGTGTATGCCACCTGTTCCTTCTTCTGCGAGGAAAATGAAGATATCGCTCAAGCTTTCTTAAAAGACAATCCTGACTTTACCCTGGTCAATTGTGGCCTTCAGGAAACGCCCTTTTTAACTCTTTCTCCCTTACAAAATAACACCGATGGCTTCTTTGCCGCAAAATTTATTAAAGGCACTTTATGACGCTCTTAACCCTCCACGGTACAGCCATAGAAATACAAGGAAAAGCAGTACTTCTTACGGGAAAACCAGGGATAGGAAAATCATCTCTTGCCTTACAGCTTATCGATCGTGGAGCGCGGCTTGTGGCCGATGATCAAACATATCTTACCCTTGAGAAGGGAGAGGTATATGCTGCATGTCCTGACGCCTTAAAAGGTCTTCTAGAGGTGCGCGGTGTTGGTATTTGCCCCTTTCCTTCTCAGAGAAAATCTCCCTTAAATCTTGTCGTTGAAATTTGTGAGCTCGATGAAATCCTCCGGCTGCCCGACCCCACTTTTGTTCAATATCATAATATCCCTATTCCCTCCTTAAAACTAGCCAAGTATGATCCTCTAGGAGCCATTAAGATAGAATTAAAAATGGGAATAAAAAATGCTTAATATAGCCGTTGCTGGCGCAACAGGACGAATGGGACGATTAACCCTTAAAGAAATAACAGAGCACTGCGATGTTGAAATTACAGGCGTTTTAACGCGATCAGGTAATCCTTTGGTAGGATCAGATGCAGCAATTCTCATTGGGATGCCTCCTATAAATATTTCTATTACCGATTCTCCGAAAAAAGCCTTTGTAGACGCTCACGTCATTATTGATTTTAGCCATCCCGAGGGGCTGGAGCTTCATCTTTTAGAAGCCCTCCAACAAGAAAAACCTTATGTGGTCTGCATGACTGGCTTAAGCAATATGCAACAAGATGCATTAAAAAAGGCCGCCTTCCAAATTCCTATTCTGCTAGCTCCCAATACAAGTTTCGGAATCGCCCTTTTGAAACAACTCATAAAAATAACCTCAAAAGCTCTTGGCCCTAGCTATGATATTAGCCTTCTTGAAATGCATCATCGCCATAAAGCCGATGCACCTTCAGGAACCGCTCTTTCTCTTGCAAAGGCCCTTGTTGAAGACATGGATTTAAACCACAACTCCCCCCCCTACCCTTCCCAATCTCCGCGCCTTCCTCATACCATTGAGTGTGCTGTCTTAAGGGGCGGAGGCGTTGTGGGAGATCACTCTGTCATCTTTGCTGGAGAAAAAGACATGATTACCCTTGAGCATCGCACCCTTGATCCTTCCCTCTTTTCCCAAGGTGCCATTAAAGGAGCATTGTGGCTTAAGGACAAAGTGCCAGGCCTTTATACTATCGATCATGTGTTAGGTTTTTGCCAATGACATCGTCCCTTATGAACTCTATAGAAATTAAGCACTTCTTTGAAAAGTTATCAGCTCAAAACCCTAACCCTAAAGGAGAGCTCTACTCAATAAATTCATTTACCCTTCTGGTTGCCGTTGTTTTGTCAGCTCAAGCCACGGACAAAGGAGTCAACAAGGCCACTGTCGAGCTTTTTAAGGTGGCAGATACGCCTGAAAAAATGCTCGCTTTAGGAGAAGAAGGCCTTAAAAAATACATCAACACCATTGGTCTTTACAACGCCAAAGCACGCAATTTAATGGGGCTTTGTCAAAAGCTCGTGAGTCAATTTAATGGGATTGTTCCTGATAAAAGAGAGGATCTTGAATCCTTGCCTGGCGTGGGGCGTAAAACTGCCAATGTAGTTTTGAATGCGGCCTTTCAAGAGCCAGTGATTGCTGTGGATACTCATATCTTCCGCGTATCCAATCGAACGGGGCTCGCTCATGGCAAAACGCCTCTTGAAGTTGAAAAACAGCTCATGAAACGAATCCCGCCCCAGTGGCTTTTAAAAGCTCACCATTGGCTTGTTCTCCATGGGCGCTATATTTGTAAGGCACGCAGGCCCCTTTGTCTCACCTGTCCCGTTCAAGAAGAATGCCATTATCCCCATAAAACGCCGGATCCTCTATGACGCTCGCTGAGTGGCGAAAAGAGATTGAAGGAGAAATGATCCAGGCTGGCTTCCGAGAGGCCTCTCAAGAAGCTAAATGGCTGTTAGGAGCTGCAATTAATCGTGACGGAGCCTTTGTAACTTTAAATCCAACCTATATCCCAAGTCTTTCAGAGGAGGGGACCATTCAGGAGTGGCTTGCGCGCCGCCTTAAAGGAGAACCCCTTTCCCGTATTAAAGGCTTGCGAGAATTTTGGAGCCTGTCCTTTCAATTAAACGCGTATACCCTTGATCCACGCCCCGAATCAGAACTCATTATCGAGGCCGTTTTAAAATGGATTGGCCCTCGCACCAAAGAGCCGTGGCGCCTCTTGGACTTAGGAACAGGGTCCGGGTGTCTTCTGATCTCCCTATTGCATGAACTCAAAAATGCCTCCGGTGTTGGAGTTGATATTGAGGAAAAAGCTCTCTCTATGGCACAAAACAATGCGGAGCTTAATGGCGTTTTGCCGCGCGCGCGCTTTCAAATTTCCAATTGGGGAGAAGGGATTTGTGAAGAGTTTGATATTATTGTCAGCAACCCTCCCTATATCCCTTTGCAGGAGAAAGAAACTTTGGAGAAAGCTGTCCTATACTACGATCCCCCCCAAGCGCTTTTTGGAGGTGAAGAGGGCCTTGATTGTTACGCTCAGCTTGCAAAAAATATTCCCTCTCTTTTAGCTCCTGGAGGTCTAGTTGTTCTTGAAGTTGGCGTAGGACAAAGCGACGCTGTAATTTCTCTCTTTCAAGAGCAAAGATTTCAGTACGTTTTTACTTTGAAAGATCTTCAAGGAATTGAACGAACCCTCGCCTTTGAAATGAATTCTATCTCTTAAGCTGCTATCTGCGGTTCTTGTAAGTTATGAAGAAGCCCTAGAGAAAAATGGATCTCTTTTAAAAGTTTTGTTTCTTTTAATAAGGCAGAAACAGCGACCTCTAAAGATCGAAGAGAGGTATTATAACCTTTAATTTTAACATGAATGTTTCTGAGACGCGGCTCGGCAGCTTTAATGGCTGTGGCGATAACCCGAGCGGTTTTTGGCCATGTTTGCTGATTTGAAGGATCAAAATTACTAAAATCTTCAAGGCCAAAAAAATCTGGTAGGCCAAAGATTGGAATTTCATCAATATGACTATCATAAATTACTTTTCTGACCGTACACCGTGTGTTTAGTATCAAAGACAATTCTTTAATAATTGACTCTTGGAGTCCCTGAGCGTCCAAAAGCTGCTTACCTATCACTTGATCTATCTTCTGTTGAATAATCCGATCAAATAAGGGAGGAAGAACTCCTCTTTGAATCTTATTTTTTTCCATGATGATCCTTCTTTCAGTCCTCTCTATTTTAAGTTTAGCATTTTTTAAAAGCATTCCCTACAAAAAAAACGTTAAAAAAAGCAGCCCTTGATAGAGCTGCTTTTTGAGTTAAGAAAGGAGAGATTAAGATGAGCTTTAGGTTTAGCCAGCTGCAGGTGTTCCTCCACCCCCGGCATCGCCACCACCTGTATCGCCACCTGCAGCTCCTGCTGCAGGTGGTGCAGCAGGAGCTTCAGTCCCACCACCGCCAGCTGCTGGAGCAGCTGCTGCAAGCGTTCCTGTCGTAAAGTCAATGG
>JAIEQB010000003.1 GCA_019748065.1 Alphaproteobacteria bacterium | reverse complement strand
GCTGATCAAAGTGATCCCTTGGGTTTGGAGATTTTAAACGGTTGAGAGCAGCTGCATACCAAGCCGTTTCAAAGTCTTGAGGAATTTCCTTTTGTAAAAGAGCATGGCCATAAAAGATATTGGCAAGTTCTTGTTGATTAAACTGATCCCTTGGGTTTGGAGATTTTAAACGGTTGAGAGCAGCTGCATACCAAGCCTCTTGAAAGGTGGGAGGCATTTGCTGCCCTAAGAGGGCATGGCCATAAAAGATATTAGAGAGATGTTGCTGATCAAAGTGATCCCTTGGGTTTGGAGATTTTAAACGGTTGAGAGCAGCTGCATACCAAGCCGTTTCAAAGTCTGGACGCATTTTCTGTTTTAAGAGGGCGTGGCCATAAAAGATATTGGTAAGAGCTTGTTGATCAAACTGATCACTTGGGTTTTGAGATTTTAAACGGTTGAGGGAAGCTGCATACCAAGCCATTTCAAAGTCTGGACGCATTAGCTGTCCTAAGAGGGCGTGGCCATAAAAGATATTAGAGAGATGTAGCTGATCAAATTGATCCCTTGGATTTTTAGAGTTTAAACAGCTAAGAGCCTTACTATACCATTCCTTTAAAAATTCAGGTTTGGCTTTAAAGTAATCTTTTAATGCCATTTTAACGGCTCTTTGTTTAGACTTTTGTCCTAAAAGAGAAAAGATCCTTGACAAAGTAATTTGATTTATTTGCTTTTCTAGGCTCACATCAGTAAGGATAGAGAACATTCCCTTACACCAATTAACAACTAACTGGGGGGCTGGGTGTATTTCATCCTGCAACAGGCCGAAGTAGTCTCTAACGCTTAATTGATTCCATTTCTCGGGATAAGGAGAATCAAAATTTAGATCTGTTGATTTTCCATAGGAATCAGAGGAGGAAGATTCTGGAGCAGATTGGATAGAGTTTTGCCAACGAGTTGAAGATTGGGCAGCTGACACATGAGTGCCTGTGCCATCCTTTCTGCCCTTTTCATAAGAGCTAGAAGGAGGCTTTTGAGAAGAGTGGGGACTCTCCTTTTTCAAAGCTCTTGATTTTCCATAGGAATCAGATGAGGAAGATCCGTGAGGAGAAAAGATTCTTTCCTTTGGAAAGTTTTGCCAACAAGTTGAAGATTGGGCAGATGGCGCATGAGTACCTGTGCCATCCTTTCTGCCCTTTTCCGCAGCCCTTGAAGGGCTACTCGTCCACAGGAGGGAGGACAATATAGTCGTTATTAATATGGCATAGGAAAATGGTACTTTTAAACTATTATGCATCTTAAAACCTCAAAAAATATAAGCTAAATAATTATATTATCGTATAAATAAAATTTATACTATTTTCAAGAATTAAATGATGGCTTGTTGAGGAAATGTGAAGAATCGAGAGCGTTTTAGATTAATATAGATATCAATAATTCTCTCTAGATGGTATAATCCTAGAGAAATGGGTGCAACATCAAAAATAAGGCTTTTATTTTATGCTTCCTCTCTCCTCAACTCTGCCTGAATATACTGTCTCCGAGCTTTCTTTTGCGCTGAAAAAAACTGTTGAAGCAGGATTTGCTCGTGTGCGTGTTCGGGGAGAGATTTCAGGCCTAAAACGTCACACCTCAGGACATGTGTACTTTGCCTTAAAAGACAATGATGCTGTATTAGATGCCGTGTGTTGGCGTGGAAGCTTTGGGGTGCTTTCTTTGAACCCTCAAGATGGTATGGAGGTTATTGCTATTGGTAGGCTTACAACCTATCCAGGGCGTTCAAAGTATCAAATTGTTGTCGAAGGGATGGAGCTTGCGGGGGAGGGCGCTCTTTTAAAGCTTTTAGAAGAGCGAAAGCGCAAACTTGCCGCGGAAGGACTTTTTGCTGAGGCATTGAAAAAACCTCTTCCTTTTCTTCCTGATAGGATTGGAATCATTACATCTCCCACAGGAGCTGTGATTCAAGATATTTTGCATCGCCTTGCTGATCGTTTTCCTCTTCCTGTCATGCTATGGCCCGTGGCTGTCCAAGGAGAAGGGGCGTCAGTACAAATTGCGGCCGCAGTTAAAGGGTTTAATGAGTTAGAAATTAAACCCGATGTTTTGATTATTGCGCGAGGAGGAGGAAGTTTAGAGGATCTTTGGGCCTTTAATGAGGAAAATGTCGTCAGGGCTGTTGCTGCAAGCCATATTCCTGTGATTTCAGCTGTTGGTCATGAAACTGATGTGACCCTTATTGATTTCGCTGCCGATAAAAGAGCCCCCACACCAACAGCAGCTGCGGAGTTTGCGGTTCCCGTCAAATCTCAGTTGATGCAAACTTTTTTGCAATATGGGCTTCAGCTGGCAACCCATTTGAATCATACTCTTTCTCTTTATGAGAGTCAGCTTGAGGCCTTGCGGCGAGGAATGCCGCCTCTAGGAGCTTGGCTTGAGGAGCGTACTCAAAAACTGGATGAGTTACACGAACGATTAATTAATGCTAAAATAAGGGATATACAGCAAAAAACAACTGCTCTTGAACATTTATCTCATCGTCTTACTCCCCCCTTAAGGCACATTTTACAGAAGGCTGAACAACGCTTTGCGGCTCTTGCCCAGCTTTTAGAGAGTTATTCCTATACGCAGGTTCTTAAGCGCGGATTTGCCTTTGTTACAAAGGGTGAGCAGATACTTGTTTCTTCCAAGTCTATGGTTGCATCCCATGAAATGGCTCAAATTCATTTCTACGATGGAAAGGTAGATGTGGAAATCTTATAGTTATTAATAGTTTATTTGAAGATTTTTAACTTTCCCCATTTACGATGAAATAATGATGTAAATTATCTTAATTTTTTGGTATCATGCAGACGATAATATGAAAAAGGGAAATTTTATGAAGACTTCGACTCTTACGCGCGCAGATATCGTTGATACTCTCGTTAGGGAAGTCGATTTGCCCCGTCAACAGGCGAGTGATCTTTTAGAATTTGTTCTAGAGAGTATGATTCAGTCCTTGGTTCAAAAGAGAAGTGTAAAAATTTCATCTTTTGGATCTTTTTATGCTCGTCAAAAGGCAAAACGTATTGGGCGGAATCCAAAAACCGGGCATGAAGCCATCATTACTCCACGACGCGTTGTTTCCTTTAAGCCTTCTCAATATATGAAAGAAAAAGTACAAAGGCGCAAAGCTTCAGAGTAAGATTTACTTATATATTCAAAGGATTTCAAGTTGCCGAGTAGATCTTAAATGCCATAAGGAAAAAAATTCATTGGACTTCAGGCTTAAAATTCCAGTACTTTGTGTAAAATTAAAACAAGCGGTTGCCCTTCATGTTGTTTCCTCTTTTATTTTTTAAAGGTTTGTTAATAGGCTTTCTGATAGCAGCGCCCGTTGGACCTATTGGTATTTTATGTATTCGGCGCACCCTTTCAGGGCGATATTTATTGGGCTTAGCCACAGGGTTAGGTGCGGGGGTTGCCGATACATTTTATGGGGCTGTTGCGGGATTCAGTTTGGCCGCAATTTCAGATTTTATTGACACCTATAATGTATTCTTGCGACTTGTTGGCGGCATTCTTTTAGCGTGGCTTGGCGTTTATATTTATAGAGCCCCACCGCGGTGTGATGATTTAGGTAATGGGTCGCAGGAAACACTTTTTCATGGTTTTATGAGCGCTTTCTTTTTAACCATTTCTAATCCCATCACGTTGCTTGTTTTTGCGGCTGCCTTTGCGGCTGTTGGCGTTTCAACAGCGAATGACTCCTTTGCGCAGAGTTTAACCCTTGTGACGGGTGTCTTTTTTGGGGCGACAGCCTGGTGGTTTTCATTAAGTACAGGGGTTCATCTCATGCACCATATGCTTTCAGATACCCAATTATTGTGGATCAATCGTGTTTCGGGCGTTCTGTTGGTAGGGTTTTCAATTTTTATGCTTTTAAGCCTTTATTTAGGTTGAAATTGGGTTGTCAATGAGGGCATTTCTGAGTAACCATAAGAGATAAGATTGTAATAGGAAAGGGTATGTTTTGCCAAAGTCACTTACTGAAAAGGAAGCTTTAAAAGCTTATCGTGACATGCTTTTAATTCGTCGTTTTGAAGAACGCGCGTCCCAGCTTTATGGTATGGGCCTTATTGCGGGATTTTGTCATCTTTATATAGGGCAGGAAGCCGTTGTTGTGGGGATTCAATCGGTTTTAAAGCCGCAAGATACGGTGATCACAGCCTATCGTGACCATGGACATATGCTGGCCTGTGATATGGATCCCAAGGGAGTGATGGCAGAGCTGACCGGCCGAAGTGGGGGCTATTCCAGAGGAAAAGGTGGCTCCATGCATATGTTTAGCCGAGAGAAGAATTTCTTTGGAGGCCACGGTATCGTTGGCGCTCAAGTTCCCATTGGGACAGGTCTAGCTTTTGCTCATAAGTATAAGGAAGATAAGGGCGTTTGTATTGCCTCCATGGGAGATGGCGCCTCTAACCAAGGTCAAGTCTATGAATCCTACAACATGGCTGCCCTTTGGAAACTTCCCGTTGTTTATGTGATTGAAAATAATCACTATGGTATGGGCACCTCCGTTGAGAGATCTTCAGCAGGTCCTAATTATTATGGTCGGGGACAAGGTTGGGGAATTCCTGGAGAAAAGGCTGATGGAATGATCTTAGGAGAGGTGAGGGAGGCGGCACAGCGGGCAACCGATCATGCGCGCTCTGGAAAAGGACCTTATATTCTTGAATTTGACACCTATCGTTACCGTGGTCATTCCATGTCCGATCCTGCAAAATATCGTTCAAAGGAAGAAGTTGAAGATGTTAAGATTCATCACGATCCCATCGATCATTTTAAAACTTATATGATTGAAACATTGAAAATCAAAGAAGATCAAATCAAAGCCATTGATGATGAAGTAAAAGAAACAGTTTTAGAGGCGGTTGAGTTCTCAAAAACTTCTCCTGAGCCTGACCCGTCGGAGCTTTATACCGATATTCTTAAAGAGAAAGTCCCTCTCCAATGACAACAAATCAAAGAGAAGATATACTGATGACTGATTCATCCCTTATTACCTTGTCCGTTAGAGAAGCTCTTCGTGATGGAATGGCTGAAGAAATGACACGCGATGAGACTGTCTTTTTAATGGGCGAAGAAGTTGCTGAATACAATGGGGCTTATAAAGTTAGCCAAGGTCTTTTGGATCAGTTTGGATCCAAACGCGTTGTGGATACTCCTATCACTGAGCACGGCTTTGCGGGGCTTGGGGTCGGAGCGGCTTTTGGCGGCCTTCGCCCTATTGTGGAATTCATGACCTTTAACTTTTCCATGCAAGCCATAGATCAAATCATCAACTCGGCGGCAAAAACCCTTTATATGTCTGGCGGTCAAATGGGCTGCCCCATTGTTTTCCGTGGCCCCAATGGCGCGGCCTCTCGCGTGGGGGCTCAGCACTCTCAATGCTATGCCAGCTGGTATGCTCACTGTCCAGGGTTGAAAGTGATCAGCCCTTATAGCGCTGGTGACGCCAAGGCCCTCTTAAAGGCCGCGATCCGAGATCCTAACCCAGTTGTTTTTTTAGAAAATGAGCTTCTTTATGGGCGGAGCTTTGATGATGTCTCTCAAGACCAGGACTATGTTTTGCCTATTGGAAAAGCTCTGGTCAGGCGAGAAGGAAAAGACGTCACCCTGACAGCTTTTTCCATTATGGTGGGGAAAGCTCTGGAGGCGGCTGACCGCTTGGCAGAAGAGGGAATTGAGGCTGAAGTCATTGATTTGCGTACCCTTCGTCCTCTTGATGTGGATACGATCATTGAATCAGTCGTGAAAACAAACCGGATTGTCTCGATTGAGGAAAGCTGGCCCTTTGCCGGGATTGGATCAGAAATTGCAGCGCTAATGATGGAGCATGCTTTTGATTATTTAGATGCCCCCGTCTTACGGGTAACAGGCGCGGATGTGCCAATGCCCTATGCGGCTAATTTAGAGCATTTAGCTCTCCCTCAAGTTGATTCTATAGTAGAAGCAGCGAAAGCTGTGTGTTATCGTACTTAAAAAAAGGATTTGGGATGCCAATTGAAATTTTAATGCCAGCTCTATCACCCACCATGACCGAGGGAAACTTGGTAAAATGGCACAAAAAAGAAGGCGATGCCGTTAAAGCGGGCGATATCTTGGCTGAAATTGAAACTGATAAAGCCACCATGGAAGTGGAGGCAGTGGATGAAGGAAAAGTCGGGAAAATCATCGTTCATGAAGGGACAGAAAACGTGAAGGTGAATGAAGTGATCGGTCTTCTTCTTGAAGAAGGGGAAGATGCTTCCGCTCTTGCAAATGTGAAAACAGAAAAAGCGCCTGCGCCCGTTGAGACGCTTAAGGCTCCTGAAAAAAAGCCGGACCTAAAAGTAGTCGCCCCTGAGGCACCTGCAGGCTCTCGTGTTTTTGCAACTCCCCTTGCAAGGCGTATTGCTGAAGAGAAAAATCTAAGCCTATCCTCCATTTCCGGGTCAGGGCCGCGGGGGCGCATTGTGCGTGCGGATGTTGAATTCGCAAATGTTCCCGGGGCGGCAACACCAAGTGTTTCTCTATCAGGCTATGAGCCTGAGTATGAGGTCATTGCCCCTTCAAACATACGAAAAGTAATTGCAAAACGTCTTGTGGAAGCCAAATCAACAATTCCCCATTTTTATGTTAGCATTAATTGTCAAATTGATGCGCTTTTAAAAGCTCGGGAGCAAATCAATGCTCGGGCTGATGGAGTTTATAAGCTTTCCGTGAATGATTTTATCATTAAGGCCTGCGGATTGACTTTAAAGCGCATTCCTGAAGCGAATGCTTCTTGGATTAATGACCAGATCTACCAATATACATCTGCTGATGTGGCTGTTGCTGTCTCTATTGAAGGAGGTCTTATTACGCCCGTGGTGCGCCATGCAGAAGTCAAGGGCCTTGCTGAAATTTCCAAGGAAATGAAAGATCTTGCAGCCCGTGCCCGTGAAGGAAAGCTGAAGCCTGAGGAATTCCAAGGCGGAACCTTTAGCCTTTCCAATATGGGGATGTATGGGGTAAAGGACTTCTCAGCGATCATTAACCCGCCCCAAGCCTGTATTCTTGCTATAGGTGCAGGGGAGAGGCGTCCTGTCGTCCAGAAGGATGGAACCCTTGCCGCTGCAACGGTCATGACCTGTACTCTTTCCGTTGACCACCGGGTTGTGGATGGAGCCCTCGGCGCTCATTTCCTCAAAGCCTTTAAGGACCTGATAGAAAACCCTGTGATGATGATATTATAAGGGAATGGGGCAATGGCAAACTTCCTGTCATCCCCGCGAAGGCGGGGATCCAGAGAAACGTTTGGTTAAGGGATTATTTGTAGGGATAAAAACAAAAAAAATCTAATGTAGGTATTATTTTTGTAAACATGGGAAAAAATTTTTTTGTTTCATACAGTTACTGGATCCCCGCCTTCGCGGGGATGACAGTAGGAAGAATTTTGCAATTACCTCGATCGTATTGACTAGCTTGCGGCCTTGACTAAATAGTCCGCCACGCTTTCTGTTGTCGTTTTAATGGCATCCTTACCTTTGGACCAGTTAGCAGGACAGACTTCCCCATGCTTTTCTGTATGCTGAAGGGCCAGAAGCATACGTAAAGCTTCTTCCACGCTGCGTCCTAAGGGAAGGTCATTGACCACCTGATGGCGGACAACCCCATCACAATCGATAAGGAAAAGACCACGATAAGCCACACCTTCAGGGGATAGAACATCATAGTCGCGCGCAATATTGCCGCCCAGGTCTGAAAGAAGGCCATAGGTAACACCTTGGATGCCACCCTTTTCTTTGGGTGTGTTTAGCCAAGCCATATGGGAGAAATGGCTATCCACGCTGCAACCCAAAACAACGCAGTTGTTATCGTTGAATTCTTTAAGGCAGGCTTGAAAAGCATGAAGCTCTGTGGGACACACAAAGGTAAAATCAAGAGGATAGAAGAAAAGAACAAGGTACTTTCCTTTGTAATTTTTAAGTTCCATCTCAGTGCATTGATCCTTAACCACACACTTTGCTTTGAAATTGGGGGCTTGTTTTCCAACGAGTACGCTCATAGTTTTCTCTCCTTTAGTGATTGTTATTATAACTTAGTGCCTTCAAAAGTATTTTACAAGTGCGCAGTCTTACACCCGCTCGGAAAGCCAAATGGCAAGACGAGAAGCGGTTTTAATTCCTTTGGAAAGAAGGAGATAGGCTGGAGCCTCTTCCGCTCCTTTTTCAAGGGCGAGGTCTCGATGCTCTTGTTCTTCTTTTTGGAACTTTTTAATGCCCTTGCTCAGGGCCGGATTTTGCTTTTTCAAGAGGTGCAGCTGTTTTTCATAGTGGGCATAAATGACCTCTTCCACAGCTGCAGTGCAAGCCATGGCTGCTTTTTCACCTAAAAGAGCCGTGCCTGCGCCGAGAGCATAGCCAGCGACATGCCAAAGCGGCTGCAAAAGGGTAGGGCGTACGCGGTTTTTCACGACCCACTCTTCAAAGGTGTGTAAATGCACCTCTTCTTGTGCTTTCATGTGCTCTAAAAGGGGCGCAGAAGGGCTATTTTTCAAAATAGCCAGCTGTCCCTCATAGATGCGCTTTGCCCCATATTCCCCTGCTAAATTGACGCGGAGCAGGGGGGCTATATCTACCTTTTCCAAAAGCATACCCCGCAGAAAAAGGCCAGGATAAGGGAAATAAGAGCATTATAGGCCGCAAGAGACAGGCCAAAGAGGCTCCAGGTAACTTGGTCGCAGCGTACAAAAGGGGTTTTTAAGAGTTGCTCTTTCAAGGATTCAATGGACTCAAAAGCACTAAAATCATTGGCAGCACAAAAAGAGGGCAATTCAACCCATTGCTGTTGAATAGCCACGTGATAGCCTGCAAGTCCTGCACCGAAAAGGAAAATAAAGCCCATCAGTAAAACCGCATAGGGCTTAAACTGTAGTGGTACAATAAAAAAAGAAAGCAAGGAAAGACCACCGGCTGTTAGAAAAACGTCCCGCTCATAAAGACACATTTGGCACGGATGAATGTCAAAGTAGTTTTCCATGATATAAGCGGAAATTAAGATGCCTGCACAGATGAGAACTAAGGCTCCCAGCATGTTCTGTGGTGTAAGACATTTCAGATATTTTAGGCACATAAGCCTCTCCCCTTTATTTTTTTTTTTTTACTTTCATCCTAAAGCATAAATAATTCCAAAGCCACCGACAAGGGCCGCGAGAGCTGTGAGGGTAACAAAAGTTAAATTTTTGTCGATATACTCTTTGATGGTGGGGCCAAAATACCAAAATAAGGCTGCCAGTGTGAAAAAGCGGAAGCCACGAGCAATAATAGATGCAATCGTAAAGGAGGTAAAATCAAGCCCCGTCACGCCACAAGCAATCGTTACAACTTTATAGGGAATGGGGGTGAGGCCCTTCAACGCTACAATCCAAAAACCCCACTCATTAAAGCTGTGTTGGAAACGGTCAAAGGCTCCCTGAAGACCATAAGCTTGTAGGATAAATTCACCTAGGGTCTCATAAAGACCGTAGCCGATGGCATAGCCAAGCCAGCCACCAATAACGGAAGAGAGGGTGCAAATAATGGCCAACTCCCAAATTCGGTCACGACGTGCGAAAAGCATCGCAATATAAAGGGGGTCAGGGGGAATGGGAAAAAAAGAACTTTCAGCAAAAGCAACAGCAGCAAGAATCCAGATAGCATAAGGATGGTTTGCAAAACTTAATATCCAATTATAACTTCTTTGCAGCATGCTGACTCCTTCATTAACTGTAACCATAGGAGAGGTAGCACGTCCTATGGGTAAGTTCAATCAAAATAGAGTTAAATATTACTTGTAATCACTTTATAAACTGATCGGTGTATGAGAGGAAGCAGCAGGGATTCTTAGGGAGCGAATCCCCCACAGAGTCAGACTTGCTGAAATTAAGGCAGCAAAAGAACCAATGACCATATTGATAGAAAAACCATAAACGAAGGCTTCATCAACGGAATGAAGGAGAAAAGGAATTTGCTCTGCAGAAAAGCTAGTCAATTGGCTTGCTGAATGCTCGACTTTGGCAATGACTTCTGCCAACTGTTGATGCTGTTCTGGAACAAGGGGCATGCCTTTTTCTTGAGTGATAGTCCAAAGATAATCCCGTCCAAAAATAACTACAAAGCTTGTGGAAAGAATAATGCTTAAGGTATTGCCCACCATCATGAACATCATGAAAACGCCGGAAGCCACGTTCAAATCTTCTTGGGGTACAGAGCGCATCATGGCTGTGCTGCAAGCGGTGAAATACATACCTAGACCTGTCCCCACACAAAAGAGACTTGCCATAACATAGGAGAGGGAAGAATTAACATTTAAAAAGGCCATCATTGCCATGGCAAGTGAGGTGAGCAAGGCACCTAACACCATGGGGCCGCGGATGCCAAAGGTATCGATCATCTTTCCGCCAATAGGGGAGAGAAACCCCATGCTGATAGTCATTGAGATAAAAATAAGGCCCGCTTGATAGCTGCTATAATGCAACGTATTTTGTAGGTAGAGACCCATCAGTAACAGTACCATGGAAAAGTTGATGGCCATGAAGAATTCACCCACGGCAGCGGCCATGTAGGCTTTGTTGCGGAAAAGATGAGGTGGCACCATACGGAATTTTTGCACGCGATCTCGTAAGTAGTAAGCGCCCAAAAGACAGAATCCCAAAGCACCAGTCCCCCAGAGTAAAGGACTTTGCAGGCCCCATACTTCAATTTGGTTTAAGGCATATACGCAAAGGCAAAGTCCTGCGCTTAAGAGAAGCGTTCCTAAAATATCAACTTTTTGCTTGTTGGAAGCCACCTCATCCTTTTGAGAATAGAGTAAAAGAATGGCAATGACCAAGAAGCCTAAAGGAATATTAACATAAAAAATCCAGCGCCAACTGAGTTCTTGAATAATAAACCCAGCGAGGGTAGGGCCTGTGGCCAGGCCAAACCCGGCAAAAGAGAGAATGACACCCATGACAAAGCCTTGTCTTTCAGGGGAGGCGGTTGTGAATACAAAGGCCCAGGCAGGAGCTGAAAAAATCGCAGCTCCAACACCCTGGAGAGCCCGTCCGAGAATCAGGACTTCAAGAGATTCCCCAAGACCAGCAAGGCAAGATCCCCCCATAAAGATAAGAAGACCTGCAATAAGTGCATTCCGTTTCCCATAGATATCAGCCAGTCGTCCCGCAGGAATCACAAAGGCGGCCCACACCAAAACATAAGCACTGAGAAGCCATTGGAGATTATTTAGATCCGTCTGAATTTCTTCCGCAATAGGAACCAAGGTTAGGTTTACGGCTGTGTAATCAATATTGAGGATGAAAATCAAGACGCCTACAGCAAGGAGAACGATCCAAGATCTTAAGGAAATGGGCTGAGAATGGGAGGGCATTGAACTATCCTGTCTAAAATAAGGAAGATAGCATACATCAAATTTTAGCTTATGGAAATCTCATTTTTTGTGACTTGAGATTTTGCAAAACGGGTTTGACGCCAGGCCCAAGTGGTGATGTTGAGAAGAGTCAAACCAATCAACAAGGGATATAGATAGGATAAGATTGGCGTGAGAAGGCTTACGATGCCTCTGAAGCCAAGGTTAGACATGCAAAAGGTCACTATGCAGGTCAAAATGAGACAATAAAGCCGTTGCAAGCGCTTTTTAAAGATGTGCTCAAAGAGATAATCAGAGAAAACGGTTGTGAGCGCGATAACAGTTGTCAAGCAAGAGAGGATAATAGCTACAGAAACCAAGTTGCCTCCGAAGTTCCCCAAGGTAAGGTAAGCAATGACGCTCAAAAATTGCTCGGGGGCGTTTTGATCAAGATCATTGGCAAAGGTGGCGCCTAAATAAATTAAGGCAAAGTAGATTATAAGAAGAAGGCCTGAGCCAATCAGAATGGCGTAAAGAGAAAGCCAGAAAGGAGAGCCGTTTGTCTCGACATTGAAGTTAACTTGGAAATGGCGAACGATGACCGTTGCGAAAAAGAAAGATGCCAAAAGATCCATCATTTGATAGCCCTTTGAAATACCATCTTCAAAGGCAGCGGAAGTGGCTATGGTTCCTGTTTCTGGTGTGGTTGCAAAGAGGAGACCAAAAAGAAGAATCAAGCCTACGGAAATGATTTTTGCAGGGGCCAGAATGGCGCCCATTAGTGGCACTACTTGATTTTCATTGAGGCACAAAAGAAACACAGCCCCTGTCATAATAAAACTAAATCCCATCAAGGGAAAATCGGGGAACAACATGGAAAAGCTGCCAAAGGCGACGGTCAAGCAGCGGGGCAGGGCGCCAAAAGGACCCATCAACAGAAGAAGGAAAAGAATCAAAAGAAAGGCAGGGATTTTTCCAAAACGATCGAAAAAATCTTGATAGTTACCGTTGTAGATAAGGGTTGCGATCAAACCTAAAAGCGGAACGAGAATGCCTGTTAACGCAAGACCGGAAAAAGCAGGAAAGAAAGAACTGGTGGCAAGTTTCCCCGCCTCGAGGGGGAAAATCAGGTTTCCTGCACCAAAAAACATGGCAAAGATGGCAAATCCTCCCGTCAGAACACCCATTACTTTTTTCAAGCCTGCACCAGACAATTTAATAATAACCTTTTAAAATTCTTTAAGAATATCTAGTATGTAGTGTTATAAATGACTAATTGCAAGACGTTTCTTTTAAAGAAAAAGATAAATGACTGCCAAAAAGCAAGTTTATTAAGCTGCCTAATAGTTGTATTCTTGTTTTTTAATATTTCCAAGTAAAGCCAACAAGAGAGAAGAGAGAGCTTGCTTCCATCGTAATATTACGTGTGAACCCGTTAAAAAGTCCCGCCCCAGGATCTCTTAGCTTTGTTTTAAGGCCATAAGCGAGTTCACCTTCAAGTGATAAACAAGGCGTAATATCTACCTTTAGACCTGTTGTGATGTAATTTTTGATAAATACATGAGAAGGGCTAAGGGCCTGATTAAACAAAAACTTTTTCTGAACAGGTGTCATGGAGTATTGATATCCAAGACGAACTGTCCAGGTCTCATTGATTTTGTGATTAATGCCTGTTCTGACATCAAATGTATTGCGCCAACCAAAGCCTCCATGAACGGGAGATTTACCCGTAATTTTAGAAAATTTCCAAAAATAACCAGTGATATCGATAAGGGCATCAGTTGTTGGTAAGGCGTGCCATGTTAGTCCACCACCAATTTGCATTGGTATTTCAAGCCTATGAGGTAAAACATCTGTGTAGTTATCAAATTTTGTAAAATAGACAGGCGTTGAAACGGTAGCGCCTGCTGAAAGTTGAGAAAACAAATCCCATTTACCGCCAATACGAGCCCCTAATCCCTCTACAACCCTTAAATGATTATGTCCGCTTGTTTCTACAAAAGGATTGGTTGGTTTCGCTAGATTGGTTTGAAGGCCTGCTGCACCGAGAATCATGCTAAATCCATAAGACTGCGAGGGTGTTGGCTGAAAAGAAATTGTTAGTGGTATAGTCAGGGCTGCTAGATTAAAGCTTTTGGAAATGGGGGGTAAAGCAGGGGAAATGATGTTGCTTTTATACCTTACAAATCCTCCGCCTCCACCCCATGAAAATCCAGTGACTGCAACACCTGTAACGACCCGATCATTTATACGATGGGTAAATCCTCCAAAACTAGAAGGGAAAAATTGATTTTTATTTTTAAGAGAATGTCGATGAGGGGGCAAAACGGGGCCCCCTTGTGTTGTAAGAACACGGTTTATAGAAGATCTGGAGGTATCAAATCTTTGATTTTGATAATTAGGACCAGCACTAAATGTACCTTGATTAGGAACTTCAGCAGCAAGTGCGGGATTGAGATTTAAGCTGGATGCATCAGTTATTGTTCTATTTCTATAAACATCCGAGATTGATCCTCCTGAGATACCAGCTCCACCCACACCGGCATTAGAAAATGAATTATATGGACCTAAAAATCCATTTCCTAGGCTGGGCGTATTAATAGTTAAGAATACTCCCAAAAAACTAATTATATTATATTTCAAAATATTAATACTTTCTTTTTTTTTAAATTAATATATAGATAGCTGTAAGAAATCTACAAGAAAATCCCTACGTTTTCAATGATTTTTTTATTAGTAACCCGACATCTTTCCCGACATCTTTCTTGAAGATTTTCCGTACATGATTAGAATACAACATAAAATTCAAGGATAAAAACATCATGACACTCAATACGCGAAATACGGCAGAGCTGGAGCACTTCAAAACCCACAGTGAAACCTGGTGGGATGCGGAGGGGCCGTTTAGAGTGCTTCATGATATCACGCCTTTACGTATGGCCTTTATTAAAGAAAAAGTTTGTATCCAGTTTAATATTAAAGAAAAAACCTCCCTTCCTTTAAAAGGCTTGCGGATTTTAGATGTGGGGTGTGGGGGGGGACTTTTGTGTGAGCCGTTGACACGTCTCGGCGCTAATGTCATCGGTATTGACCCAGTGAAAGAAAATATTAAGGTTGCCAAAATACATGCTAAAGAGATGGGGCTCAAGATCGTCTATCTCGACTGCGCTGTGGAAGATTTACCTACTGATATGCTTCCCTTTGATGTTGTTGTAGCTTCTGAAATTATTGAGCACGTGGACCATCCTGATGCCTTTCTGAAGGCTTGTGCGGCGCGGCTTGCAGCCCACGGGGGAATGGTTGTGACCACCTTTAATCGCACCTTTAAATCCTACTTTTTGGGCATTGTGGCTGCTGAATACATTTTAAAATGGGCCCCGTCCGGCACCCACACTTGGGAGAAGTTTATGAAACCAGAAGAATTATCGAAGAAGCTTGTAAGTTTAGGCCTAGGGAATCAGGAGATAACAGGGGTTCGTTTTTCTCCCTTTACAAGGCGTTGGGAGTTTTCTTCATCTCTGGATGTGAACTATTTCTTGTGGGCTGGATGCAGGTTTACTTCATGAAAAAATAAAAGGAAGTAGGCTTAAACATAGAAATTATATTTCTCTTGAAAAATATCTATTAGTTTAGATGTGGTTGAATCATTAAGCTTCTTTTTCATGTTACTAATATGAGCCTCGACCGTTCTTGGTGAGCTATTGAGTAATTTCGCAATTTCTTTTATGGTTTTTCCGTTGGACAAGTGCAAAATACACTCAAATTCTTTTTTTGAAAAATATATATCTTTATAAGCACCTTCTAAATAAAATCGATCAAAATTCACATTGTCTAAAAAATTTTTTATATTTTTTTCATAGATAAAAGGTGCCAGAAAAGCATTTGTTTTTGTGGTGATTAATTGTTCGTTTTTTTTATCTTTTATAAGATTAAATGTTTTCTCTTTAAAATATAAAATGAAATGTTCCAAGATATGCATGTTATTTAGATAAAAATCTATGATTTGGGTTTTTTCTCTTGTTGCGGCAAAAAACCAAACATTCCCGAAATTTTTTTGTCGTTCATAAATAACAATTATATTCCAAATATTATGATCATATAAAGCAGCGTAGTGTTCTCCTAAAGGAGTGCCGTAAACTAAAACTTTACGAATGCCACCTTCGGGAATTTTTTGCATAGCATAGAAATCGATGTCATTATAAAAACCATATAAAAAATATTTTTTTGTCCATTCATGATCTGTTGATAGACGTAACATAGTTCCATCATCATACATCTTAACATATCCAAAATTTGTTATTTCAAAATTAGAAAATAACGGCTCGCAAATTGTTTCGATTGTTCCTGAAAGTGCTTCTGCATATTCTAAAGCTTGCAAGTTCATTTTATATAGTCATAGGTGCTTATTTTAAACCTTAGATCGTAATTAATAATAAGCATGAGTAATTACCTTATACAAGCTTTTTTAAAAACTCCGTAAAAATACCCAAGTTGAAATTAAAAAAACTTTTAGATAGGATGAGATAAAATTAATAGATGGTCATAAAAGATGCATCACTCACACTTAATAGCTCTAAATTATAATAGAGCGATTAACAGGCGTATAAGTGCTTTAAATGAGCCTTTAATGAACGCGTGTGGGCTTTCTCTTCTTACCTTCAGAAGATTCTCTAATACGGGTGAGTTATTGTATATATTTAATAATAATTCCTGGATGGAATATTCTTTTGAGAATACATATTGGAATAGTGTGACTTTTGGGAGTAGAGTTAATCAACTTTCAAAGCAAAAATTTTTAAACTATGTTTGGCCGGATCTTCCTGATCCTCAAGATCCAATTTATTGTGCATTATACGGTCACAATATATGGAATGGTATCATAATGTATAGGAAATACGATGACTGCATTGAAGCATTTGCTTTTGTTGCAGGAAGAGAAAATGCTATTATAAAAAATTTCTACGCCGACAGTATAAATATATTAAATGACTACATTGTTTATTTTAAAGACAAAGCTCATAATTTAATTCATCCAAATGATAAAAATATATTTATACCTTATAATTTAGACCTATCGGGAAATTCGACAATCCTAGAAAGCAATATAAAAAATTTCTTTGAGCAAACTAAAGTTTCAAAGCTTTTTTTGACAATTAATGGTAAAGATGTCCCTATGTCAAAAAGAGAAATAGAATGTCTCTTTCATGTATCAAAAGGAAAAAGCATGAAGGAAATTGCCTTATTGCTTAACCTATCTCCAAGAACTGTAGAGTCTCATTTAAATAGTTCAAAAATAAAAGCAGGGTCAACTGTGAGCGATTTAATTGAAGCTTTTCTTAAATCAAAGTTTATTATTCATAACTATTACGAACTAATGGGAGGACCAAATGAAAACTAATAAAAGATCTGTAATCGCAGCACTTATTGGGCATGTTTTAGAACGCTACGATGTTGCTTTATATGGTTATTTTTCAGCCATGCTGGCTCCAATTTTTTTCGCCTCTACTGATGCGTCTACAGCTCTTTTAGCAAGCTTAGGTGCATTTGCCGCTGGTTATTTAATGCGACCTCTTGGTGGGATCATCTTTGGGTATTTTGGTGATCGATATGGAAGAAAACAGGCGTTTACCTGGTCAATTTTCCTAGTCATTATCCCTACGTTCTTAATAGGTGTGCTGCCTTCTTATGATCAAATCGGAATTGCAGCACCTATAATTTTAATTACATGCCGACTTATGCAAGGATTGTGTAATGGAGGAGAGTTTAGTGGTGCGGGAATCTTCGTCGGCGAACATATGCCAAAGAATAGGGTAGGGTTTTCTGGAGGCATGATTTGTGCAACAGGGATTTTGGGAGCTGTAATAGGAACTTTCTTAGGAGCTGTCGTTACTTTACCAGCTATACCAAGTTGGGGTTGGCGAATTCCATTTTTAGTTGGATCTTGTCTAACCTTAGTAAGCTATTTTATTCGTCGTAATATGGTTGAAACCCCTGTGTGTTGAAGAGGTCTTGAGGAAAGGAGAAACCTTACAAAATCCATTAAAAGATGTGTTCAAAAATTACAAATTTAATATGTTAAATACAATTGGAATAGGAGGATGTGGCCATATTTTGCTTTATATGTCCTCAATTTACATGAATGTTGTATACACAACATACCTTCAGCTTCCTAATTTCCAAATTTTAGCTATTAACACATGTGTACTAGGGGTATGGGTTATTCTTTCTCCTGTGATGGGTTATTTTTCAGATAGGGTAGGTATTCGTCGATTTATGGCGGGAGCGGCTATGCTGGCCGCGTTTTCAGCCTATCCTCTTTTCGCTTTTTTAGAGCAAAATTTGACGATAAATGGAGTCATTATATTTCAGCTTTTCTTAACAGTAATTGGATCCGCATTCGTCGCCCCAATTTCTGGTTTATTCGTGTCTCTTTTCCCTGTTAGAGAACGTTATAGTGGTGTCGCTTTTAGTATAACTTTAGGGCAAGCTTTATTTGGAGGAACGACGCCACTAATATCTACTTTCCTCACAAACATTACAGGCGATTTTAAAGCTCCAGCTTATTTTATGATGTTTGGAGCTATTATGGGGTCTGTGGCTATCATTAAAATGATGCAATTTCCCGTTAAGTTGCAAGACGATAAATCTTCTGCTAGCGACTTGACCTTGAAGGCTGCCTAAAAAGAACGCGGGTTTAGACGCTGCTAAGCTTGTATTTATGTGCTTTTTTTGCTTTAATAGCAAAAAGGGAAAGGGAGAGATCATGGGAAAATATTTTTTAATTTTAATGAGTCTTTCATTGCCATTGTTAGTGGCCTGTGAAAAGAAAAGCACAGAGACTGGGCCTTACTCCGGGGAGGTTTGTGATCCTAAAGAGGAAACAAAGATTCCTCGGACTCTTAATTAAATTCTAGAAGGGAAAAGATATGCCCGTTCTTGATGAAAATGGCTTACTTTCAGAAGCAGAAAAGCAAACTTACTCTGAGATTTTGACAGCTTATGGCCATGATCCTCATCATTTTCTTTTGGAAATCGTTGAAGATCAAGAGGCAATGGATATGAATGACCTTAGCTATGTGATTATCGTTAAGACAACGGCAACTCATTTGGAGCTCCACAAATCAAAATCCTATCGCAGCCAGGCAAATACCGGCACATGGCTTGTAGAGTTTGAAAAAGATTTGAAGAATGGGGTTTTTCAAGCGGATTAAAGTTTTGTTTTGCCCTAGAAATAGGGTTTACAAAAAAACACTTTAAAAGAATTTAAAACTCTTTCAAATTCTCCTCAAATTTTGGTTTTCAAGAACGTGCTTTCGTTGTAAGAGTATACTCAAATAAAACGATAGGGCACACCTCGTGGATCTTTCTTCTAGCCATTTGATGACCACTCCTTTAAAGGGGAGCTTTGAGGACTACTTTAATATCCTTGTATTCATGGCCATTGCCTTTGGTCTTTCGATTCTTCTGATCTTTTTGGCTTATTTGCGGGGGCCGCGTAAGCCGGATGCGGCGAAACTTTCGCCCTATGAGTGTGGATTTGAAGCTTTTACAGATGCACGGCTAAAATTTGACGTGCGGTTTTATTTGCTAGCTATCCTTTTCATTATTTTTGACCTTGAAATTGCGTTCCTTTTTCCATGGGCGATTACCCTCCATGACATTGGCCTTTATGGCTATTTCTCCATGGTGGTTTTTCTGCTCCTTCTCACCGTTGGGTTTATTTATGAGTGGCGAAAGGGGGCCTTAGAATGGGAGTAAAAAAACCATCGCTCACGAAAGAGGCTCTTAAGGCGGGGTATGGTATAGAGGCCATCCCTGAAGGCGTCAGTCCTGATGTTCTGCTGGAGACTTTAAACCAAGAAATCACCCAGCAAGGCTTTGTGGTCACTCAATTGGATAAGCTAGCCGCTTGGGCGCAATCGGGATCCTTATGGCCTATGACCTTTGGCCTTGCCTGCTGTGCGGTTGAGATGATGCAAACAGCAGCTGCGCGCTATGATTTGGATCGTTTTGGCGTGGTATTTCGTCCCAGTCCTCGTCAAGCGGATTTGATGATTGTTGCCGGAACACTAACCAATAAAATGGCGCCAGCCTTGCGCAAAGTGTACGACCAAATGGCTGAACCTCGTTATGTGATTTCCATGGGATCTTGCGCTAATGGGGGTGGATATTACCACTATTCTTATTCAGTAACCCGCGGATGTGATCGCATTGTGCCCGTGGATGTGTATGTGCCGGGATGTCCGCCAACGGCGGAAGCATTGCTTTACGGCATTTTGCAGTTGCAGCGAAAAATTCAACGCGAAAAACATTTTGTGCGAGGGTAAAAAATGGCCATTCCACGCACTCTTGAAGATTTAGGGCGCCTTATTGAAGCGGAGATTGAAACGGATTTGGTGTCTTGGTCCGTCGAAAAGGGAGAGCTTTCTCTTATCGTGGAACGGCCAGCCATTGCACGGGTTTTAACCTATTTGCGAGATTCGGAAACCTTTCAATTCTCCCAATTGATGGATGTGTGTGGGGTGGATTATCTGGGACGACATCCTCGTTTTGATGTGGTTTATCACCTCTTAAGCCTTGTCCGTAACTGGCGCCTTCGCATCAAAGTTCAGGTGGAAGAGGGCATGCCTGTCCCTTCAGTGACATCGGTTTATAATTGTGCCAATTGGTGGGAGCGGGAGGTCTTTGATCTTTATGGCATCCCATTTGAAGATCATCCCGATTTGCGTCGTATTCTGACCGACTATGGTTTTGAAGGCCATCCTCTGCGTAAGGATTTCCCGCTTACGGGCTATGTAGAGGTGCGCTATGATGAAGAACAAAAGCGAGTTGTTTATGAACCCGTGAAACTGCCTCAAGCTTTTCGAACCTTTGATTTCGAAAGCCCTTGGGAAGGTATGGAGACGGCCGTTAAAGCCAGTGCCGTCAAGGAGGAGAGCTGATGGAAAAGGATGCTCCTCAAAAGAAAAGCTTTACCATGAACTTTGGGCCACAGCATCCAGCTGCTCACGGAGTTTTACGGCTCATTCTTGAGATGGACGGTGAGGTCGTGGAACGGGCCGACCCTCACATTGGGCTTCTTCACCGGGGGACAGAAAAGCTTATCGAGTACAAAACCTACCTTCAAGCCATTCCTTATTTTGACCGTTTGGATTATGTCTCCCCCATGGCGCAAGAGCACGTTTTTGCACTCGCAGTTGAGAAATTACTGGCTCTTGAAATTCCCATGCGCGCTAAGTATATACGTGTTTTGTTTTGCGAGATCACCCGTATTTTAAATCATCTTTTGAACATCACTACCATGGCGATCGATGTGGGCGCCATGACACCGCTTTTGTGGGGTTTTGAAGAACGAGAAGTTTTGATGGGTTTTTATGAGAGAGTTTCCGGAGCGCGTCTTCATGCCAATTATTTCCGTCCCGGGGGAGTGCATAAGGATTTACCACCAGGCTTGGCAGAAGACATTATGGCTTTTGCAAATCGTTTCCCCAAGGTGATTGATGATTTGGAAGGCCTGCTGACGGATAACCGTATTTTCAAACAACGTACTGTAAACATTGGTGTTGTTACAGCTGAGCAAGCCCTGGATTGGGGGTTTACGGGACCCATGTTGCGCGCTTCTAATGTGGCCTGGGACTTGCGGCGCAATCAACCCTATGAGGTTTATGATCAGCTGGAGTTCTTTATCCCCGTGGGACAAAATGGCGATTGCTATGACCGTTATTTGGTACGGATGGAAGAAATGCGCCAGAGCGTTCGTATTATAAAACAATGCCTTAAGAAGATGCCCGAAGGTCTCGTGAAGATAGATGACTATAAGGTGACCCCACCGCCACGGGCAAAAATGAAGACCTCTATGGAGGCATTAATCCATCACTTTAAGCTCTATACGGAAGGCTATCATGTGCCCAAAGGGGAAACCTATACGGTTGTGGAAGCGCCTAAGGGAGAATTCGGTGTTTATCTTGTGTCCGATGGAAGCAATAGGCCCTATCGCTGTAAAATAAGGCCGCCCAGCTTTGCCTTTATGCAGGCCTTTGATTTTATGGCCAAAGGGCATATGCTGGCGGATGTGCCGAGTATTATTGGGTCCTTGGATATTGTTTTTGGGGAGATTGATCGGTGACAGCTTTTAAATTCTCAAAGGAAAACGCAGCGCGCGTCAAGGAAATCTTGACTCACTATCCGCCGGATCGAAAAGCTAGTGCAATTTTACCGCTGTTTGAGTTGGCCCAACGCCAATGTGGAGGTTGGCTTCCCAAAGAAGCTATTGAGGCTATCACGGAAATGCTAGAAATTTCTCTGATTCGAGGTTACGAGGTGGCTACTTTTTATACCATGTTTAACCTGAAGCCTATGGGCAAGTATCATCTTCAGATATGTGGAACGACACCTTGTATGTTGCGAGGCAGCGAAGATTTAAAAGGAGTCTGCAAGCGCCATCTGGGTATTGAGAACAAAGAAACGACTAAGGATGGACTCTTCACTCTCACAGAAGTTGAATGTATTGGAGCTTGTGCTAATGCTCCTGTGGTGCAAATTAATGACGATTACTTTGAAGATCTCGATGAGAAAAGTTTCCTCAAAATTTTAGAAGATTTAAAAGCTGATCGCAAGGTAAAATCAGGCTCTGCCATAGGACGGCAGGGCTCGGCTCCTGAGAAACGGAGGCCCCATGCTAAAAGCAAGTGATCGCATTTTTACCAATCTTTATGGGACTCACGATTGGCACTTGAAAGGTGCAGAGGCACGGGGCGACTGGGATAAAACAAAGGCCCTTATAGCAAAGGGGAAAGACTGGATTATACAAGAAATCACAGCTTCTGGCCTGCGGGGCAGGGGAGGGGCGGGTTTCCCTACCGGACGGAAGTGGGGTTTTATCCCCTCCGATGATGATAAAACGCTGCGGTATTTAGTTGTTAATGCGGATGAAAGTGAGCCTGGGACTTGTAAAGATCGGGACATCTTGCGCTTTGAACCTCATAAATTGATCGAGGGCGCTCTTATCGCTGCCGTGGCCATAGGGGCTCACGCGGGTTACATTTACATTCGTGGAGAATTCTACGCGGAGGCCAATCATGTGGAAGAAGCTATTGCTGAGGCCTATAAGGCCGGTCTTTTGGGAAAAAATGCAGCCAAATCGGGCTGGGATTTTGACCTTTATGTTCACCGAGGTGCAGGGGCCTATATCTGTGGTGAAGAGACAGCGCTTTTAGAGAGTCTCGAAGGGCGTAAAGGCATGCCACGCCTGAAGCCTCCTTTCCCGGCTATTGTAGGACTTTATGGGTGTCCTACCATTGTGAACAACGTTGAAACCCTTGCGGTTGTGCCCACCATTTTGCGTCGGGGGGCGTCTTGGTTTGGGGGCATTGGAACACCCAACAATACAGGGACAAAAATTTATTGCCTCTCCGGCCATGTGAATACGCCCTGCAATGTGGAAGAGGCTATGGGAATTCCTCTTAAAGAACTGATCGAAAAATATGGCGGTGGCGTACGAGGAGGTTGGGATAATCTTTTGGCCGTGATTCCCGGGGGCTCCTCCGTTCCTTTGATCCCAAAGGATGTGTGCGAGAAGGTCTTGATGGATTTTACGTCCCTTGCGGAGGTTAAAAGTGGCCTCGGCACCGGGGGGGTGATCGTCATGGATAAATCAACGGATATTGTTCGGGCGATTGCACGTCTATCTAAATTTTATATGCATGAAAGTTGTGGGCAATGCACCCCTTGCCGGGAAGGTACGGGCTGGATGTGGCGTATGCTCATCCGTCTTGCTGACGGCGTAGGAAATTCCAAAGATATTGATGTCTTAGAAGAAGTTACCTATGAAATTGAAGGACATACCATTTGTGCTTTGGGAGATGCAGCTGCGTGGCCTGTTCAAGGGCTTATTCGCCACTTCCGTCCTGAACTTGAACGACGCCTTAAAATGAACAGTATAGCTTAGAGAATAAAAATGCCCAAGCTTGTGATTGATGATAAAGAAATTGAAGTCCCTGAAGGAATGACAGTCCTTCAAGCAGCAGCAGAAGCGGGCATTGAAATCCCTGTGTTTTGTTATCATCCCAAACTTTCAATTGCGGGCAATTGCCGTATGTGTCTTGTGGAGGTTAAAAATACGCCAAAGCCTGTGGCCAGTTGTGCCATGCCTGTTTGCGAAGGCATGGTCATTCATACCAACTCAGTCATGGTGGAAAAGGCTCGCAAAGGCGTTTTAGAATTTCTTTTGATCAACCATCCCCTCGATTGCCCTATTTGTGATCAGGGAGGGGAGTGTGATTTGCAAGATATCACCATAGCCTATGGTAGAAGTTCTAGTCGCTTTGATCTTAACAAACGGGCTGTGCCCAATAAGGAATTTGGCCCCCTAATCGAAACAGCAATGAACCGGTGTATTCAATGTACCCGCTGTGTGCGTTTTTCTACTGAAATTGTTGGTATCTCCGAATTGGGAGCCATGGGTCGAGGCGAGGATATGGAAATTGGAACTTATCTCCAAAATACCATTACTTCTGAGCTTTCAGGGAATATAATTGATATTTGCCCTGTGGGCGCCTTGACCTCCAAACCTTATAGTTTCAAAGGGCGCTCTTGGGAGCTATCTCACACGCCCTCCATTGATGTATTTGATGCAGTTGGATCAGCTATTCGCGTGGATACGCGAGGGCGGGAAGTTATGCGAATTTTGCCGAGGCAAAATGACGAAGTCAATGAAACGTGGATTTCTGATAAAACTCGTTTTGCTTATGATGGTCTGAAATATCAACGCCTTGATCAACCCTATGCGCGGGGAGAGGATGGACTGCTTCATCCCGTGGGCTGGAATGAAGCTTTTTCTTTAATTGCCGATCGTTTGCAACATGTCCCTGGAAACCACATTGCTGCTCTTGCCGGCGATATGGTGGATGCAGAATCTATGGTCGCCCTTAAAGATTTGATGATCTCCCTGGGCTCTCCTCACATTGATTGCCGTCAAGACGGCGTTGATGTGGGCGTGGGCCCGCGGTGTAGTTATCTTTTCAACACAACAATTGCGGGTATTGAGCAGGCCGATTTTTGCCTCTTAATTGGCACCAACCCACGATGGGAAGCGCCTCTTATTAATGCACGGATTCGGAAAAATTACCTCTTTAATAATTTGCCTGTGGCCTCAATTGGCCCTTTCTATCCCTTGGGCTATCCCGTAAAAGATCTTGGAGATGATCCGCAAACCCTTGAAAAAATCTTGAAGGAAAAACCCCCAATCTGTTCTGCTTTGAAGGCAGCCCAAAAGCCAATGCTGATTCTTGGCCAAGGGGCTTTAAGACGCGCTGATGGGGAGGTGATTTTACGTTTGGCACAAGAAATTGCCGACAAGTATGGCTTTGTTCAAAAAACCTGGAATGGGTTTAATGTTTTACAAACAGCGGCAAGCCGCGTGGCTGGCCTTGATTTGGGGTTCCTTCCGGGTCCTAAAGGTTATGGAACTCAGAAAATAGTAGAGGCGGTAAAAAAGAAAAAAATTGAAGTGGTTTATTTGTTGGCTGCTGATGAAATTGATGTGAAACCCCTTGAGTCTACCTTTGTGATTTATCAAGGTCATCACGGGGATCGAGGAGCTACGATTGCTGATGTTATCTTGCCTGGCTGTGCCTATACGGAAAAAGAAGGCACCTACGTTAATACGGAAGGACGGGTTCAGAAAACCTTGAAAGCGACGCCTCCTCCCGGTGAGGCTAAGGAAGATTGGAAGATTATTAAAGCCTTGTCTGATAAGCTGGGGTTGTCCTTACCCTATGCAACTCCTAAGGAAATTCAAGCAAGGCTTGTTGAAGTGAATCCTCTTTTTGATGAAGTAGATCGTATCCAGCCTTCGTCGTGGAAGCCCTTTGGTCGAGAGGGAGACGTGAACCCTGTTCCCTTTGAATTTGCCATCAAAAACTTTTATATGACTGATTCTATCTCTCGCCACTCCAGGACTATGGCCAAATGTGTTCAACAAATTTTAGGACAGGAGAAGGTTCATGCTTGACGCTCTTTTGTCTCTTCTGCCTCTCCTCGGACATATCTTTTTGATTGTCATTCCCTTGCTGTTAGCCATTGCCTATTTGACCCTTGCGGAGCGAAAGGTTATTGCTGCTATGCAGTTGCGCATTGGCCCCAACGTTGTGGGATGGTTTGGACTTTTGCAACCTTTTGCCGATGGATTAAAGTTGCTTCATAAAGAAACCATCATTCCTACCCGGGCAAACCCACTTATTTTTCTCGTAGCTCCCCTAATTACTTTTGGGTTAAGTTTGTCTGCTTGGGCCGTCATTCCTTTTAGTCCTGAGTGGGTCATCGCTAACATCAATGTGGGTGTTCTTTATCTCTTTGCCATTTCTTCCCTTGGCGTTTATGGGATTATCATTGCAGGTTGGGCGAGTAACTCCAAATATGCCTTTCTGGGAGCTTTAAGGTCAGCGGCTCAAATGGTATCCTATGAAGTTTCCATCGGTCTTGTGATTATCGCGGTTTTACTCTCCGCGGGATCCATGAATTTAACGAGCATTGTGGAAAGCCAAAAGGGCCTTTGGTATGTGATTCCGCATTTGCCCATGGCGGTTATTTTTATCATTTCTGCCCTTGCCGAAACCAACCGGGCTCCTTTTGATTTGCCAGAAGCTGAAGCGGAGCTCGTGTCGGGTTATAACGTGGAATACTCTTCCATGACCTTTGCCCTCTTTTTTCTTGGCGAGTATGCCAACATGATTTTGATGAGTACCATGGGAACCATTCTTTTTCTTGGGGGATGGCTGCCCCCTCTTGATATGGCTCCCTTTACTTGGATTCCAGGTATCATTTGGTTTTTCTTAAAAATATCTTTTCTTCTCTTCATATTTTTATGGGTGAGGGCCACCTTCCCCCGCTATCGCTATGACCAACTGATGCACTTGGGGTGGAAGATTTTCCTTCCCTTCTCCCTTGCGTGGGTTATGATCACTGCCTCTGTCATTGTTATGTTAGGAGCAATCAAGGCATGAAGATGACTTCTCATCCTCTCTTTAAGGTTTTTAAAACCTTCTTTCTGCTGGATCTTCTCTCCGGCATGTACTTAACCTTAAGATATATGTTTAAGAAAAAAGTGACCTTGATGTATCCCTATGAAAAAGGCAGCTTATCCGTCCGCTTTCGTGGCGAGCATGCCCTGAGGCGCTATCCCAATGGGGAGGAGCGTTGTATTGCCTGCAAACTTTGTGAGGCTGTTTGCCCTGCTCAAGCCATTACCATTGAAGCGGAGGAGCGGGAAGATGGGAGCCGCCGTACAACCCGCTATGACATTGATATGACAAAATGTATTTATTGTGGGCTGTGTGAAGAAGCATGTCCCGTGGATGCCATTGTAGAAGGCCCTAATTTTGAGTTTTCAACGGAAACGCGGGAAGAGCTTTATTATGATAAGGATAAGCTTCTCTCCAATGGGGATCGCTGGGAAGTTGAAATTGCCGAACGTCTTGAACGAGAAGCCTTGGGGAGGTAGAGAAAAATAATGCTCAATATAACCGTCCTTCTTTTTTATGTTTTCTCAGGCGTACTTTTGATGGCCGCCCTTATGGTGGTGACCTCACGGAATACGGTTCATGGAGCTCTCTTTTTGATTGTCGCCTTTTTCAATGCGGCTGGCCTTTTTGTCCTCGCTGGTGCCGAATTCCTCGCCATGATTTTGGTTGTGGTTTATGTAGGGGCCGTTGCGGTTCTTTTCCTCTTTGTTGTGATGATGCTGAATATCGATTTAGGTGAGATTCGACAAAATATTAAAAGCTATTCTCTCATGGGTGCCCTTATTGGCGGCGTTCTGTTGGCTGAGCTGCTTCTGATGGGGATAGGGTGGCACACCTCTCCTGAGGCCTTTGATTTAACCACAGCCCCTATGACGGGTCTTAATGTTTCGAATACACAAGCTTTAGGAAATCTGTTATATACCCATTATGCTCTTGCTTTTCAGGGAGCAGGGCTCATTTTACTTGTGGCGATGATCGGCGCCATTGTTTTAACCTTACGTCATCGGGAAGGCGTGCGGAGACAAAAAGTTGGAGATCAACAGGCTCGGCAAGCTAAAGACAGTTTGCGACTTGTGGATATTCCAAGCGGATCAGGGGTTTGAGAGAAGAATAAGTGGAAAAATAAGTGATTATAAGCCTCGATCATTATCTCATCGTAGCAGCGCTCCTATTTGCAATTGGGAGTATTGGTATCTTTTTGAATCGTCGTAATGTGATCGTCATTTTAATGTCCATTGAACTTATTCTCCTGGCAGTGAATGTAAACTTTGTGGCTTTTTCTCAATACCTTGGTGATTTGGTGGGGCAAGTGTTTTCTCTTTTTGTACTGACAGTGGCAGCAGCTGAAGCGGCCATTGGGCTTGCCATTCTTGTGGTTTACTTTCGCAATCGCGGTGATATTTCTGTGGGGGAGATCCCCCTGATGAAGGGTTAAAAGATGACTACACTTGCCCTCCTCATTGTGTTTTTACCGCTTCTGGGATTTGTCCTTGCAGGTGCCCTTGGCGAAAAATTAGGAGATCGTTTTTCTCAAATTTCTACCTCCGCTTTGATGGGCCTCTCGACCTCTCTAGCTCTTTATCTCTTCTTTAAAATGGGATTAAAGGAGGAAACCCTTGTTGTCTCTCTGTTCACATGGATTCATGTGGAATTGTTTGATGTGGCTTGGGGGCTTCAAATTGATAGTTTAAGCCTTGTCATGATGGTCGTTGTTACCCTGGTTTCCTTTATGGTTCATCTGTATTCTATTGGTTATATGAAGGAAGATCCCGGCATCCCACGCTTTATGGGATATTTAAGTCTCTTTACCTTTTTCATGCTGACCTTAGTGACGGCGCCCAATTTTCTCCAAATGTTTTTTGGATGGGAAGGGGTAGGGCTGTGCTCCTATCTTTTGATTGGGTACTGGTATGATCGGGAGCGCGCCAATGCGGCGGCGATTAAAGCTTTTTTGCTTAATAGAATTGGAGATGTTGGGTTTATTCTTGGCATTATCATCATCTTTAGCCTTTTTGAGACCCTTGATTTCCTTGCGGTTTTTGAAATTGTGGAAGAGCATAAACAAGAGACAATCACATTTTTAAATTGGCAGTTTCCAGCATTAACTTTAGCTTCATTTTTGTTCTTTTTTGGGGCCATGGGAAAATCTGCTCAAATTGGCCTCCATACATGGCTTCCTGATGCTATGGAAGGCCCAACGCCGGTCTCAGCCCTCATTCATGCAGCTACTATGGTGACGGCGGGAGTATTCTTGGTTGTTCGCATCTCGCCTCTCTTAGAATATGCGCCCTTGGCGCGGGAATTTATTACCCTCATCGGTACCGCTACCGCAATTATGGCAGCAACCATTGCCTGCGTGCAAAATGATATTAAACGCATCATTGCCTATTCCACTTGTAGTCAGCTGGGGTATATGTTCATGGCAGCTGGCCTTTCTGCCTATAGTGCGTCCATGTTTCATTTGACGACCCATGCTTTTTTCAAAGCTCTCCTTTTCCTTGGGGCAGGTTCGGTAATCCATGCTATGTCTGACGAGCATAATATTCAAAAAATGGGCGGTATTTGGCGGTTTATTCCTGTCACCTATGCAGTGATGTGGGTAGGAAGTTTAGCCCTTGCCGGTCTTCCTTTTTTTGCCGGGTTTTATTCAAAGGATATGATCTTAGAGGCGGATTGGGTGTCTCAACTACCCGTAGGAAAAATTGCCTTTTGGGGCGGTATTTTTGCGGCCATTTTGACAGCTTTTTATGCCTGGCGTCTTCTTCTTCTTACTTTTAATGGCAAACCAAGAGCGGACGATACGGTTATGGGCCATATTCATGAATCGCCCCTTATTATGCTGATTCCCATCATTATCCTTGCCGTAGGATCTGTTTTTTCCGGCATTCTTCTGGATGCCCTGTTTGTTGGAGAAGAGACCTCATTTTGGGGCACGGCTATTTTTGTATTACCGCAAGATGAGGTTATAGCTGCTGCCCACCATGTGGTGAGGTGGGTTCATTGGGCCCCGACGATTGCAGCCCTTTTAGGCATTGCCATTGCCTACCTTTTGTATCAATTTGTTCCCTCATTGCCAGAAAAACTTTCTCAAACTTTTAAACATTTGTATGGCTTTTTGTATCATCAATGGTATTTCGATAAGGTTTATAACTGGATGTTTGTCACCCCAACCTTTAAGATAAGTCAGGTTCTTTGGGAAGAAGGAGATCAAGAGGTTATTGATGGACTTGGCCCGAACGGTCTTGGATTTTTAAGCCTGGTAAGCGGAGGCCTTTTATGCCGTCTGCAAACGGGGTATGTCTATCACTATGCTTTTGCCATGATCATTGGGATTACCCTTATGATAGCTTTGTATTTTTGGGGATAAAGGGAAAAAATGCTGACATCACTTCCTCTGTTAAGTATCACCATTTTTCTCCCTCTTCTGGGAGCTTTTGTGATTCTCTTGAATTGGGGAAATAAGCAAACTTCCCTTGCCATGAATGCCCGCTGGGTGGCCTTGTGGACTTCCCTTGTAACCTGGGGGCTTGCTGTAACCTTATGGTGGAACTTTGATGCTTCCTCTTCTGAATTTCAGCTTCAAGATAAATTCCAATGGATGCCCCTCTTAAATATAAGTTATCATGTAGGGCTGGATGGCATTTCTTTGCCTTTGTTTCTTCTCTCCGCCTTTCTCGTCCCCATTTGTGTACTGGTAAGTTGGACGTCTATCCAAGACAAAGTTTCCGAGTATATGGTAGCTTTTTTGGTCTTGGAAACCTTTTTGCTGGGGATGTTTTCAGCCCTTGATTTTATCCTCTTTTATCTTTTCTTTGAAAGTGTGCTGATTCCTATGTTTTTGATCATTGGCATTTGGGGAGGGCTTAATCGTATTTATGCAGCCTTTAAATTCTTTCTCTATACCCTTTTAGGCTCAGTTCTAAGCTTGCTGGCCATCATTTATATCTATTTTGAGGTAGGAAGTAGCTCGATTCCTGCTGCTCTTGTGACGCCATTTGATCCCCAAATTCAAACGTGGCTATGGCTCGCTTTCTTTGCTTCTTTTGCGGTCAAAATTCCCATGTGGCCTCTTCACACTTGGTTGCCTGATGCGCACGTGGAAGCTCCAACGGCGGGGTCGGTTATTTTAGCGGGCGTTCTTCTGAAAATGGGCGGATATGGATTTATTCGGTTTTCACTTTCCATGTTTCCCGAGGCTTCTTCCTACTTCACTCCCATGATTTTTACTCTTAGTATTATTGCGATTATCTATACCTCTCTCGTTGCCCTGGTCCAAAAAGATATGAAAAAACTGATTGCCTATGCTTCAGTGGCTCATATGGGGTTTGTGACCTTAGGAATTTTCACGGCCGATGCCCAAGGCATTCAAGGGGCTATTATGCAAATGGTGAGTCACGGTCTTGTCTCTGCGGCTCTCTTTATTTGTGTAGGCGTTATCTATGACCGGCTTCATAGCCGAGAGATTGCCGATTATGGAGGGATTGTTCACATCATGCCCCGCTATGCGACCTTCTTTATGTTTTTTATCTTGGCCTCAATTGGTCTTCCTGGAACGAGTGGATTTGTGGGCGAATTTCTTGTTCTCTTGGGAGCTTTCCAAGCCAATACATGGGCAACTCTTTTGGCCACGACTGGCATAGTTTTGGGTGCTGCTTATGCTCTTTGGCTTTATCGGAGGGTTGTTTTTGGACAGCTTTCTAACCCCAGGCTTAAAGGGCTCACAGATCTTGATTGGCGTGAGAAGATAGTGCTTGGACCGCTTGCGACAAGTATTCTTCTTTTTGGACTCTATCCCACGCCAGTTTTGATCCTGGCTGAGGCGTCTGTAGCAAAGGTAATTGATCAATTTAATTTAGCTCTTGAAGTGGATGGAAATCTCCTGGTAAACCCAAAAAAATTCCTTGAAGTGGCGTATTTAAGAAGAGGGCAATAAAAAGATGACTGGGTTTTATATACCAGACTTTAGTTTGATTCTTCCTGAAGTGTTCTTGGCTCTTTCAGCGCTTCTTATTTTAATGGAAGGCTCCTTTGTTAAAAAAAGATCTTTTCGTCGTTCCGTTCATTATGGGTTGCTGGCCTTAGGCCTCGCCCTGTTTTATTTGATTTTTCAAAATGAAGCAGGTCAATCTTGGGTGACCTTTGAAGGGCAAATCAAGCAAGATGATTTTATCTTCTTTGCAAAAGCGTTGATTCTTTTGGGCTCCTTAGGAACCCTGGCTATGTCGGTGCCTTCTATGATGAAGGAAAACCTGACCTCCTTTGAATACCCGCCTCTTGTTTTATTGGCAACCCTTGGTATGCTTTTGATGGTGGAAGCCAATGATTTTATTATTTTGTTCATAGGAATGGAGATGCAAGGGTTGTCCCTTTATGTGCTTGCCGCCCTTCAGCGTGATCATCCTCGCGTCTCTGAGGCGGCGTTGAAATATTTTATTCTAGGTGCCTTTGCAACCGGGCTTTTCCTTTACGGTGTAAGCCTTATGTATGGCTTTACGGGGGCAACGAATTTCGACATTATCTCCTCTGTTATTCGAGCAGAAAGTGTGAACGACCTTTCTTTAAGCCTTTTTGTAGGTCTTATCTTTATTATGGCTGCCCTTGCCTTCAAAGTGTCGGCCGTTCCCTTTCATATGTGGACGCCCGATGTATATCAGGGATGTCCTACCCCCGTCACGGCATTTATTGGCGGTGTGCCGAAAGTTGCGGCCATGGTTGTTTTCTTGCGTCTTATGGCGTCCCCCTTCCTCTTGCTTTATGGAGAATGGCAATCTTTGATAATTTTTATATCTGCAGCCTCCATGATTGTAGGTGCTTTTGCAGCTCTAGGGCAGACGGACCTAAAGCGGCTTTTGGCCTATAGTGCGATTGGTCAAATGGGGTATGTTTTGATAGGGATTGCCTCTGGAAATGATGAAGGAATTCAATCCGTCTTTGTTTACCTGACGATTTATCTTGTCATGTTTATGGGTACTTTTGCCTGTCTTTTATCCCTTAAAGGGAAGACCCCGGAAGGCGTTCAGGAAATTGAGGATTTAAAGGGGATTTCTCTGCTCCACCCAAGGCTAAGTTTTATTTTGGCTGTCTTTATGTTTTCTATGGCGGGAATTCCTCCCCTTGCGGGGTTTTTTGCAAAATTGTACGTTTTTAAAGCAGCAATTTCGGCGGGCCTTTTTTACCTAGCGATTATTGGTGTTCTGACATCGGTTGTGGCCTCTTACTATTATCTGAAAATTGTCAAAGTGATGTATTTTGATGCTCTTCCGGAAACGCCCTCAGCGTCCCATGGGCAACTTCTTGTTTTATCACCAGAAATTATAGTTGTATTGAACATCTGTGCTGCTATTATTTTAGTATTCTTTTTGTTTCCCAACGGAGTGCTTGAACTTGCTCAGCGAGCAGCTCTTGCCCTTCCAATTTAAAAGGGGTTTATGACATCTTTTTATTTTTTTGACGTTCTGAATAGTACGATGGATGAGGCCCGCTCACGGGTGCTGCAGGGAGCGGAAGAGGGCACAGTTATTGTAGCTGCACAGCAGGTGGGAGGGCGCGGCCGCCGTGGGCGCGTGTGGGGTTCGACCGTGGGCAATGTACATCTTACCTATGCTACCTATTCGACTCTTCCTTTGTCACAAGCTGCCCAGCTTTCCTTTGTGGCCTGCGTTGCCATCGGTGAGGAGCTCTGTTCTCTTATACCTCCCACAGAGAGTCTCACCTACAAATGGCCGAATGATATTCTTCTCAACGGAAAAAAGGTAGGAGGTCTTTTGCTAGAAGCACTGACCCTTCCTGAAAAAGGAAAAACGGCCTATTTGATTGGGTGCGGTTTGAATTTGAAATCCTATCCTGAAGAGACACGCTTTCCAGCTACGTCCTTTGAGAATGAGGGGATTTATTTATCCCTCCAAGACACTGTCCATAGTGTGGCGTCTTCCCTGGATCGATTTATTTCTCTTTGGAAAAAGGAAGGCTTTGTCTCCGTTCATAAGCTGTGGATGAAGCGTGCAGCTCGACTGGGGCAAACCATTACCTTTGATTGTGGTAAGAAAACCTTTACAGGCACTTTTGAAGGTATTACGGAAGAGGGGCTTCTCATTCTCAAGTCGCCCCAAGGACGTTTTGAGCTAATTGCGGGAGATGTGTTGGATAAGGTTGACTCTTCCAACGCAGCTTAATTAAAACTTTTGAAACTAAAACCTTCTATCCTATAATAAGATAACGAGGCGTGATTTATGAAAGCCACGGAAATACTTGTACAAATACCCGTTGGTAAGCTCAAACTTGAGGGAGGGTTGACGATCCCACAAGATGCTTATGGCCTCGTGTTATTTGCTCATGGAAGCGGGAGTAGCCGCAAAAGTCCTCGAAATCGATATGTGGCACAGGTTTTGAATGAGGCAGGGATTGCAACGTTGCTCTTCGATTTGTTGACCGCAGAAGAAGAAGTGATTGACGAAAGAACGCGAGAGCTTCGTTTTAATATAGAACTTCTTTCAGAGCGCTTAGAAAAAGCGACTGACTGGGTCATAAAAAATTCTACAACGAAAAATTTAAACCTTGGATACTTTGGCGCAAGCACGGGGGCTGCTGCAGCCTTGATTGCTGAAACGCGCACACCCCACCTTATCAGGGCCATTGTTTCTCGCGGCGGCCGCCCTGATTTAGCCCATTCCCACCTTCCCAAAGTGAAGGCGCCAACACTTTTGCTTGTAGGAGGGCTTGATGAGATTGTGATTGAGTTAAATGAAAGAGCTCTTTCACACCTCACATGTCCAAAAAAACTTGTGATTATAAAAGATGCAACCCACTTGTTTGAAGAGAGTGGAACTCTTGAAGAAGTGGCTGAAACTGCAAGAGACTGGTTTTTAAAATATTTCTCTAAATCACGCTTTCTTTGAAAATTTTGTGGATTTATGATTGACAGGATATCGAAAGTTTTTTATAGGGTGAAATATATTTTTTTTATATAGTTATTTTTAAAAATTATTTTTAAGTATTGGTGGAAATATTGAAAAAAAATAATCCATTTTTAAAGTCATTCATAGTAATCTCTTTCTTAGCTTCAAGTTTACGAATACAGGCTAATCCTATTGATGATTATTTACTCGCTGTGGAAAGAGAATTTGATTCAGCCCCTCTTGCAAAGCGATATGGTATTGTTTCTAAGTATTTAAATTTAACCTATTTGTGTAGTTTAAAAAATGGAGATGAATTAGATAATAACCAAGTAACGTCAAAGGTAGGGCCAGCTTCCCTTAAATGTAAAGATGATAAGATTACACCTATTTATTATAATCAGACGAATCCTTTGGCGTTAGCCATCTCTCTTGGCAAACGAGATTTGGTAAGCAAGTTTTTATCAGCAGTAGAGGATCCGAATGATAAAGCACTAGCAGTTTGGGGATGGCGTCAGATTTATACATTGGCTCATGTGGCTTTAGATCCCCAATTCCCTGAAGTTTCTCGAAATGTTCCCCTTGAGGCTCGACTTGAAATTATTGACGCACTTGCGGAAAAAGGAGCTAACTTTAATAAAATTATTAAGTGGGGGGGATATAAAAATCCACCCTTAGCTGGAGGAGAGCCGTCGAGTTGGCACTTAAAAAATGTTATTGATCATTTAAGGGCTCGGGCTTTGCTTTATGGAGCAGATCCAAGCCTCGGTGGATCTTGTTTTTATAGAATTAATCTTAAGGAAGAATTTAATTTATTAAGTCTTACAATAAGTTATTATATTGAAAAAGAGAAAGTGGGTGCAAATTTAAGTCCTACGGAAGAAGTCATGGCTCCTCTAAATATGTTTATATTAAGAAAAGAAGATCTTAATCTTGATTCGTTGTTGAAGAAAATAGCTAAGCGAAGATTAAAAAAAGAAAAGCTCGAGGATAAAATTCAATCCTTTAATTCTAAAATAGATAGTTTAAGAAATAAAAATTCAATAAAATCTGAAATAAAAAAGAAATTTCTTAAAACAAAGGTACATGCGCTAAAGAAATATGTTAAAAATCTTAATCGTAAACTTAACCCTCATTATAAGTATTTACGTGATATAGTGTTTGAAGAGTCTCCTGTCATAAATAGGTAGTTGGGATAAGTACGGAATTTTTTTAGGTATTTCTCTAAATCACGCTTTCTTTGAAATTTTCTTGTACTTTCAAGAACACCCTGATATAAATGCTTTCACATCTAGCCAGGCAAGGGAGTTTTTCCCGGGCATGCCGACCTAGAACGCCTCTAAGAGGGGCTCAATTTATACAACTTTAGAGAGTGAGAAAATGCCCAAGTTAAAGACAAAGAGTAGCGTTAAAAAGCGCTTTCGCTTAACAGCGACAGGTAAAGTCATAACAGCTCAAGCCGGTAAACGACATGGCATGCGGAAACGTTCAAATGAAATGAAGCGCACCGCCCGTGGCACCACAATCATGAGAGAATGTGATGCTAAAATTGTACGTCGTTTTATGCCCTACGGTATATAGGAGGATTGAGATATGGCACATGTAAAACGTGGAACAACAGCCCACGCCCGTCATAAAAAGATTTTAAAGCTTGCAAAAGGGTATCGCGGCCGCTCAAAGAGCTGCTATCGTATAGCTTTGCAACGTGTTGAGAAGGCCCTACAGTACGCTTATCGCGATCGCCGTAATCGTAAACGCGATTTCCGCGGTTTGTGGATCCAGCGTATTAACGCAGGTGCTCGTGAACATGGGTTGACCTATTCAAAGTTCGTCAATGGACTTACCAAAGCTGGGATTGAGATTGATCGTAAGGTTTTAGCGGATCTTGCTATTCATGAACCTGCAGCTTTTAAAGCCATTGTGGATCAAGCGCAGAAGGCTTTAGCCGCTTAATACTCTTCGCCTTTCAAGTTCTGGGTGCCTTGCCCTTCGGGATTTGCCCTCTGTCACGTATCAGAATACGCTCATCGGGCTCACCCTTGGGCCCCTGCCCGGTAACTTGAAATCCTTTGAGTGTAGAGATCAGGTGAGAGAGTCACCTCTCCCCTTTGGGGGAGAGGTAAAGTGCTTAATTTTCTTATGAACTGTTTATATGAATGGCTAGCTCTTTTCGATGGGATGGCCTTTTTTCTCCCACTCATCAAAGCCCCCAACCATTTCTTTAACGGGATAGCCAAGGGAGGCAAACTTTTTAGCAGCTTTTTGTCCCAGGTTGCATAATAGTTCATAACAATAAACGTAGTTATAGCCGTCTTTCCTTAATTCAGGAAAGCTCGTTTCATCACCATCAAAGCTTTTGTGTTGATCCCAAGGAACATTAATCGCGCCAGGAATATGCCCTTTGGCAAAATCGTTGGCAGTACGTAAATCAACGATAGTCACGTTTTTGACTTTTCCATCAACTACAGCTTTGGCTCCGTGAGGATTTGTCTTAAAGTCCAACTCATGGGTAAAAAAATCAACGGCTTGCTGTGAATTTTGTAAGGGCTCTGCGGGAGTGCAGTGAACAGTGGAGGAGGTGGCTAGGAGCAATGTACCTATGAGTTTGGCGACCTTCTTTGATTGTTTCATACTCTTTCCTTTTTTAATAAGTTAATTCAGACCTAACATTCAACTCTATATAACAACATGTGAAAATATAAGTCTATTGAAGAAGAACTTTCTACCGTAAGGTTGGCGGTGCGCTTTTAAGGGGCCGAATAAATTTAAAGCGCGGCACCTGCTTTCCGTCCTGCTCCACCGTACTTTGAAAAATTTCGAGTGGCCTGACCCACAGACCATAATCTCCATAAAGCGCTTGGTAAGCCACTAAAATATCAAGGGATTCAGAATGCCTGCAAAGGCCGATAACTTGGTAAAAATTACCTTTATAATGTTGATAGAGACCTGGTTCCAAATCTACCATGTTAAAAATCTTTCGGACAGGGAACGGCAATTTCTGGAAGAGGAGAGGGGGTGGCGGAAAAAGTGGCTCTATCCCCATACATCAGTTGCTGTAGTATTTTTTGAACCTGAGGTTTTTTTCCCTCTTTATACTTTAGAAGATAGACTTGATCAAAAATATTATCATCCCAAGTGCCAGGATCATCTCCCCCCAAGGCAACAATCAGAGGAGGGATGTGGTTATGCTCCCAACACAATAAAACGGAGGCATCATCATATTTTGGGTTTGTCAGAATTTCATTAGCTACCTCAGTAAGTTGATCGGGCGCATATTTGGTGTTCATGGGAATGTTTAAATAATCTGCCAGAGGTTTACAGGTTTGCTTGCATCTTATGTAAGGTTTTTTTCCTTCCCTAGAGGCTGCAAAGATATGGGTTATGGGCGGCGCTTGATAAGTATTTAAATCTGAAAAGTAGTGAACAAAGGCGGAAGCCCGTTCAAGTCCTTGAAGGGACAGACAAAATCCTCCAGGAATTTTGTCCCCATGACGTGTGATAATGACTTTACGTGGGGTTGCGTTAAGGGAGGAGAAAAAGTTTAGGCAGAGGCAGCAAATAAAAAGAAGTAATATTTTTCTCATGACAGATGAACTCCTAAGCTTGCTTTAAGCGTTTTTTTTGCTTTTGTTTTTTTGTATTTGTCATGGGGCTATTTTTATTTTTAGCTTTAAGCTTTTGCGTTGATATAGCTTTTACTTTGGGTTTTGCATTAGATTTTGTTGTTTTCTCAGGCTTTTTGGCAGAGGATGACTTTGCTTTAACATGTTTAGGCTTATCCTCGATGACATTTAAAATCTCATCAACGGAGTTATATTTTGCTTTTAATGTTTTCACATCTCCTTTCTTTGTAAGAAAGGTCGCATGTGTGATATGACTTTTGGGAGATGTGGTGACTGGACCTAAGGCTTGAATTAAGTGTTCAATGGAATCAGAGTTGTTTTCATTACGAAGAGAGGACTTTCCCTTTATTTTTGTAAAGGTTGTCTCAAGCAGTTTTACCATTTTCTTATCTCGGAGGTGTGCGGATTCTCCACCCATAACAACCGCAATCACTCGTCTATTGTCTCTGACAACGGAGGCCGCTAAATTAAAGCCGGAGGCATTAATGAAACCGGTCTTAATTCCATCCATACCTTCTACTTTCCCCAAGAGCTTATTGTGATTACCATGCACTACGCCTTTATGGACAAATTTTTGTGTTTTAAAAAGGTGAAAGTAATCAGGAAAATGTTTGTATAAGGAACGAGAAAGGGTTGCCATATCGCGCGCTGTTGTGATTTGTTGCATGTTAGGAAGGCCTGAGGCATTTTTAAAAACCGTTTTTGTCATGCCCAATTTCTGAGCCTGCCGAGTCATGATTTGAGCAAACTTGACTTCCGTTCCTGCAAGAGTTTCGGCCAAGACAACAGCAGCATCATTGGCTGACTTTGTAATAAGCGCAAGGATGGCTTCCCGTACGGTGAGAGTTGCCCCCGGCTTAAGCCAAAGTTTTGAAGGGGCTTGTTTAGAAGCATGGTGAGAGACAGAGAGAGTTTGATTGGGAGAGAGCTTTTTTTCTTTTAGCGCTTTAAAAGTCATATAAAGGGTCATCATTTTTGTGAGCGATGCCGGATGGGTAACCACATCGGCTTGGTGTTCATGATGGATTTTGCCAGTTTCAGCGCAGATGACAATGGAAGCATCTTTCCGTGCAAAAACATTATGGGTGAGGAGAAAACAAAGCGTCAAACAAAGAGGAATAATCTTAAGTCTTTGTTGTTTGATGTGTCGCACGCTTCTTACTCGCTTTAAATTTTATGATAACTTTATCTACTTATAACACATGATTTTGCGGATTTTGTCTATAGGGTGAACTAAATTTTCATTGCTCGCATATCCATTCATTGATAGTTTGAATTCAAAACTGTCCACCTTTAGCCCCTTTAGGGAGGTAGAAGCCTATGATTGTTGTCTTTGGTTCTCTGAATATGGATATGGTTATGCAGCTTGAAAAGCTCCCACGTCCAGGGGATACGGTACTTTGTCCAAGCTACCAATTAGTTCCAGGAGGTAAAGGAGGTAATCAAGCAGTTGCTGCTGCGAAGGCAGGGGCGCAAATCAAATTATTCAGTAAAGTAGGAAAAGATGAGTTTGGACGAATGATTCTAGACTCCTTGAAAACAACCAGCATTGAGCTGATGGGGGTTGGAGAAAGTCCAAGTTTGCCGACAGGGTGCGCAACAGTTTGCGTGGATGCCCATGGGGAAAACCAAATTACCGTTGCTACGGGGGCTAATTTGGAAAATCAAGAGTCGGAAATTCCGAATTTTCTGTTGGCCAAGGGCAATACCCTTTTGCTCCAAATGGAAACTTCTGTTGACGAAAACTGGAAACTCATCCGGCGTGCTAAAAAATATGGAACCCGCATTATTTTGAACCTGGCTCCTGCTCATTTGATTCCTCATGACATTCTTGATTCGCTGGATGTTTTGGTTATGAACCAAAGTGAGACCGCTTATTTAGGGCTTCATTTAGGGTTTGATGTGATCTCGCCGACCATTGTTGCTAAGCGTGTTGCCGCCAATTATAACCTTATATGTATCGTAACTCTTGGGAAAGAGGGGGCTGTTGCCTGTACACCCGAAGGCACGTGGGAAGTGGGAGCCCTGCAAGTTGATGCGGTTGACACCACTGCAGCCGGGGATGCTTTTGTGGGCGTCCTTGCGGCCAACTTAGATGCGGGGGTTGATTTGCCGCTGGCCCTTAAAAAGGCAGTTGTCGCCGGAGGTCTTGCGTGTTTGACTAAAGGCGCTCAAGTAAGTCTTCCCTCCCAAAAGGACATTGAAGATAATCTCAAAAATATCTCTGTTCCTCGCCGTAGTGCTTAAGAAAATAAAAAATAGAAAGATCTTTTCTCGATGATATGGAGTGAGCCTCCCCCCCCTTATCCGGACTTAGCAAACCTTCTGCCCAAAGATGAGGGCTCGTTAATCAAAGCCCTATTAAAGGATTTAAAGGGTCTAAAAGCCTCCACGTCTTCTATCTCCCATCAAGCCAAAGCATGGATTAAAGCCGTGCGGGCCCTGCCTATGGGGACTTTTAATATTCAACGGTTTATGCAAGCCTTTCCCTTAAGTGAGCCAGAAGGGCGTTCCTTAATGGCCCTTGCTGAAGCTTTCTTGCGGATTCCGGATTCCTATACGGCGAGCCTTCTTCTGGAAGATAAACTGTCCCAATTTGATTGGCGTAAGGGAGGATTTGATGAAGATGCTTTGCTCAAAGTTTCTCGATGGGGGCTTCAAACCATCAGTGCTTTGCAAGTCTCAGCCTTGGGGCCCGTAGTACAGCCTGTAAATTTAGCTATTTTTCGGGCATTTATGCACATTTTGGGGCGGGAATTCATTGTGGGACAAGCCATTGAAACGGCGTCAAAACGCCGCCTTAAAACCCCTCAAGATCGTTTTTCCTTTGATATGCTGGGGGAGGGAGCCCGTACGCCGTCGATGGCCAAGGCTTATAAACAATCCTATGCCCATGCCATTGAGGTTTTAGGACAGCAAAAGGGAATGGGGAATTCACCCTATGAAAGAGACAGTATATCCGTAAAGCTCTCCGCCCTTCATCCTCATTACGCCCTCTCTCATTATGAGGAAGTGATGAAAGAGCTTCTTCCTGATTTGATTGAGTTGTGCCAACGCGCCCAAACAGCTGGGATTGCCCTGACCATTGATGCAGAAGAAGCGGCTCGTCTTGAGCTGTCCCTTGATTTGATTAAACGTGTTTCGAAGACGAAGGAACTGGTAAACTGGGACGGGTTTGGTCTTGCGGTTCAAGCTTATCAAACCCGTACGCCTGCGGTGATTAGGTGGGTGCAAGAATTAGCCGAGACAACAAAAAAGCCCCTCATGGTGCGCCTTGTGAAAGGAGCCTATTGGGATACGGAAATTAAAATCGCCCAAGTCGGTGGGTATCCTGAATATCCGGTCTTTACGCGGAAAGCTGCAACAGACCTTTCTTACCTTGCGTGCGCCCAGCAACTCTTAAAGGCCAAAGGGATTCTTTATCCTCAATTTGCAACCCATAATGCCTATACAGTGGCGGCGGTTCTTGAGATGGCAGGAAATCGAACGGACATTGAATTCCAACGTTTGCAGGGCATGGGGGAAGAGCTATATAAAGTCGTTCGTAATACCCACCCCATCGCCGTTAGGGTGTACGCCCCCGTGGGAGATGATCGGGATCTGCTGCCTTACCTTGTGCGCCGTCTTTTGGAAAATGGCTCCAACTCCTCCTTTGTTCATAAGATTTATGATTCTAAGGTGCCGCCAGAGGAAATCACTGAAGATCCTCTGACATTTTTTGAAACCCACGCACCTTCCAAGCACCCTAAGATCCCTCTTCCTAAGGATATCTATGGCCCTCACCGTGAAAACTCTCGAGGGTATGACTTGAATGATAGGAAAACCTTAGAAATTTTGAAAACTGAGATTGAGAAGGCCAAAGGAGAATATGGCACTCATAAAGAAAATACCCTTAAAGATCTTAATGAGGCCTTGAATCAAGCCACAACTTATCAGGTAGCCTGGAATGAAATGCCAGCTTCTCGGCGAGTGGAAATTTTAAAGAGAACGGCGGATATTCTTGAGGAGAGGCGGGGGCTTTTCTTGGGTCTTTTGATTGAAGAAGCGGGGAAGACACTTCCTGATGCGGTGGCTGAGCTTCGGGAAGCCATGGATTTTTGCCGTTACTATGCTATCGAAGCCTTCAAGCATTTTGAGGTGCCTCAAACTCTTCCAGGGCCTACGGGTGAGTTGAATCAGTTAGTCCTTAGGGGGAGGGGTGTGTTTGCCTGTATTAGTCCTTGGAATTTTCCTTTGGCCATTTTTATGGGTCAAGTGACGGCTGCTCTTGTGGCAGGCAATGGGGTGGTTGCAAAGCCAGCATCAGCAACACCTTTGATTGCTTGGCATGCCATAAGGGCTCTTCATGAGGCGGGGGTGCCCAAGGAAGTTCTATATTTGCTCCATGGTCCCAGCAAGGTGTTTGGAACGCCTTTGATTGAAGACCAACGCATTAGCGGCGTTGTGTTTACGGGCTCCACATCTACAGCTCAAAGTATTGAGAAAATCCTCGCAGAACGGGGAGGGCCCATCGTGCCGTTTATTGCAGAGACGGGCGGCCTGAATGCTATGATTGTGGACTCCTCGGCCCTGATTGAGCAAGTGGTGGATGATGTGATTGTGTCTGCTTTTCAAAGTGCGGGACAACGGTGCTCTGCTTTAAGGATTCTCTACCTTCAAGAGGACATTTATGATCAAACCCTTGCCATGCTGCGGGAGGCGATGGAGAACCTGACGGTGGGCGATCCTGCGTTACTTTCAACGGATGTAGGGCCCGTGATCAATGAGGAAGCGCGAGAGGGAATAGAGGCTTATGTAAAGCGCCATAAACCTTTGGCGCGCACGCCTCTCCCCAAATTGAAGGGAAGCTTTGTGGCACCGTCTCTTATTGAGATTAAAGGCATTGAGGCTCTGTCAAAGGAAGTCTTTGGTCCCATCCTTCATGTGGCGCGCTTTAAGGCTAGAGACCTTGATAAGGTCATTGCCGCTATCAATCACAGGGGCTATGGCCTGACCATGGGCCTTGAGAGCCGCATTGAAAGCACCATTGAAAAAGTACGCACCAAAGCCCGTGTGGGGAACCTTTATGTGAATCGTTCCATGATCGGCGCTGTTGTTGGCGTTCAGCCTTTTGGCGGGGAAGGTCTTTCCGGCACCGGTCCCAAGGCCGGCGGTCCCTATTATCTACCACGCTTTGCTGTAGAGCGGACCTTCAGTTATAATACTATGGCCAGCGGTGGTAATGTGGCATTGTTTAATTTAGAGGAGGAGTAAAAAATCCTTATTCCCGATAATACTTTTCCTTCCGTGTATGTTTCTACAAATAATAATCTTTTATGTTAATCCCATTTTTTTTCATTGTTTCGAGTTGTTCTTTAGAAATAAGATAAGGTTTTAGGTATCGTTCAGTACTTTTCGAAAAAAGATCATCCTTTTCCTTCATTATTTTAATGAACTCTTTTGACATGTCTGATGTTTTGCTTGCTGAAAGTATGAGTTCATTAAAAAGGTACGCAGGGTGGCTTGAAAAAGTACACCAATCGAAGTCGAGTATCTTTGGAGTAGCCGGCTCTTTTATCAGGTATATTTTATTATCCTTATGGTAGGCTCTTGCGTAATTCACAGGTTGCAAACCAGTATTCTGTAATCTTGTATCGAGGAGCCTTATGTTCCTTCTTGATAACGCGTATTCCATGAAGTAAATCTCCACAACTGAACCCTCTGAAATATCTTTGTCTTTCAATGACCCACCCTCAATAATTTCCATTTCAGTATAAAGAACAGGCAATATTGCTATACTCCAAAATTGTGTTAGTTCAGTAGAGACGTATCTTACTGGCAAGTGCTGAGGAATATTTCCTGTATTTTTACCTCTTAGAAAATGGCTATAATACAAACCTTCAGGAATAATTTTTGAGTTGATATCCGTTCCTTCATATAAAGTAATTTCCTTTAAATCAGGAGGAATAGGGCCAAAATATACCCCATATATCTTGGGGAAAAAATCTATAAGTTCTAAGTTACTCGAACTTGATTCTTCTACAAGGGCCCTCATTTTAAGGTAAGGAGGGATATCATATGATCTATAGCCATACCTTGATTGTATGAAGGCCCTAATGGCTATGTTAGAAACGTTGTAAAAAGGATGATTCAACGTAACGTTGTAGACTTTATTCTCTGCTCCTTGGCCAAGAGGACTTCTTGTTTTATACAGACAGCCCAAAATTTCAGGATGATAAGCATAATTAGGAAGGCTCTTTAGATAATCCTTTTCGCAAGGTTTTAAGGACTCCTTGTCTCCTTGTTCTTTATGACACTTAAGCACGTTTTCCCATCCGGCTCTTATATTAGGAATAAGCATGGGGTCGTCACAAGGGTTAGATGGGGAGAATGGCCTGGGATAAGACGTAAGCGAGTTATTGCTGTAATGTGTCGTATTCTGATAAAGATCACATTGCAATTTTAGAGGCTGGTCTCCCTTATAGGAGGGAGGTTGATCAGAAGAAGAAGAGGTAAGTTGAGCGTCTATAGAGAAGAAATTGCCTAGCAATAATAATAACAATAAAATCCCACCAAGCTTTTGCTTCCTTCGGCGAGGAGCTAGCAATTTCTGTGTATGCTCTTCCTTCATTTTTTCAAGGGATGTTTTATTATAATTTTGCAGAGATTGATCCGTATCTTCTATAAATTTAGACACCGAAGAAACCAGTGCAGAATGTGTAGGCTGCGCCTTATCATTGTCTAATGGAGAGAGAAGAGCTTCTTTTAACTCTAAAAGATTTTCTATCTTTTTGATAACTTGGGTAATTGCATTTCTATATTTTAACCCTGTTCTATAATGATGCTGGGTTTTAGGATCTCGTTTGAGCTTTTTTGAGACATTTTTTCTGTGCGGAAGAGATTGATACGTTTTTTTGCTATAAAGGTTAGCTAAACCGAAATACTCATTTCTTTTATCTGTAAGACGAGCAATTTGTTTACTGATACTTTCAGAAGTTAAGTTGTCTTCCATTCCATAAGCTGTGGGACTTAAAAAAACTAGGAAACAAAAGAGATAAATGGAAAATATTCGCATAAAACACCCATAAAAAATTTACTTTTAATTTACGTGAGTTTGAAAATTTGATCAAGCCAAGTTGCCCACAAGCTTTCCATTCCTGTGGTTTGATTGTAGAATAAGTTTCAAATAATAAAAAGTGAGGGAAAAATGACCAAACCAAGTGTTGCGATTGTTTATCATTCAGGATACGGACACACAAAAAAATTAGCTGAATCTGTTTTGGAAGGCGTTCAAGAGAGTAACAAAGCTACAGGCATACTCATTTCCGTAGATGATGTTGATTCCCACTGGGAAGATCTTGATCATGCCACGGCCATCATTTTTGGAGCCCCCACATATATGGGATCTGTCTCAGCAGGATTTTGGATTTTCGCTGAGAAGACCTCAAAAAGATGGATGGAGATGAAATGGAAAGATAAGCTCGCCGCAGCCTTTATTAATTCGGGCTCTCAAAATGGCGATAAACTTCAAAGTCTCCATGCCATGTTTAATCTGTCCCAACAGCATGGGATGATTTGGGTTGGCCTTGGATTGATGCCCGGAAATAATAGCTCCACAGCTTCAATAGAAGATCTCAATAGATTGGGCGCCTTTGGTGGCGCTTTTGCACAATCCAATGCAGACGAAGGGCCGGAGACGGCTCCCCCAAAATCAGATAGACTCACAGCTAAACATTTAGGTCACAGGGTTGCTGAGATCTCTGCTAGATGGGAAGCTGGGAAGCCATAGGCTTTTAAATGACTGAAGAAAAACCAGCTATTCTCTGGTTCAGGCAAGATTTAAGGTTGGCAGATAATCCGGCGCTTCAAGTTGCAGCCAAGCATCCATTTTTTGCAGTTTACATTTGGGATGAGCAGGATCCTTGGCCTCCTGGAGGGGCATCAAGGTGGTGGCTTTATAAGAGTCTGAACTCTCTCAAGCAGTCTCTTCAAGAACGGAGGATTCAGCTTATTTTTAGAAAGGGAAATCCTCTTCATGTCTTAAAAGCCCTTGCTCAAGAAACGAAGGCTTGTGGAATTTATTGGAATCGATGCTATGAACTCTATGCTATTAACCGAGATAAGGAGATTAAATCCTCCTTTAAAAATGAAGGCATTCCTTGCCAGAGTTTCAACGGATCTCTTTTGGTTGAACCTTGGGAAATTCAAACGAAAACAAAAGGGCCCTATCAGGTTTTTACTCCCTTTTGGAAAACTCTTCAAAACCTTAGTTTTCCTAAACCAAATCCCATTCCTGACCTTCAAGGATGGAAGACACCTGTTTCTTCTGAGGTTCTTGAAGAGTGGGGACTTTCGCCCACCTTATGGGGGCAGGGCTTGGAAGAAGCCTGGCAACCTGGAGAGAAGGGAGCCTTGGAAAGACTGAACCACTTTTTAGAGGAGGGGGCTCAAGCCTATGCTAGGAAAAGAGATTATCCTTCAGAAAACGGTACGTCTCGTTTATCTCCCTATCTTCACTGGGGAGAGTTAAGTCCTATTCAAATTTGGCATCAAGCCTCCCGGATTCATGGAGCTGAAGCTCTCCCTTTCTTAAGACAATTAGGATGGCGAGAATTCTCTTATCATCTTCTCTATCATTTCCCAGAATTACCCTCAAAACCCCTAAGGTCATCTTTTGACCGTTTTCCATGGGAAGTAGATGGTGATACCCTTAAAGCTTGGCAGACTGGCCAAACGGGATATCCCTTGGTGGATGCGGGGATGAGGGAACTCTGGCATACGGGCTCCATGCATAACCGGGTTCGTATGGTTGTGGCCTCATTCCTTGTGAAACATCTCCTCCTTCCTTGGCAGAAAGGGGAAGAGTGGTTTTGGGATACCCTTGTTGATGCGGACCTTGCCAACAATGCGATCAGCTGGCAATGGGTTGCAGGATGTGGAGCGGATGCAGCGCCTTATTTCCGCATTTTTAATCCTTCTCTTCAAAGTCAAAAATTTGACTCAGAGGGCACTTATATAAAGCAGTGGATACCAGAGCTTCAAGCTTTGGATTCTCCTTATATTCATTCTCCTTGGCAAGCTCCGATTGAAGTCTTAGAAAGGGCAGGGATTAAGTTAGGAACGACCTATCCCTTTCCGATCGTTGATCACGATTTTGCGCGGAAGAGAGCATTAGAGGCGTTACGTGCTCTATAATATTGTCTAGATATTTTTACCAATACTTCAGAAAGCTCCTTGTCTTATGCAGGCGGCTAAAAAACTCTTTGTCTTTAACGGCAAATCTCGTTATATAGAGGACAGTCGTTAATAAATAGATTTTGGAATTATGGCAGATCCGCGATTCTTTAAGAAAAAAGGCCCCTTTACCCTTGAGCAGTTGGCAGAGATTGGTCAATGCAAGATTCACCGAGGGGATCCCACACTTCTTATCCACGATGTGGCGCCTTTAAATGAGGCAGATGCGACGTGTATTGGGGTTTTGCATAACACAAAATACCAGGCCCTTTTACAAGACACGAAGGCGTTAGCTTGTGTCCTTGGGGAAGAGATGGCCAATCGAGCTCCTAAAAACATGGCTCTTCTTGTTGCCAAGTATCCCCACCGTTCTTTTGCAATGATCGCAACTGCTTTCTATCCTCAAGAGAAGAAAGCTGGCAAAATTGATCCCACCGCAATTATTGATCCTTCTGCAAACCTCGGAAAAGAAGTTGTGGTGGGACCCTTGGCTATCATCGGCGCAAGTGTTGAGATTGGTGACGGTGTCGTTGTTGGGCCCTATACGGTTATTGAAGAAGGTGTTTCTATTGGTGAAAATACAACCATTGGAAGTCATGTTTCCATCTCCCATGCGGTCATTGGAAAGTGTGTGAACATTAAGCCGGGCGCGCGCATCGGTCAAAGTGGTTTTGGTTTCTTTATGGATCCAGGGGACATGGGAGGACACGTTCCTGTGCCCCAATTGGGGCGCGTCCTTATTCACGATTATGTGGAAATTGGGGCCAACACAACCGTTGACAGAGGAAGTGGAGCGGATACAATTATTGGCATTGGAACTCGTATCGATAATTTGGTCATGGTGGCTCATAACGTCCATTTTGGGAAGGGATGCGTCATAGTGGCTCAAACAGGGGTTGCAGGAAGTACAAAACTTGGCGATTATGTAGCGGCCGGAGGGCAAGTAGGCATTGCTGATAATCTTAAAATTGGCTCTGGGGCCCGTCTCGCAGCTAAATGTGGCATTATGAGAGATGTGGATCCTCAAGAAGTGATGATGGGAAGCCCTGCACTGCCGTTTAAGACGTATTTTCGCCAAGTCGCTGTTTTGAAGAAACTTGTTGAAGATACTCGGAAAAAAGTAAGTTAAAGGTTAGAAAATATGACAACACAAGAAGCACACGTAGATCCTGTGGAAAGTAAAGAACTTCCCGAAATCAATTTGGAACAAATTATGCGCATTCTGCCCCATCGGCCGCCGATGCTTATGGTGGATCGCTTAACGGAGGTTATTCCTGGAGAAAGTGCAGTAGGCATTAAAAAAACATCCGCAGATGATTGGTATTTTAAGGGGCATTTCCCTAAGAAAGCTGTGATGCCAGGGGTGATGATTATTGAAGCTCTTGCCCAAACGGCGGCGACCCTTGCCATGCACTCATTAAACCTTTATGACGAAGATAAGCTCGTTTATTTTTTAGGAATTGATGAAGCGCGTTTTCGGAAAATGGTCTTTCCGGGAGATGTGCTCCATTTGGAAGTTTTCCGAACCCATCGACGCGGTAATGTTTGGCGTTTTAAGGGCGTTGCAAAGGTTAATGGCGAAGTTGTTGCTGAGGCTCTTAAAACAGCAATGATCGCTGATAATTAATTTTTTTATAAAGGTTTTTTCATGTCCAATCAAATCCACTCGACGGCCATCGTTGATAAAAAGGCCAAACTTTCAGACGGCGTTTCTATAGGCCCTTATTGCCTTGTTGGCCCTGAGGTGGTGTTAAAAGAAAATGTTAAACTTCATTCTCACGTTGTTGTTGATGGACATACCACTATTGGTGCGGGCACGGAAGTTTTCCCCTTTGCAACCCTCGGGCTTGTGCCACAAAGCATTCATTATAAGGGAGAAGATTCTACTCTTGAAATTGGAGAGAAGTGTATTCTTCGCGAACATGTTACCATTCACCGGGGAACGGCTAATGGCCGTATGAAAACAAGAGTTGGTAACAACTGTTATATTATGATTGGATCTCATATTGGTCATGATTGTATTATAGGAAATAATGTTATTATGGCTAACAATGCAACCCTTGGTGGCGAGGTAACCGTTGGAGATTTTGTGAATATTGGGGGATTGGCTGCGATTCATCAATTTGTGCGTATTGGAGCTTATGCCATGATTTCTGGCACAGCAGGTGTGAATGAAGACGTGATCCCTTTTGGCATGATTATGGCCAAACGTTCAGCTCTTGAGGGATTGAATCTTATAGGAATGAAACGACGTGGTTTTGAGCGTGCTGAAATTCATGCTCTACGTCATGCTTTTAAAATTTTGTCTCGTAGGTACCCAGGAACGCTTGAAAGTAAAATTGCCCAAATTCGTGAAACTCTAGGAGAGTTTCAAACCGTGAAAGAACTTCTTACTTTTATTTCCGAAGACCCTGAACGGCGTTTGAGTCTGCCCGATGAAGAATGGGAGTCGGGAGCAAGTGAGGCCAAGGAGCCTGCGCGTGCAGATAACGGCTAGTCAGCTTCCTATTGCGCTCTTAGCCGGAAGGGGAGAGCTTCCTCGCGTCCTTGTTGAAGTTTTCAAAAGTCAGAAAAGACCCTATATTGTCCTTGCTTTTAAAGGTCAGGCCGATGAAGAATTCATTCAAGATTTACCTCACGTCTGGTTAAATTTTGGAGAAGTGGGAAAAGCCTTAAAATGTTTTAAAGACCATCATATCAAAGAAATTGTTGCGGCAGGATCAATGACCCGTCCTGCTTTAAGCGAAATTCGCCCCGATTGGGAAGGGCTGAAATGGCTTGGTAAGATTGGGAAAAAAGCGCTTGGTGACGATAATCTTTTGAAATTTCTTATCGAAATGGTGGAAGGCCAGGGCTATCATGTTGTGGGGCCAACGGATATCTTGACGGAACTTTTAGCACCAGAAGGTCTATTAACTTCAGAGAAACTTGATGACCAGGCCTGGCAAGACATTGGGCGTGGCATTGAGGTTTTGTCTGCCTTAAGCCCGGCGGATGTGGGTCAAGCCGTTGTGGTTCAAGAAGGTCTTGTTTTGGGCGTTGAAGCCATTGAGGGGACCGATGGGCTGATTGAGCGGGTGACAACTTTAAAGCGCCCAGGTTTAGGCGCCATTTTGGTAAAGGTTGCTAAACGCCAGCAAGAAAATAGAGTGGATCTTCCCACCGTGGGACTTGAAACCGTTCAAAAGGCTTTAAAGTCGGGTTTGCGGGGGATTGCCATCGAGGCGGGGAGAACGCTGATTCTGAATCGTGATGAGATGATAAAGCTGGCTCAAGACAAGGGGATTTTTGTCGTGGGCCTTGCGAGTGCCCAATGTCATCCGGAACGCTAATTTTTCTGATTGCGGGAGAACCTTCGGGTGATAGACTAGGGGCGGACCTGATGGATTCCCTGAAGAAAAACCAGGATGTCCGTTTTATGGGAATCGGTGGGGAAGCTATGAAGGCAGAAGGTCTCAACAGCCTTTTTCCCATGGAAGAACTATCCTTGATGGGGATTTTTAGTATTCTCCGTGATCTTCCTAATCTTCTTAGGCGTTTGCGCTATACTGTTAAAACTATTCAAGAAGTTAAGCCTGAGATGGTGATCACCATTGATTCTCCAGACTTTTCTTTTCGTGTGATGAAACGCCTTCATAAACTTCCTTCAAGACCAAAATTAGTGCATTACGTGGCCCCCACCGTGTGGGCCTGGCGCCCAGGGAGAGCGCGCAAAATTGCACGATTTTTAGATCAGCTTTTGTGTCTTTACCCTTTTGAACCGCCGCTTTTTGAAAAACATGGACTTAAATCGATCTTCGTGGGTCATCCTATTGCAAGTATGACCTTTAAGACCCGTAAGAGGGATCCTAACCTTTTGTGTGTGCTTCCAGGCAGTCGCCGCTCAGAACTTAAAATGCTATTACCTATTTTTGGAAAAACGGTAGCTCTTGTGAAGAAAGAAATTCCCAACCTAAAAGTTATCATTCCCACTCTTCCTGCTCTTAAAGAATCCATTGAAAAACAAGTCAAAACATGGCCTGTGGAGGCTACCATTGTTGAGGGGGAAGGCAAGCGAAATGAGGCTTTTGAACGGGCGTACGTTGCCCTTGCGGCTTCAGGGACTGTAGCGCTTCAATTGGCGGCAGCCCGTCTCCCTTTTGTGGTTGCCTATTCCCTTGGAGCGTTGAGTGGAAAAATTGCCCACGTTCTGATCAAGATCCCTTATGTTTGTATGGTGAACATTCTACTTGGGTTTGAGAAATTAAAAAAATCGTCATTGCGAGCCCTGCAAATGCAGGGTGAGGCAATCCATCTTAATGATAAGGCAAAAAAGACCGCTGGATTGCCGCGCTCCTTGCAGGACCTCGCAATGACGAGTAATGGTTGGATCCCGGAATACATTCAAGAAAACTGCCAAGCGGATAAAATCGCACGAGGTCTTCTCCAACTGTTTAAGGACGAAAAAGCCCGCGAGGCAGAAGTAAAGGCCATGGGAGAGGCGACCGACCTTCTGAAAGCTCCCTCCTCTGAGATAAAACTTAGTGAGCTAGTGGCATAAATCGTAAATAATACCCACAAATCCTATTGAGAGCACTTTTGCAACTGTCCGCCATCGAACCAAAGGGTCCAAGGGATGTTTATCTCGTGAAACAGCGTTTATCATGGTTTTCAAACTTATTAAAAATGCAGAAAAAACCTGGCGAAGTCTTGATGGCGAAAATCAGTTGCCAAAGATCAGTTCTAGTGTCAAATTTTCAGATGGTTTGGAAATTATCTCGCGCAAAGTTTTAGCTGCTTGATGAACGCACCCTAAATGCGGGATCTCTTATCGATATGGGTATAAAGGATTTGCAAGTATTAACCTTAGGAGAAATATGTATATTCTTATTATTCAGGGACTATTATCCTTGCTTTGCTTTAACAACTTCTGTTTAGCCTCTGAGAAAAATGAGGAATTGAATTATGTATATAATCAATATGAGCATGGCTACCCTAAAACATATCAGGCATGTATTGCGCAAAGTTTAAAAGAAAAAAATCAAGCTGAAATCGAGCATATATGTGCACAGGAATCCTTTGAGATTAAATTAAAAGATTTAGATTCAGCGTTTCATAACGTTGCCGCGTTGTATAAAAAATGGATACAAACAAGCAATGATCAAGAGATTAAAAAAAACTGGGAAAATAGGCTGCAAAATCTGCAAACCTCTCAAAAAAGATTCGCCATTTTTTTAAAAGAATATGGAAAATCCTATGCTTTTCCTTTTTTAAGGCTCTACCCATATCATTTTTATGGAAGCATGATCGATTTAATTAACATAAGAATTCTTCATCTGGAAATTCTATTAAGAGAATTGAATTGAAAGGGCAAATTTTTTGAAAATAAAATACAAGCGCTTAAGAGGGAAAAATCAGGTGTCAAAGATTAGTTCTGGTGTCAAGTTTTCGACGGTTTGGAAGTCATCTCTCATAATGAGGTAGCTTCTTAACTTGTTTGGCTCGCGCTTGTTGTTAACTTTCGTGCTTAGCTTAATTATAAGTTTTAATTGTGAATTATTTTCTCCAAGGAATTAAGGAAATAGCTTACTTATCCCTTGCTTTTATACATTTCAAAAACTTCCATGATAAATTTTTTAAATTGCTCAGGAGAAAGTTCGGATTTATTATTTTCATTGTATTGGTTAATTACTACATCCATGCAATATTGCAAGGTTTTTTCTTCTGAGTTTTTTGCACCATCCCCTCTTCTTGTATCGTTAGGGAGCAATATGATAGTCTTAGTAACTTTCTTATTCTTAAAATCTGTCTCAAATATCACTTCAGCTGCATAGCAGCTCATACAATTTCGGAGGGATTCATCGGGCGTAGAGATATCTTTAAGGCCTTTATTGTTCTTTATTAACTCAAGCCCTAAGGCAAGTAGACCAGCTGGGGTTACAGCTTTTTTATACATTAACTTATTACCTTTCAAAACTGGCTCAGTAATCCCTCCTCCTGACTTCGTCACTTTTGAGTAAACATGAGTTCAAGAATCGTTATATTTCAAATACTTAAATAATTTAGTCAC
>JAIEQB010000009.1 GCA_019748065.1 Alphaproteobacteria bacterium | reverse complement strand
AAGATCGTTGTCGGTGATTTATCAAAATTACATCTATTTTAACGAAATGGAGGAAACAATGAACGACTCTAAATCTTTTTTAACACCAAAATAATTATCCAAGCGTTGGCAGATTCCAATTGCGACCTTACGGCAATGGAGATGGCTCAAAAAAGGGTTAAAATTTATCCTTGATGAGTTTAATAAACAAGGGTTTTATGAATGTACTTGTTAACAATTATTTTATGTGAAACAGAATTTTTGAAACTAGGGCTTGTAAAAAGTGGAGATTCTAAAAAGGAAAACCTATGAAAAAGTTACGCCTAAAATCAAAAAATTTAACGGCTCGTTGGGGTGTCAAAGAAAGCACCTTAGGTCAATGGAGATGGTTTGGGAAAGGGCCTCCATATTTTACGCTGGTACGTTAGTTTTGTACCGTATTGAAGATATTGAGCAGTTTGAAGTCTTGGCTATACAGCATCAAGAAAAAGAGGCAACTGATGAGGTGTTTTCACAAATTAGAACTCAAAAAGAAGAAAAAGGAGCAAGGCAAAATGAAGTCATAGAAACAAAAAAATAAAAACAGAGCACCTGTGACATGTTTTTCCGACAACCACAGATGCTCACATGTACAGAACCCGTAAAGGCCTACACGTCAAAGAGTTTAGCGAATAAATCTCTAAACGTCTACCTCTCCGAACAGACTTGTCTGTGAAGGCTCTTTCTTGGGTTCGAATAAAAAAAACGAACTTATGAGGAGTCATTATGCTTAATATTATTGAACCGAGAGATCATCATTTACATACGTCTAAAATTAGCTCGTTATTGAATTTTCTAAAGATCTATCAGAAATTTTCTCTCCTGCCTGAAGAAAAAGAGGCTGCCACCTTTATCATCGCTGAGAATGAAAAGTTTGGGGTTTATGGAGGAGCTGTTGTTTATCTCCAGGACGTAAAGAGACTTTATCATAAACTTGCCGCTCCCCTTTTAGAATTTCTTCCAAAGAAAGAGCAAATTTGGTGCGTACGTCTTTGTTTCAATGCTGATCAAAACGATAGGGTTTTAATTTTAGAAACCCTTGCATTGTGTGAAGATTTCTATGTGAATCTTTATAAAATCTTGTGTGCGTTAGGCCAAAAGAAAAGAACGCCCTATTTTGCTCTTACTTTACGTACTCAAGACCATCAGAATACTCTTAACTATGGTCGTTGGTCATACCTTTTAGGAATAAGTCCTTACGATTCTTCTGATTATCATTTTCATGGTCTTTTAGCACTAAGCTCCAAGAAAGAGGGTAAAGACAAAATCTCTGGCACTAAATTCTTTCGAGAGGATGTCTCTGATGATGGAGTTGACGATGAAGATACCGAAGAAGAATTCTATTTAGACGACGAAGATGATTTGGATGATCAAGATGACGATCTTCAATATCAAAATCTTCAAAATCCAACCGATAGGTTTGTCCAATGATATCCTTCCCTCATCATATGGACAAAGCTCTCTCTGCTCATCAGTGCCTTCCTGAAGAGCAGAAGGAGTGCCAGCCTGAGGGGGGAGAGAAAATCCTCTCTCCCTCCCCTTCTCATAACCCTACCCCTCATATCATTCAAGGAGAGCTTATTGCTTTGACGGGTGATCCAAGAACAGCAGCAATTCTGGGACACCTCTTGTATTGGAGTCAGCAAGTAGAAGATTTTGATCTTTTTTTGGAAGAAGAAAGGAACTCTTATTCAAAAGATCATGTTTTTGAGCGTGGGTGGTTTCATAGGCCAGTCATAGCTCTCATGGAAGAAACCATGCTCCGTGTAACCATCGTTACTTTCCGTCGCTATTTACGTTTTCTGGTAGACCGCGGGTGGGTACAGACTCGCCTTAATTCTCAAAATAAATGGACGGGGGGAAGACAGTATAGAGTAAACCTGAGAAAACTGAACCATGATCTTCAGAAGAAGGGCTATAGCCTTCCCTATGGGAGGAGCAGATCATGACTTTACAAAATATGATTGTAGAGGAGAGAGACTCTTCTCAAAGGTCTATATCCCCTGTAACCGTTCACTCTGATAATGAACAAGTCGCTGTGATTCGCAAAGAATTTGTCCTGCTCACAGGAGATCCGTTCAGTGCGGTTGTTTTGAACCAACTCTTATATTGGACCTTACGAGTTAAGGATTTTGATCTTTTTTTAGAGGAAGAGAAAGTTTTTGGATCGAATATCCAGGATCATCCCGTTCATCCTGAATCAAACGAATCTTCTCAGTATGGGTGGATTTATAAAACAGCCACTGATCTTAGTGAAGAGACCCTGCTTGGGATTTCTAAGACAACGATGCGAAAATACTTAAAGGTACTGATTGATCAAGGATGGGTCGAGGAAAGAGCAAACACCCTTGAAAAATGGAAGAAGACAACTCAATACCGGGTCAATATCAGGAAGCTACACGCCGATCTGATGAATATTGGCCGTCAGCTGCCTGGGGTTTATTTAAAAGCGTTTTCAGCTGCTTTATGGGCGAAACAACTCCCTAAACATCTCAAGGCCGTACCTTCAAGTAACGACGCTACAGACCTTAAAAATCAACCAAAAAATGAAGAAGCATCGAAGATCAAAAATTTATCCTCGGAGTCCAAAATTTTATCTTCGAAGATCGAGATTTTATCATCGAAGGCAAAAATCCTGCCTTCGAAGACCGAAAATTTATCTTCGGAGTCCAAAATCTTATCTCCGAAGACCAAAATCTTGCCTTCATATACCTATACAGAGAATACAACAGAGATTACAAACAGAGAGCACACACAGAGAACGCGTGCGCGCGAGGAAAAAGATTTTTTTGAAGAAGTTCTTGGCATTTGGAAAAGCTGCGCACCTCAAGAAAGGCCTGCCCACCTCACAAACGAACGAAAGCAGCGCCTTCACTCCGTTCTTGCCCTTCATTTCCGGAACGATTTAACCCAATGGCAGCGATTTTGTGAACGAATAGCCCAGTCGCCATTCTTGATGGGTCAAGGGCCTCGGAAATGGCGTATCAGCTTGGATTGGATTCTTGTTGAGGAAAACCTCATCAAAGTCCTGGAGGGAAACTTCGATGATCCAACAGGCATTGACCAAAAACAAACCTCCACAAGCAACACAGAGAGAATCAAGGAAATCAGTACAACTCTCGCTTCCATCAAGGATCCGGTGTGGAGAGAATGGTGCTCCCAATTGGATTTTGACTCACGAAACGCAATCTCTTTGGGAGAACTGAAGAGCATAGCCAATGCTAGGTTCTTAGAAGTTGAAGGAGATCGACTCGTCTGGATTGGAAGTTCAAATCTGCAAGTTCTTTCCCGCATTGAAGACTTGAGGTTAAAGATTTTGCCTTTGACTCAACGGACTTTTCCTAAAGTCCGAAACCTCAGAACTCGCCTCTGCGAAGACCATTCTACCCTTCAAAAAGAAATCCCTCAACAACTCGGAGAACTCTCATGAACAAAGTCATTTTAATTGGAAATGTTAGCCGTGCGCCAACAACCTGCCTAAATCAAAAAGGAAAGGAAATTGCAACTTTTTTTGTAGAAACCTCTCATTCATGGAAGGATGAAACGGGTGAATGGCAATCAGCCACGGACTGGCATCAGGTCTCAGTCTTTCGTGAATCTACAGTTCGGTGGGTTAAGGATGTTCTCAAGCGCGGTGACCCTGTTTCTGTGGAAGGAAAGCTTTCCTATCAGTATTGGACCGATAAGTTAGGTCAATCAAGGTCAACTCCCCAAGTTGTAATTACAAGAGCAGAAGGAAAAGTTGAACTCTTCCAATTTGCTTCGAATAAGAATGGAAAGCAATTTTCTAACCTGAATTCAAATCAAAATTTAGCAAATTCAAATTCTGAGCAAGAAGTTCTCTCTTCTAATTCTGAAGAGAATGAAGAGGATGTCTCTTTTGAACTTTCACAAGAACAAATTCATCCAAAACAATAACCCATTCATCAACAAAAGGAGAATCCCCGATGAAAACTTACCCAAAATTTACTCCATCCTCTGAACAAATTAAATTCCTGCTATTTTGCGCCTTTGCCTTTCTTGTATTTACACCAGAGGTCTTTGGCGTTGCTCAGACAACTGATGCAGGACTTAACCAAAGTACCAACAACCTTGTGGGTATTATCAATAATAGCCTTGTTCCCATCATTCTTATTTCGGGTTGTCTTGCAGCAATAGCCCTTTCCTTTATGAAGTCCAGTCCAACACCCTTTATTGTCGCCATTGTCACGAGCATCAGCTTTGGCTTTGCGAAAGTGTGGATCAACACTACCTATGCCATTTGTGCGTGAGGAGGGAGAACCATGGATCGTAGCGAAAACTTCCTTCTCAATCGCTTAGATAAGCCCTTACGGTTTTTGGGGATTAATAAGGACGAAGCCCTTGTTGTCATTATTCCTCTCTTTGGAGGATTGTTTATGGGCTGGATTGTCTCTGGCTTTATTGTGGGGATTGGAGCCCTTTCCCTTCTGCGCACCATTAAGAAACAGAATGAAGGATCTGCTTTAATTCATGCTCTTTATTGGCATCTTCCAACGCCAAGAAAGTCGATGAAACTGCCCGTCCCTTCCCATATTCGGGAGACAATTGGATGAAAGCAGAGTTTCTCCATCATAGTATTCTGAAACTCATTTCTCAGCGCAATGTGTGGATTGGAATATCTGCGCTTATGGCGGTGAGTAACATTCTCTTAAGTACAGGGCTTTTTTTTAAAAAGGAACGCACTATTTTGGTCCCTCCCCACATCACAAAGACTCTGTGGGTAGAGGGAGGAGCGGTTTCAAAAGAGTATCTAGAAGAAATGGGCCTTTATATGTCAAAGCTTCTTTTAGACCTTTCACCAACAAGCTTTCCTTACAATCATGAGACGCTTTTAAGATATGCAACGCCAGAAGCTTATGGGGCTTTGAAAAAGCAATTCATGGATGATGGGGAAGAATATACAAAACTTCAACTTTCTACCCATTTTAAACCCACAGAAGTTAAGGCCCATCCAAGCAAACTCAAAGTTGAGGTCAAAGGGAATCTCACCAGTTATGTAGCCGGAAAAGAGATCAGTTCTTCTTTAGAGACGGTCTCACTGCAATTTACGCTGCGAGGTGCCGGGCTTCTTTTAGAAAAGGTCACAGGAGGCATACCCCATGAAGAATAGATCCATGATGAGTAAATTCATAATGAATAAACTTGCGATTTTGTTGTTAACAGGAACGGCAGCCAATTCAGCCATCGTACGTCCCCTTAATGAGATGAAGGTCTTGGAAATTCCCATTGCCCAAGACGCCCTGACCCGCATTAAGATTCAAGATGACCGAATTCTTCAAGTGTTTGGGAATGCAGGAGAGTATGTTCTCGAGACCGATGACTACCAGGGCCAGATCTTTATCCGTCCCATGCCTTCTTTAGACGCTATACCCTCAAAGGCGATTAGCCTTACGCTAACAACAGAGGCAGGCTACACCCAAGATCTCCGTCTTCTTCCTAAGAAGCAAGTGCCGGAAACGCTTATTCTTAAAATAAATACGGACCTTAACCAAGAGCTCGAAAAGAACAAACTCGCTTTAGCACCCCTCTTTCGTGAGGAAGTTGAAGGTTTAATCCTTGCTTTAAAAGAAGAACGTATTCCTTTGGGCTATAAAGAGATGCCCATCAACTTGATCACACTTAAGGGACCTTATCAAAGAATGAGGGAGATTCAAGGACACAAACTGCGTGGTCTGACCTATCGGATTCAAAATAACACGAAAGAGACTCTTGTTTTACACGAGGCTGAATTAGCCAAGGAACTCAATCTCAATGTGCTTGTTGCCCTTTTGATTTCCAAAAAAAACTTAACCCCTGGAGAAGGAACGGACGTTCATGTTGCAATTCGAGCAAATTAAAGAGAGGTTCTCTTCCTGGATCTCCAGACTTCCTGTGTTCATTAACTCCGCGAGGGCATGGACACGTTTTTTCCAACCTGAATCGCCTCAGAACATTCGGAGACTACAGTTCTTTTGGCTGAGTTGCGGAGGTGTGATCATTATAGCTTTTGCCTATGGCATAATGACGTTTTTATTTGAAAAAACCCCTCTTTCAAAACAAGAAGAGGAAGTCAAAATTACTTCTACCTCCATTGAAACAGTAACGAAAAAAGTAAATCTAGAGGAAGCTTTTCGTAATGGCATTGAGACTAAACTTAAAGCTATCACTGATAAAATAACGGCACTTGAAACACTCTTTCAAGAAGGCGTGAAACGCGGAGAGTTATCCTCCCAAAGCTCAAACACTGAGGAAGAAAGCCAGGATTCTTCCTTTTCTAAACCGACCCTTGTTCAAGAATTAGAAACAAAAATCCTCCAGTTGGAACATCAGCTGGACATGCAAAAAAATAATCCATTGTCTTCACAACAACTACCTTCACAACCTTTTCCTTATCAGGCTGGGCAGGAAGAAGAAAGGGGCGAGCCCCACCTTATTCAAAAGGTCTCATTAGGACTTACGGAAAATCTTAAGCTAAAGCTCCCTAAAACTGTAGACACAACTATTCCAGCGGGCGCTTTTGCTAAGACAGTTCTTCTCTCAGGACTTGATGCTTCTTCTGCCATGACTGCATCAAGTGATCCCCGTCCTATGCTATTGAGACTCATTGACCCAGGAACACTTCCAAGACGGTTCCAAAGCGATTTGAAGGATTGTCACTGCACGGCAAGTGCCTATGGGGACCTTTCCTCAGAGCGCGTCTATGCCCGCCTTGAAAAACTCACCTGTATTGAGAGGTCTACTGGAGAGATCATTGAAACCCAAGTCGCCGGCTATATTGCTGGATCCGATGGTAAAGCCGGCATTCGAGGCGTTGTCGCTTCTAAAGATGGTCAGTTCTTAGGGCGCAGTCTTGTAGGAGGTATCTTTGCAGGTCTGAGCAACGTAGCCAATCCTCAAAATCGTCAAGCCCAAGTTAATCCCTTTGCACCAAATCAAGTTTCTCCTCCCAATATTGGCGATATCTTTACTGCTGGTATGACCTCCGGTGTTTCAACGGCTCTTGATCGCTTGTCCCAATATTACATTGACCGTGCTGAACAACTCCAACCCGTCATTCAAGTCGCAGCCGGCCAAGTGGTCGATATTGTGTTCACTCAAGGCACCTTCATTGGAAGTCAAGACGTGAAAGAACAGATTGAAGGACAGAGAGATTCCAGTGCTCAGTCTTCAGCAACTCAACCTCAGAATTAAGAAAGGAAAAAACCATGTCTCAAATTTCAAGAAAAATCCATAGAAACTCAGTTGCTTCAACCCTTCATTTGATCACTGATTACCGATTACTGATGACCACGCTAGCGCTAGCGTTAAGCGGCTGCATGGGCGTTTACGAAGGAGGGTTTGAATGTCCTCCTGGTGAAGGCGTAGGCTGTAAATCCATCTCTGAAGTTAACCAAATGGTAGATCAAGGGTTAGGACATAAAAGTCCATCATTAGGAACTGATCCACAAAAGACAGAAGATAATGAGCCTGTTTGTAAAAAGGGATCTGGATCGTGTGCTACCTCTCCTGAAATCTGGTATGCGCCTGGTTTCGAGGTGATACACAATGAAAAGTGTCAAACACAGGATTTAGATGACCAGTTCTTCATCTGAAAACTGCACACTGAGTCCTATCTTAGATAAGACTACCTCAGGTAGGACTTCCTTAGGCAGAACTACCTCAGGTAGAGCTGCTTTAAGCAGAGCTGATCACCGCTATGGAACATCATCTGCAATACTTAAGCTGGCAAATGAGTTCTTACAAACTCATAGCCTGAGCGATCTGCTGCCTTACCGTAGCTTTGATCTAAACACACAGCTTTTCTTGAATCGTGCTAGCGTTGGCTTTGTTCTTGAAACCCTCCCTTTGGTGGGATGTGGAGAGGAAGTCCCCCGCCAACTCACTGGGATTTTTCAACATGCATTACCCTTGGGATCTAATCTCCAGTGTTTATTGATTGCCAGCCCCCATATTGATTCTTGGCTCAAAACTTGGGAAAAAGCCAGATACAATCTTTCCTCGACTCCAGAGCGGGCTGATGTTTTAAGAGAGTTGGCTAAAGAGCGTTGTTTTGCCTTTAGAAATAGATCTGCCATACGGACCTTTCGTTTATTCATTTCCTATAGTGAATCCCATACGATCTTTAAATCCTTTGAGGAAATCCTGGCTTTACGAGAACAGCTGGTTACAACCCTGAAGGGCTGGGGACTTCCTGTTAAAGTGTGGCAAGCAGAAGATCTATTACTGAGTTTGGATGAACTTTTAAATCCCACAGAAAGGCTTTTAGGAAATCATCAATCTCTTTGGAATCCTTATGAGTCTCTCTCTCCTCAACTGATGAATCCAGCTACACGGGTTATGATTGAACCGCCTCAATTGATCTTTGGAGAAGATGAACGGGTTCTTCGGCTTTACACAACGCGCTTTTTACCGCCTCTTTGGCATTTAAGTGCCATGGGACATCTTATTGGGGATCCCTTTGAGGAATTCCTCCGTCTTCAAGGAGGATTCTTTTTGTCCTATGGGGTTCATATCTGTAATGAAAAGACCCTTAAAACTAAAATGCTGGCTAAATGCGGCAACGTTGAAAAACAAGCCGCCAGCCCTATCGCTAAATATGTTCCATCCCTTAAAAAGGAAGCTGAGGAGTGGACCTATGTACGAGAGAAGTTTGAAGAAGGACAACGGCTTGTTCGAACACGCTTTCAGGTGGGACTCTTAAATTCTCCTGATCAGATTGCACGGGAAGAACAAACTCTCTTTAATCTTTATCGCTCTCAACGATGGGAGCTGGTATTGGATAAATACCTGCAGCTTCCCGCATTCTTAAGTTGTTTGCCCATGACCTGGGGAGAAGGAGCCGTTGAAGATAGCAAAGTCTTTCAAAAGACAAAAACAACATTGAGTCATGAGCCTTCTAACCTCATACCCCTTCAAGGAGAATGGCAAGGAACAAAGTCTCCCGGCATGATGCTGACTGGAAGGCGAGGTCAGATTTTCTATTGGTCGCCCTTTGATAACAATGAAGGCAACTATAATACTTGTGTTGTAGGAAGATCCGGATCTGGAAAATCCGTCTTTATGCAAGAGCTGCTGACCAGCATCCTGGGTATGGGAGGACGGGTCTTTGTTTTAGATGTAGGCCGTTCCTTTGAAAAGACCGTCAAACTCCTGAAGGGCACCTTTGTAGAGTTTTCAACTCATTCCCCCATCTGTATTAATCCTTTTTCCTCTATTCCTTCCAATGATACTGAAGCAGCTTCCGATGGCTTAGCGATGCTAAAACCTATTCTTTCTCTGATGGCAGCTCCTAAAGAAGGCACCACGGATTTAGAAGACACTTATCTGGAGCAAGCTCTTCAAGAAGCTTGGAATGAAAAGCAAAACAAGGCCACTATTACGGATGTGGCGGATGTTCTTCTTAAACTTCCCGACCGCATTGCTGTCACTTTAGGAAAGCGTTTGCGCCCTTATACAGAAAAAGGATCTTATGGAAGGTTCTTTAATGGAGAAGCAAATATCGATCTTTCCGATAATTTAGTTGTCATTGAGATGGAGGAGCTGAAAGAACGGAAAGATCTCCAGTCGGTCATTGTTCAAATGGTGATCCTTCAAATTACCAATTCCATTTATATGGGAGACCGTAAAACCCCTAGTTGTCTTATCCTTGATGAAGCGTGGGATATGTTAAGAGGCGCTCAATCTGACGTTTTTATTGAAACGGCTGCAAGGCGCCTTCGAAAGTACTTTGGGGGTCTTGTTGTTGGAACTCAATCCGTCAACGATTTTTATGCAACTCCTGGGGCACAAGCTGCCTTTGATAACTCCGATTGGATGTGTTTACTTTCTCAAAAGGATGAGTCCATTGAGCTTCTTAAAAGTTCTAAACGGCTCTCAATGGATTCAGCCATGGAGCGTACTCTGCTGTCGCTTCATACAGAACAAGGCAGATATGCTGAGATTATGATTAAAGGCCCTAAGGGTTTTGCGGTGGGAAGACTTTTTCTCGATGAATTCTCAAAGGTTCTTTACTCCACTAAGGCTGAAGAATTTACAGCTGTTCAAAATCTCGTAAGTCAAGGATTTAGCCTCAAAGAGGCGATTCAAATGATTGCAAAGGTTCCTTTATGAGGTCTCAAATAAAGAAAGCCGCGATCGGAATAGGGATCTTTTCCATCATTTTATGCAGCTTTGCTATCTATACACAGCTTCTTGAAAATGTTTCTGAGAGTTTGGATGATGTTCGATATCTTCTTATTCTTAAAACCACTAAGATCAAGCGAGGAGATATTGTCTCTATTCAAGGTCATACTCCTCAGTACGCAGGGGAACATATCTTCACTAAACGTGTTGTCGGTCTCCCAGGGGACCAGATTATTAGAAACAAAACCCATCTGACTCTCAAAGCACAAAACGGAGCTTTTGCCATCACATTTCCTCTTTTGACGCAAAGCAAAGAAGGACACCCTCTCACACCTCTGTCTCTCGAAGTTGTTCCCCAAGGATATCTCTTTGTCACAGGCGATCATCTCCGCAGCTTTGATTCTCGCTATGAGGAGTTTGGATTGGTGAAAAAAGAGAAGATCTACGGAAAGGCACTGCTGAAGTGGTAGTCGGAATCCCATCAAAAATTCTGTTTTTTCTTCTATACCTCGGACAACTCTTTGCATGCAATGCAAAAGACTTTGGAGTTCATGGAAAAATAGCCCCTATTGAGGAAGAAGATCCAATTGTTCTCATTCAAAGCAAATTAAGGATTATGGAAGAAAGGGGCGAGCTTGAACGCCACAACCATGATCTTCAAAAGAAAACCCGTGCTGCTATAGAAAGACCCAAGCCTGTAGAAGGAATTTCAAAGGCCAAAGAGAGCCGTATCTTTTATTACGATCCCACCTATATTGTTCCAGAAGACCTTAAGGATCACTCGGGAAAAATCATCCATCCTAAGGGGATGCGACTTAATCCTCTTGAGACAGTGACTCTTTCTCAAGAACTTCTCTTCTTTGATGGTGATGATGAAGATCAGGTTACTTTCGCAAAAGAGAAACTCAATGAAAAACTAAAGGAAAAATTAGCGGAAAGCTCACTAAGGCTAATTCTTGTGAAAGGGGCCCCCTTAGCTCTTTCAGAAGCGTTGAAAATACCTGTGTACTTTGATCAATCTGGCCTTCTTAGCAAAAAGCTGGGAATTCATCATGTTCCTGCTTTGGTCACTCAACGTGGGCTTTATTTACGCATTGAGGAAATCAACCTTCAAAAGCAGGGGGATTGATGAGACACATTGTTACAGTTTTCATCTTCTTTAGCTTCTCTCTGAATGCCAATGGATCGTCGTGTTCAGGACGCTTTGTCAATCCGATCACAGATATCTGTTGGTCCTGTCTTTTTCCGATCTCTATCGGGCCTGTGAGAGTTAATGGAGGAGGACGGGAGGATACCCATAATCCAAGCCAAATCCCTTGTTTTTGTCCAAAACCCCCTTTTCCTTTAGTCCCCGGTATTCCTGTGGGATTTTGGGAGCCTGCACGACTTGTGGATGTGACCCGGGTTCCTTTTTGCATGGTGAGTATGGGAGGCCTTAAAATGGGAAATAGTACAGTGGGATATGGAGTTCATTCTTCTAATGGTGATCGACAAACTCAGAACAGTTTTTATCAAGTTCATTGGTATGTGTATCCCGTCATTTATTGGCTGGAACTTCTCATCGATTTTCTGTGTCTAGAGCAACAAAGCTTCGATGTAGCCTATATTACAGAACTTGATCCTTTGTGGAATGCAGATGAACTATCTTTCATTTTAAATCCGGAAGCAGTTCTCTTTGGTAATCCCATTGCCCAAGCTGCGTGTGCGGCTGATTGTACGGCAGCAACGGCAGGATTTCCTCTCAATCCCCTCTTCTGGTGTGGTGGATGTCAGGGCAGTCTTTATCCCTTTACGGGGAATAATGTCGCCCACAATGGGGGTGTTCAGGCAAGCCTTTTGATGGTTCAACGCATGATAGCTAAACTTCATAGAGAACTCCTCTTATGGGGAACAAGTGGCAGAGAGGCTCTTTGCCAAATAATCCCCTTACCTATCATTAAGAAGAGCCAATACAAAACCCAGATGACCTACCCAAGGCCTACAACACGTGGCCCCATGGCCTGTAATCCTTTGGGGCGTACGGAGGTCATTTGGGGATCTGGACGTGAGTTTCCTTATAAAGGAGAAGATTTTGGCTACTTGATTTGGAGGAAACGCAATTGTTGTATGCTTTGATTTTTCCTCTTTTTTTCTTTCTTTTCAATGTATTAGATGCAGAATCTGCTTGCTCTCAGACTATGTCATGTCCTTCTCATTTACAAGATGGTTTTCTCTTAGAGTGTTCTCTCTTAGAGAGGTCTCTAAAGATTGTTGAGACCATTCAAAAGGATAAGAGCTTCCAATCACTTTTAACTGAATCCTCTAAACAAAAAGACGCTATTCTAGAAAGTAAAGAGTTTCAGGATGTTGCTGCAAGTCTTAGTTCTTCAATGCTTCCAGTTCAAAACTCCTTACAGAACCCTCAAAATTCCGCAGGGATAAAAAATACACCAGCAGAACTTAACCTCTTCGTGTCTTTCTCAATGGGGGAGAAAGCTCTTTTAAATCTGGCCCATGAGGCTAAACTTTATGGAGCGACTCTTGTTCTTAGGGGGTTTAAGGATAATAGTTATGCTCAAACCGTAAAAACTCTTCAAAAGATTATTCAAGAAACAGGTCAGGGATTTATCATTGACCCAGAGATGTTTTCTCTTTTCTCTATAACAGTTGTGCCTACCTATGTCTTAAGTCGTCCTTTTCAGCTACAGGCTCCTGAGCGAACTCAAACACCAATTCATGACCGTCTTCAAGGTCATGTGAGTCTCCAATATGCCTTAGAGACCTTTGCAAAAGAAGGGGATTTGCAGAATGAAGCTCGTTTCCTTTTAGCAAATGCTCAATTAGGGGGAGGCAGCTCCAAATGAAGAAGAGAATTCTTTCCTCTCTCTATTATTCTTTGACTTTGCTTGTTTTATTCTCTTGCATGATCCTTGCCAACCCAACAGCTCACCTTAAGTCAGGAGATAAAACAGCTGAGGATTTTTTGAGTCAGTTGGAAGCAAAAAAGATTGAGGCAGGACACCATCCTTTTTATGCTGGCCATTCAAATGCGGCTCAACTTAAAGACAGAGACCTTAATGGACGGGCTCAAAGTCTTCATTACTCTGACCCTGTCAGCCAGATGCTTCATCACAGCACTAACTCTCGCCCTCAAGTTAAAATTGATCCCTCAAAAGATTCTCTTATCACCGGATCTCAAAAAATTATGAAGTCACCATTACAAGAGATAGGTGGAGAAGGAACAACGGAAATAATGCTTGCCCCTGCGAAGGCAGGGGATGAAATCCTCACCTGTGAAGAGCCAGGCGATGATTCTCTTGAAAGCTGTACAAACCAGCTCATCGTAGAAGTGCGGAAAATAATACTTAGAAAGGAGTTCGAGACCAACTTTCATATATGGCTGCCCTATGGAAAAAAGAGACGTTTCTCTCTTTCCTGTGGAGCTTTGAGAAATGCTGTTCAGGAAGTTTATCATAATGGGGGAGAGATTACAGCTCCGTATAAAGCCTGTATGCAAGAACTTAGTGGAGAAACATATGGATGCTGTGCAAGTATTCCTTCCTTAAGTTTTCCAGTGGATAAAATTAAAGAAGTTAGAATCAAAATGGAACTTGTTAAAGGACGGTGGGGACGCATAAGACAGTGGTTTCTCCTCAATTACGATGGCCATACACATAAAAATCTAGGCAGAAAAAAAAGTTGGTATACATACAGGCCCCGCATTAAAATCACTTATGAAGAGGACTCTTACGAAATCCTCCCCGATAAATGGGTTTCAAATTGCGAAAGACTAGAGGAGCGCGTTGATCAAGGGCTTTGCCACTATGATACGAAAGAATGTACCCAAGGACCTCAAACACGGGTTATTGAAGGTGTCCAAATTACTAAACCATGTTGGGAAGAAAAACTAACCTATGCTTGTGACTTTCCTACAAAAGACAACTGCGGCCCTTTAAGGGCACGAGGCTGTGTTCAGATTAACTCTGTCTGTAAACAAAGTGTAGGTAACATATGTGTTGCCTATACCCAGACCTATCAATGCAAAGGAGGAAGTAAAAGTTCTTATCATATTACGGGAGGCAACACGCCTTTCTGTCTTGATGGAAGCTGCCGGGATCAAAGTTTTGAAGCTAACAATGAGATGATGTCCTCAATAGCTCAATTAAGCCTCCTTAAGGACATGCAAGGAAAAATCAACTCTATCTTTACGGGAAAGGAGCATCAATGTTCAAAGCATATCTTGAGTTTTAAAGACTGCTGCGGTTCAGGAAAGGGTTGGGGAAAGAGCCTTGGTCTTGGGGGATGTAGTGCGAATGAAAAACTTCTTCAGGAAAAGCGTAAAGGGCGTTTGTGTCATTATGTAGGTACCTATTGCGCTAAAAAGGTTTTAGGCAAGTGCGTTAAGAAGAAATCTTCCTTTTGTTGCTTTGGATCAAAGCTTCTCAAAGCCTTTCATGAACAAGGAAGGAGACAAATCAATCTTGGCTGGGGTAGTCCAAAAGAGCCCCTCTGCAGAGGTTTTACCATAAATGAAATCCAACGCATTGACTTTTCTAAGCTGGATCTTCGAGAAGCCTTTGAAGATCTCATGAAAAACTATAGTCCTCAAAAACTCCAAGGAATGGGAGAAAAAATAGGAGAACGTCTCGATACTATCAAAAGGGGACTCAGCCCCTCGAGGACTAGTCCTTCTGGAGCAAGTTCTAGCACAGCAAAACAAACCCCGCAAAGACCGGAGGCGTAATCTGTGATCAGTAATCGGTTATCAGTCATCAGAAAGTTCGTTGAGAGATGGTGGGATCTAAGACTTCTTAGTATGATTTTGAAGCAGGTAGTTTTTTCTCTTGTTTTCTTTTTGAACGTTTACTCTTTATCTCTACCTACTGCTGCAAAAGCTACTTCTCATTCTTTACCCCAACCTCATGTGAAGCATGAGGATTCTTTAAAAGTTGGATCAAAAAATTCCCCTATAATTGGGTCAAGCTTGAAGCTTGCCTTTTTTGAGAGGCATGCAGAGGGTTGGCATTGGTATGAGGAGTTTTCGAGAAACAGCAAAATAGAAGAGAGAAAGAAGAACTCTTCCGGCAGGAACCCTTCTTTCTCTTCTTCTACCCCAACGGAGAAAATTGAGGCTCAGCGCAAGGAACTCGAGACAAAGCTGCATTCAGCCATTCTCGAGCCTTCTCATGAGAATATCATAACTTACATTCTTGCGCAAAAAGCGCTGATGGATCAAAGCGAGCGGTTTTCGGAATCATGGAAACAGGTTGTTTTAAGGACCCCTTCCTTAGATGAAACCTTAGTTCATCCCGTTGATCAAAATGCTCGGCATATCTACTACCAGGAGAGGCATCAAGACATTACAAGGCGCATTAAAGCCTTAGCTCAAGAATATGGGTTGTTCTTCTTCTTTAAGGGTGAATGTGCTTACTGTCATCACTTTGCTCCTGTTGTGAAAGATTTTGCTAAAAAGCATGGATGGTCTGTTCTTGCAGTGTCTTTAGATGGAAGGAGGTTACCAGAGTTCCCTGAAGCAAGACGAGATAACGGCATGGCAACGCGTCTTCAAGTGTCTCATGTTCCAGCATTGATCGCCTTTCATCCAAGTTCAGGACAAATGATTCCTTTGGCTTATGGATTGGTTTCTGAAAGTGAAATTGAAGAAAGAATAGACCTCTTAACACGTGTTCAAGCGGGAGATTTCAAAAAATGAACATTTTTAAAATGAACATTTTTATAAACTTTGCTGCGATGATCTATTTTTATAGCAACAATAGTCAATTTGTGATCCATAATTTCGCAAATCAACCGGTAATCACCAATCCGATATCGCCAGAACTCTTTCAGATTTCCGGTAAGAGCTTTACCCAACACTCGTGGGTCTTCAGCTGTCAGAAGGTTCTTATCAAGAAAATTTCTAACTCTGCGGTAGGTTTCAGGATCAAGTTTTTTGAATTCTTTAGTCGCTTTTTCAGTAAACTCCAAAGACCATTTAGTGGGAAGAGTGGTCATTCTCGTATTGCCTTATTACGTCTTCATACGGAATGGTTTTTTCTTCTCCTCTTTCCACACGTTGGGAAATCTCAAGAGCCTGTAAATAATCTTCCTGGTCCTCAAGATATTCTTCCAAAGCATGAAGAGCATATTCATCTTTGGAAACGTGAGCTTTGGCAGCAAGAGCTGATAAGCGCTTATCCAACTCAGCGGGAATAGTGAGGTAAGTCATGACATTTCTCCTTAAATATTCTCATATTATACATGGTTCTTATCGAAAAGAAAGACAAGTGCGTTTTGAAAAACTGGATTTTAAAAAACTCTTTTTCTTAGGACTGAGAAAAAAACCTCTAGATCCCTATGAGCACAGGGAGGTGTCTCAAAGGAACCTAGAGAGTAGTCTCTTTCTTCTTAATATGCATAGCAGAGAGAAAGAGTTTGGGCGGAGGCCTAGATGTGACATTACAACAATAAGGAAGAGGTGGCGATGATTTTTATTTATTTAAAATCAATAAGTTCGCGAAAAATTAACTTCATCGAAACCAAACTTATTTGGGCAAAGTTTTCTTTATTGCTTCTTATATTGAGCAGCTCTCTAGCCCATGGCATGCAAGCGAATCTTGAGAGAGCTTTTCGTACTCTTGGCATGGCTCATAACGTCACTGAGGGAGGAGGTTATCAAGATCAAACAGGCGGCTTTTATACAGGTGGAAGTCTCTTTGCTCGATCGAAAGTCAATAATGCGGATTTGCTTTCTTTGCAGCTGCCTCATTATCGTGCCGGGTGTGGAGGCATTGATCTCTTTATGGGAGGGTTTAGTTATATCAATGCCCAGCAGTTTATTACCCTTCTCCGGAATATTGGAAGTAACGCAAGTGGCTATGCCTTTAATCTCGCTCTAGCAACTGTAACGCCTCAGATTAAGAGTGTACTCGATGATCTGCTTGCTAAGGTCCAAAAGATGACTAATCAAAGCATTAACTCCTGCGAAGCCGCAGCAACGCTTGTAGGAGGCGTGTGGCCTCAATCGGATGCCAGCTCTCAATTGCTTTGTAACGCTATGAGTAAAGATCTTGGCATTGCAACCGATTGGGCTCAAGGACGGCAAAAATGTGGCTCTGAAGTCCAAAGAGAAGATGTCTTAAATCGGAAAGCTGAAAGACCAGGATTTAGAGATATGTTGGGTGATGAGTTTAATGTGGCTTGGAAAGCCATTTTAAAGAATGGCTTTTTAGCTCATAATAGGGAACTGGCTGAGTTCTTTATGACTCTCTCCGGCACCATCGTTTCAAGACGTGTAGGCGAGGGATTAGAAGTTAAGGTCCTCCCTTCAAAGAGCAATGATCCTCAATTGATAGCAGCCTTGTTAACAGGCAATGTCCCTGCTCAGGTTTATAGGTGTGACGATCAAAGTGAAGATAGGTGTCTTAGTCCTACATTGCAGAGTGTATCTTTACCCCAAGTCAGTGCCCTTTCTTCAAAAGTTCAGAATATACTGGTTTCTATTTCACAGAAGATTCGTGTTGATGGAAGGCTCTCTGAGGAAGAGCAGGGCTTTATCAACTCAACCATGATTCCTGTGTTAAAGATTATCGCTGTAGAGGTCGCATTTAAAAATGGAGGAAATCCTCTTAGTATCACAGAATTTAGTGAAGCCATTGCTCACGATATTCTCCTGCAGTATCTCGATGAAGTCATGTCCCTTGTGTGGGACAGCGTCACTCAGCTTAAAAAGGTCCAAGTCAATGATGGCATGATTGAAGAGCTAAGAGCTGGCATTGCAAGTTCAAGAAAGCTTCTCTATGCCAAGCGAACAGCCCTTTTTGAACAGATATCGATCACCCTTGATTTAATAGAAAGGACCCAACAGGTCGAATCCAAACTGCAGAACATGTTCGTTTCTTCTCAACAAGGAACAAAGGCTGGAGAAAAATAAGATGGAACATGTTATTACCACCTATGGGGGAGGAGAGCTCTTTGTCCAGGTCTTTAATGGGATAGCCGCATTATTTAAGACAAATCATACAGGATTGGTGATGCCGCTCATCCGTATTGGATTGATGGTGGGGTCAGTTTATATGCTGATTCTCATGCTCGTACGTAGCAGTTTAGAAGAAGGCTTAAAGTGGCTTTTGTGGGTTGTGATTGCAACCAATCTTCTCTTTTTGCCTAAAACGACCATTTGGATTCATGATCCTCTCACAAAAATGAGAGCCAAGGTTGATCACGTGCCTTTTGCCTTAGGAGCTTTTGCAAGTTTGGTAAGTCAAGTCGGGCGAGGAATCACAGAACAGATGGAGTCGGTTTTTAGTCTTCCTTATTATATGCCTTATCATCAGACAGGAACCGTGTTTGCTTCTTCATTGATGAGTCAGGTTGGGCAATTTCGAATTGTGGATCCTGAATTTAAGGGCAATATGGAACGGTTTGTGAATCAATGTGTCGTATATGATGCGATGATTGGCCATAAATATACTCTCACTGATCTTCAGAATACACCTGATATCTGGGCACTTGTAAAAACACAAGCCTCCCCCCTATTAGGGTTTCTTTATAAAGCAGGAAAGAACCCGGGAACTATTGTGACCTGCAGGGATGGAGCGACAAGTCTTGCTAACTTATGGAATGCTGAAATTGAACGCGCCATAGAAATTTATGGAAGTCGTGTTCAGAATCAAAACCTGACAAGAGCTGCTTTTTTTACAAACCTTGATCAGGGCTACCGGCTTATGACGGATATTGCTGAAGATGCCTCCACTCTTCTCAAGCAAGAAATGATGATCAATGCCATTGAAGATGGCAGTAATAACAAACTCTCTGAGTTAGGAACCCCATCTAATTACGCGGCCACAAAAGCTCTTCTTCAGCAACGAACGGCGTATGCGGTTGCAGGAGAAATTGCCGCACGAACACTGCCTTTGTTTAAGAATGTCATTGAAGCTTTAAGCTATGGGCTCTTTATCTTCATTGTGGTTCTAGCGTTGCTGCCGAATGGATACAAAGTGTTGATGACTTACTTTGGAATTCTTGTTTGGACCCAGCTATGGGCTCCTCTTTATGCCATTTTAAATTTGATTATGACTCTCTATGGAAAGTCAGAAACTATGAGCCTCGGAGCACAAAATGGACTCACTCTTATCAACTCCTCCGCCATTATTAATGCCAATGCGGACATGGTAACTTTAGCGGCGTGGCTTTCTGTGAGTATCCCCTTTATCTCTTACGGAATACTCAAACAAGGCGCAGCAGCTTTTGTGGGTCTTGCTCAGCACTTAGGCTCAGCCATGCAGAGTGCAGCCAGTGGAGCGGCTTCTGAAGCCGTCTCTGGCAATATCAGTTTAGGTAATGTCAGTATGGGCACCCAAACCTATCAGAACACAACAGCTTTTCAGCACAACACGAGTCCAAGCTATAATGCCTCTCAATTTAAAGCCATGGGAACTTCAGGGATTGAGACCAACACCTTTGCCGACGGCAAACAGGCCTTTAATGATCAAGCCATGTCTCATTTAAGCGTTCAAATTATGGGCACCGTCAATACAAGCCGAGAGCATCAACAACGTCTTCATGAAGCGCAAAGTGTTGCTGAATCAAAAAGTATTGCAGCAGGACACTCAATGGATACAGCCGTGCAGCAAACAGCTAATGTCATGGAAAGGCTTGGCTCTGACTTTTCAAAACATGAAAGTGATAGTAAAACTCTCACAAGTAATGAGGTCAAAGCCCTTCAAGACCACCATAACTTTACAAAAGATATTAGTGAAAACCTGGGTGTTTCAAAATCTCGAGCCCATGAGTTGGCTATTGGCATCCAGGCAGGAACGCCAAAATGGTTAGGAGCAAGCATCGAAGGAAGCACCCGTCTTTCAGGCTCCACAGCCCACTCGGAACAACTGCAAAAGGCTCAAGCCATCGCTGATCAGAAGGGATACAGCTATAGCCTGGACACAGTGGTTTCTGCAGCTCACTCTGACATGGAAAGCCGGAATGATATCAAGGGTGCTGAATTGGCAACGGGTGCAGCCGCAAGTCTCAATAAAGCCCATCATTTAAGAGAAGAAGCTACAGTTGCTCACAATAAAATGAAAGAGGCTTCCGATTCTGTTGCCAGCAGTCAAAGACGAGACTTCCAAGAATCTCGCAATCTGACACAAGCTCTCCTTGAGTATGTGGCAAAACAGCCGATCAATACTGGACCAGGGGCTAGTCCTGGGGTTTCAAACCCCATTGGCATGCAACGAGCTGTTGCTATCCTTAATGCAGGTGGAGCTGAGTATGAAGCCTATGTGGATGGATTTAAGAAAGATCATCCCACCTACGATATCAGGCGGATCAATACGTCCCAACTCAATCAAGAAATTGAGAGTCAGTATCAAGGTCAATCCAATGCTTTCAAAGCTGATCACGAAATTGAATCTCAGTATGATAAAAATACGGAATCCCTAAAACAGAAAGGACAAAGCCTAGGGCTAAGGGAAGAAACATTCCAAGAATCCGGCCTCAAAAAAGAGGTTACTAATCAACAAGCACAAGCAAAGGCAAGGCTTAAAGCCCGGCAAAAAGAACATGCCCAGGAGCTTATTCCACTCCAGGAAAAGGTGGAGACAGGGAGAAATCAAACGGTTGTGGGCAGTAACCTGAAACAAATTGGGTGGTCTGCTGTCTCGACTGTAGGACTCGATGAACTGTTCGATTCCTCTAAGGAGATGCCTAAAGACAAAACACCTCACAACTCACCACTGAATAGGAAATAATAATGGCCTTCTTTAAAACCCTCACCCAAGGGGGGCAAGTTCATATCCACCAACTCCACATGTTCAAGCAAATCTTTGTTGCAGGGATTGTTGTAGCCTTTGTAATGGGAGTTTCATGTTTTGCCTGGAAAAGCTATCAGCTTCCGGAACATGGATGGAGAGCTCTCTCTCAAACCTCTTGGGCAAGATTTATGCTCGCCACAAATCCTGTCCAAAAACATCCAGAACTATATCAAGATTACCTCCCTCTTAAAGGCAAGCCTTATCGTAGGAGCTGTCTCAGTATCCTAAAAGACCCGTTTCTTAAAAAGACAACTGATCAAATGGAAATAGCTTTAAAAGACATTGCCTATAAAAGCCTGGAATGGGCCGGGTTATCTTTTCTAACTCTTATGGCTTTGTGGTTTCTTCTGGGACGGGCGTATAGACAAGCCAAGCATCAACGGGGAAATAGCTTTATGGAGTTTTCTAAGCTTGCGAGGCTCTTAAAAAGAAAAGGTGAAGCCTCTGACCTTACCTTAGAAACTCTCCCTCTTGTTAAAAACAAGGAAACGTCCCACCTTCTTATGACAGGAACGACGGGATCAGGAAAAACCAATGCTTTTCATAATCTCCTACCTCAAATAAGAAAACGTGGAGACAAAGCCATCATTGTTGATGTGACAGGGAGCTATATTTCCCGGTATTACAATAAAAAGACAGATTTTATCCTCAATCCCTTAGATATCAGATCACAATTTTGGCATCCCTGGGTCGATTGTCATTTGGCGTCCCATTATGATGTCCTCACCAACTCTTTTATCCCTGAAAACAAGCATATCAAGGATCCTTTTTGGGATAATGCTAGCCGAGCTGTCCTGAAAGCGGCTCTCCGCAAGTTTGCATTCCAAGGAACACAAGATATAGACAAACTCACAACATTTCTTCTCTCCTCTTCAGAGAAAGAGTTTGAGGACTTCTTTAAAGGCACAGAAGCCGCCACTCTAACTTGTGCCAGCAATGAAAAAACAACCCAATCTATCCGAAGTGTTCTCTCTTCTTACGTTGAAGGTCTGAGACAGTTGGAGAATGCACTCTCTCCTGAGATAAGTCCTTTCTCTCTACGAAATTGGGTTATGAATGAGAAACAGAAAGGGATTATTTTCATTACTGCTCGCTCTGACCAGCGTCAAACTTTAAAGCCCCTCATCTCTGCTTGGGTGGATATGGCCATTAATGCTTTGATGGTATTGCCAGAGGATTATAACAGGCGTCTTTGGTTTATCATCGATGAGCTAGCTGCTCTTCAAAAACTCCCCAGCCTCCACATGGGCCTTGCGGAGGGGCGGAAATACGGAGGGTGTTTCCTCGTAGGCTTTCAAAGCAAACCTCAACTGGAAGAAATTTACGGCCGGCAAGGCGCTGAATCCATGCTCGATCTTTTCAATACCAAAGTCTTCTTTCGTTGCACCGAGCCCTCAACCCAAGCATGGATTTCAAAGGTTCTGGGCGATAAGGAAGAAATTGAGCCCCAAGAAAACATCTCCTACGGTGCCAACAGTATGCGCGATGGTGTTTCCTTGAGCCATCACACTCGCCAAAAGCCCCTTGTGATGCCGACTGAACTCTCTCAACTCGAAGATCTCGAATGCTACATCAAACTTCCCGGCGATTATCCTTGTACAAAACTGCAAATGACTTATCAAAAGCCTTTGAGGTCAAGTGTGGAGGCTTTTTTGCTAAAGCCGGAGAAACCAATGAATTACGAAGAGACTCAGGAAAGTGAAGCAAAACCGATAGTAAAAAGAACTAAAAAGAAGCCAGTAAAGCAAGAAGTCATCGTCGTTCCTGAAAATTCAGAAGAAGAAAACGAGGCGTTAGTGTGAGACTTCTTTGACATAATTCAGCTACTTGTTTCTTACTTTCTGCCTGCTAAAATTACTTTTTTATTTGCTATTTTTAGAGGTAAATTTAAAAATGAAAAACAACTAAAATTAGGGAGATAGGTAGAGGTTGTGCAGTGGGATAGGTTAAAAACATTTTATTATGTTGCAAAGCTGGAAAGCTTTACAAAAACAGGCCAACATTTAAACATCTCTCAATCAGCGATTAGCCGTCAAATTATCGATCTTGAACATCAAATTGGACATAAGTTATTTAAGAGACTACCTAAACGTTTAGTTCTTACAAAGCATGGAGAGCTCCTCTTCCAAAACACTGAGAAAATGTTCGTCTTTTCAGAACTTGCCTTGACGCAAATTCAAAACGAACTCTCTGAACCTCACGGAGATCTTAGTTTGGGAACAAACATAGGCCTTGTTGATACCTGGCTTTATTCAATTCTTCCTGATTTTTTAAAGCGTTATCCAAGTATTAACTTATCGATTTTTGCCAAAGATGGGCCGCTTGATGTGGAGTCCTTAGAGGTTCATGCTGCCCTTCAACCTTATGTGCCTGATCAACCCGAATTGATTCAGAACTTTCTCATGAGTTGGAATCGAAGGCTTTATGCCAGTAAAGATTATGTTCAAAAATATGGGACTCCCAAAACAATTGAAGACCTTGAAGATCATCGTTTGATTGGATTTGGCCCTGAAAAGATTTATCTTTTTGATAACATTAATTGGCATTTAAATCTTAAGGGGAAAAATAAAACAATTCACAAACCCTACCTTAGCGCAAACTCTCTTCGAACTTTGTTTCATTTTGGGATAAATGGTTTTGGGATTATCTCTTTCTCACAAGAATCTCCATTACTTAAAGACTCTGGTTTAGTGGAAATTCTTCCAGAAGTATCCGGCCCATGCATTGATATTTATTTTACATACCCCATACAACTTAAAGGAATCAAAAAAATCGACGTATTAGAGAGTTATCTTCAAGCTTATGTAAGAGATCATCATAGAAAATATGTAGCTTAAAAATATCCATATTTATTTGAAAACAAATAAAAATATTTTCTAAATAAATTTTCCCCTTCCAAAATCTCTAATTTAAATTTAATACTAACTATAACACTCGCTATGCTATAAAGAAAAAAATAAGAGAGGTTCACTATGCAAAAACAAGGAAAAAACTTTGCAGCTGCTTTTATTGGAACGGCCTTAGAGTTTTATGACTTTGCCCTTTTTGGGCTTTTAGCCCCCATATTCTCAACTCTTTTTTTTCCGAAAGAAGATCCGATTGCAGCTTTAATTGCCAGTTATTGCATTTTTGCAGCCGGTTTCTTAATTCGTCCTCTTGGAGGCATTGTTTTTGGCTATATTGGGGATACCTTTGGGCGAAAAAAAGCCATGGTGATCTCCATTCTTGCTGTTGTCCTTCCCACCAGTTTAATCGGTCTTTTGCCTACCTATAGCCAAATAGGGCTTTTAGCCCCCATTGCACTGTCCCTTTGTCGCTTATTACAGGGCTTATGCGCTGGAGGAGAATTTAGCGGGGCGGCTATTTTTGTGATCGAGCACGCCAAAGAAGATAGAATATACTTTTCTGGAAGTTTGGTGACCGCTTCATCCGTGGTGGGTATGCTCGCTGCCTCTAGCATGGCCTCTCTTTGTGCCCTTGAGGCAATGCCAGACTGGGGATGGAGGGTCCCTTTTCTTTTAAGTTTTCCTATTGGCTTGATAGGCTTTTATATACGAAAGAATACACAAGAAACTTCAGCCTTTAATAAAGCACAGAAAGAAGGGACTGAAAGCTTTGTTGATCTTATTAAAAACAACTTTTCTTCCCTTTTTATCACTTTTGGAATCGGGTGCTTTATCGGTGTTCTTTACTACGTTCCCTTTGTTTTTATGGGACATTATCATACGCTTGTGACCTCTCTATCGATGTCAACAACCCTCTCCATCATCACGCTTGGACTTGTCGTGTATATGTTTTGCCTTGCTTTAGCCGGATATATGGCCGATAAATTTGGCCCCCAGAAAGTCATGTTAACGATTGTTTTAGCCACTCTTTTGCTCGCATATCCTGCCTTTTGGCTTATACGATCTGGGGAGTTATCACTTATGATCCAAGGAGAAATAATCCTTTCCATATTGGCAGGCCTATTCGTGGGGCCAGCCAATGGGCTTACGGCAAGCCTTTTTGATGTGAAAGGGCGCTGTCGAGGCGTATCATTTAGTTTAAGCTTAGGGATTTCTTTGTTTGGTGGTCTCACCCCAGTTTTTCTTGTATATATTATAAATCAGACTCAACATCTTAACTGGCCGGCGGTTTGGATACTCTTTGGAGCTCTTATTGCGGGTGTTTCTATTATAGCTTCTTCAAAAGTTCAAAAACGAATTCTTATGAAACCAAGCTTAGCCAATTCCTATGCTTTCTAAAGAAGTAATTTTAACAAAGGATTGAATGAACTTTTGACGCAAAAGTAGCTAAGGATACATCTTCTCCTGCTCTCGCCAAAAAGCTCATTCCTAAGGCTCCATTTCCAAGTTTATTATGCAGTGGTAGGGTCATTTCTGGAAAACCGCTGAGAGCTGCTATACATGTATGGCGGGAGGCCTTAAGGGCAAAGTCCTTGAGGTGAGGGAGAGAGCTTGAAAGGAGGGGCGGGATATCATGAACCGTTGGAAACACAGCAACCTCTCCTGATTCTAAGTGATCTTCCATAAAAGAGCGTATTTTTTTTTGTTGGGCCAGAGCTTTTCTGTAATCTTCAAAGGAAATTGAGCGGGCTAATTTAAGGCGGTCATTGATAATTGCACCAAAGATGGGATTTGACTTTAGAACCCAGTCCTTATGGACCTGCCATAAATCGTACATGGCAATTGTTCTAATAACACTGCTCCAGTGGATCAGTGTCTCTTCTTCAATAAGGAGGTCAACAGAGGAGGATGTTAATTGTTGAATATCCTCCAACCTTTCTCGGAAAGCTTTTAGGAGAGAGCCCTGTAAGTGGTTCATCAAACTTGGAATAATTTTAAGCCGCTTGATTTCATTCTGTTCTTTTATTCCATAAACATTTAAAACTTGAGTAATCACATCAGGATGGCGGCCAAATATCCCTACCGTGTCTAAATGAGAAGAAATGGGCAAAACCCCAGTTGTTGGGATTTGACCAAAAGTAGGTCGAAGACCGTATATCCCACAAAAACTTGCAGGGGCTCTTACGGATCCACTGGTATCAGCACCAAGAGCAAAATCCACAAGGTTAGCTGCAACTGCAGCTGCCGACCCACTCGAAGAGCCGCCAGGGACGCGGTCAGGTGAATGAGAGTTCAGGGGAGCGCCGTAATGCTCGTTAAGTCCAAAAAGGCTTCCTCCTAACTCATCGGTTTGTGTTTTGGCAATTAAATGGGCTCCAGCTTCTTGCAAAATGGAAACAGCAGGAGCTGTTGTTTCAGCAACACTCGCCCCAGCAAAATAATCAGGATTTCCCCCTTGTGTTCGAAATCCCTTCACATCAAAGACATCCTTAACAGCAAAGTTATATCCTAAGAGGAAATCATTTTGGGTTTTAAGGGGTGAAGAGGGAATGAGTTGGGTAAAGGCGTTAATAGGATCTAGGGTTGTTGACATATATTTAAACCTGAAGCTGATGCTATTATACTCTTCGCCTTTCAAGTTCCGGGTATGTTGTCCAGCGGAATTCGACCTCTGTCACGTATTAAAATACGCTCATCGGGTTCACCCTTGGGCGCCTGCCCGGCAACTTGAAATTCTTTGAGTACATTTCCTTATTTTCATTAATAGGTTCTCTCAAATATCCCCATAAATGTAAAGAAAAAAGCTGTGAAACTTTCCTTTTAAAAAGGGAGCATTCCAAAATTGGATGCTAGGCATATCAAAATAATTCTTTCAATGTCGATGGCACCCCAATAACATAAATATTATACATGAAATTATTTCAGTTTATTTTTAGTGGTAATAATGTTGGTGCTGGTTGTGAAATGAGTGCAGAGTGTTCTTATTGCCTCCGGAATACTCTGCAAGTTTCAGCTGTTTAGTGGTTGTACTGTCTAAAAAATCAAAGCCTTGAAATAAGGTACAGCATAAAACGGAGGGGTAGCAAGTTATATTTTAAGAACTACATGAGAGGACTTATGCTTAATGCAAATATAGAAATGCCATCAACATCTTGTAGAAGAATAAAAATCTCGAGAAAGATAAACTTTCCCACCGGAAATGTTTCCACCGGCTTTCATAGAAGAAAGGCCTTCTCTGTTTTTACAGCTCCTTGGCATTTTACAACGGATCATTATTTTGTAAAGAAAGCAGAAAACCCTCTTTCAAGCATTAAAGACCCTCTTTGGAAGCACGTGTGCATGGAAATTCAAAATCTAATGCCTCCTTTGTTCATTTTAAAGTTATCAGAATGTCAATTGGGCCCACTCTTGCCTCAGCGTAAGCAAGTAGATCTTTATTGTCCAAAAGATACTATTAAATCTATAGGACAGTATGATTTCGTGATATTAGCTTGCCTTCAAAAATTTTTTCCTACTCTTAAACAAGTAAGGGTAAAACTTGAAAAATCCAAGAACGAATTCACTGTTAGCCTCTAGAATTCAATAACGTTCTCAAAAGCTATTTTCCAACGGTTTTTAGGATTATCAAACACATATTTTCTGGGAGAAAATCTAGGGAAGACAAGAGGCTAAATTTATACTCGATCTTTTCAATACCAAAATCTTCTTTCGCTGTACTGAACTCTCAATTCAAATATGGATCTCAAAGGTTTTTTGAGATAAAGAAGAGATTGAGTCCCAAAATATCTCCTACAGTGCTAACAACATGCACGATGGTGTCTCTTTGAGTTCACACCCGTCAAAAATCTCTCATTATGCCTACAGAGCTTTTCCAGCTTCAAGATCTAGAGTTCTACATCAAACTCCCCGGCGACTACCCGTGTACAAAACTGCAAATGACTTATCAAAAGCCTTTGAGGTCAAGTGTGGAGGCTTTTTTGCTGAAGCCGGAGAAACAAATGAATTACACAGAAACTCAAGAAATTGAAGCAAAACCGACGATAAAAAAGCTAAAAAAGAAATCAGTCAAACAAGAAATTATTGTTGTTCCTGAAACTTCAGAAGAAGAAATTGAGGCGTTAGTGTGAGACTTCTTTGATTGGCAGGATACTTGAGTAAGCGTCAGACCAACTGCCTCACCTCTAGGGGTACGTTCTGGAAGGGTGCGAAATCCTACCTTAAGGATTGTCTGTTCTGTGACATAATGCGTGAAACTGTGGCTTCACTTACATTGTAGAGGCGAGCCATTTGGGTCTCTATTTTTCGGTCTGAGAGAATACTCTCAAGTTTAAATGTTGATCTGTTTTTTGTAAATCTTTCCAGCTTTACAATGTAATAAAAGGTTTTTAGCTTATCCTACCGCACAATCCCTACCTTCTCCCTAATTTTAGCTGCTTTTCATTTTTAAATTTAACTCTAAAAATAGCAAACAAAAAAGTAATTTTAAGCAAGAAACAAGTAGCTGAATTATATCAAAGATGTGGCGCTCATCAAACCATCCTCCGATGGGAGAAAAATGAACTTCTTGAAAAGATTGAGAGATTTTTGTTGGAATTGTTCACACACAATATCCATTAAATTCTTCTGAGCAATTTTTCTCCATCAGATCTGAGAGTACCTTTGGGGCAAACATGCCGGTAGAGAGTTTGGCGAGTAACTCCAAGTTCTTTGCATAAAGGGCCAATTTTGGTTTCTGGCTGTCCCATAGCAGCTTTAGCGAGTCGTAATTTGGCCGCTGTCATTTTATAAGGCCTTCCCCCTTTGCGCCCTCGGGCTCTAGCAGACTTAAGGCCTTCTTTTGTTCTTTCGGAAATTAACTCTCTTTCAAATTCTGCCAAAGAAGCAAAAATCCCAAATACAAGTTTTCCAGCTGAAGTTGTTGTATCAATTGCAGCTCCCTGACCCGTCAACACTTTGAGTCCAATACCTCGGGTTGTTAGGTCATGGACAGTATTAATGAGATGCCTAAGGTTTCGGCCAAGACGATCTAACTTCCAAACGAGAAGGGTATCTCCCTCTCGCAGAGCTTTCAAACATGCATTTAATCCTGGTCTATCATCTTTCTTGCCAGAGGCCATGTCTTCGTAAAGATGCTCTGGTTTTACACCAGCAACTATCAATCCGTCTCGCTGCGGATCTGTTGTTTGAGACCCATCAGATTTTGAAACTCGCATATAACCGATAAGCATTTTTCCCCCTTTTTTCTAATTACATAAACGGTCGGTTATATGACAAATTTTAATTAATCAAATAACCAGCAAAAGATTGTCATTTAACCCGTAATTTTAACTTAGCTCTATATAGGGTATTAAAACATAATTATATTACATAAGTTTGAAAGGAATTCCAAGTTCTCAAAAAACAATTTCAAAAAAAAGCTATTGATGGAAGAATTTTTGTCATTTCGCGACACACTTATTGACAAAATGTAGCTTATTAGCTACATTTAAGTATGGAGACAAGCCAATATGATATCGAAATTTACCAAGATCCGAAGGGAAAGAAACCATTTATCGAGTGGATTGAGTCTCTAAAGGATGAAGCAATACGCGCAAAAATAAAGATAAGGCTTGCCAGAATTCGCTTGGGCAATTTAGGAGACTGGAAATCTCTTAAAAAAGGCCTGTATGAAATCAGGATCGATGAAGGTGCCGGTTATCGGCTTTATTTTACGCAGACCTCTTCTCAGAAAATTATTCTGCTGGGAGGTAGCAAGAAAACCCAAGAGAAAGATATTGAGAAAGCCAGGAAATACCTGCAAGATTATAGGAGTTTATCATGAGAAAAACGATCAAATATACGGATTACTTAAAAGAATCCTTGCGAGATTCCAATGAAGCCGCAGAATACTTGAATGCTGCCTTAGAGACCGGTGATCTTCCCTTGTTTACATTGGCTTTAAAGGATGTCGTTGATGCCTTAGGAGGAGGGGTGACTCAAACGTCGCACAGAAGTCACTTAAATCGCGAAAGTCTGTATCGCATGCTTTCTAAGAAGGGGAATCCTCGCTTAACGTCTCTGCATTCTGTTATTGATTCTCTCGGTCTTGAAATTCACATCACGGCAAAAAAAGGTTTTACGCCTTCTCATCAGCACTCTCCGATGTTGTAGAGAGTCTTAATAGGAGAAAGGTTAAACATTAAAAATTATGTCTGGTAAATTAATGAGAAATCACATAGAATAATTTTTTCCTTGGAACAGTTATCATTTTGATAGCCTATTTCTTCTTTTTTTCTTGATGGCAGTTTAGATTAAGCGGCTACTTTTACATGATCGTTGAGAGGAATAACATGTGCTTCTGAAGGATGAATTTTCATTCCTCCATGTACATATTCAATATTTATATCAGGATAAAACATTCGAATCTGTAGAATAACTTTTTTCATCTTATTCATAAAATTTCTGAGATCAGAATACTGTGTTCCCATCTGCTCCTGAACTTGTCTCCAAGAGATAATAGTTGGTTGCTTAAGTGTAAAAGCTCGATAAGTTAGCCAGATATACACATCTATAGCTATTGAAGACTGCTTTAATGCTGTAATAACATTAAAATCAAAAGGAATAGAGCTTTTTACAATTAACTCATAAAATTTTTCATTCAGCATAATGTAGCTATCTTCTTCAACAAAACTAGATTCATGATCTTGTAACCATTTGACAAATTTATCTTCAACAATAAAAAATTGGGTTCCAATAAGGTCTTCCCCCATTTGAACTTCATCTATAGCGACTCGGCAACAACAAAGACGAACAAATTGTTCTTTAAAATAAGTAATAGTTCCTTTTTTTCCACCAGTCGGTTGGATATCGAGCTCTTTCATTAAAGAGGATAAAGTTTTTTTGAGGAAAACTTTTCGAGATTTTGTTCTGAGGGCTTGAGTTGTCAACCACATCATAAGCAAACGAGCATAAGTACCATAAGGAAGCCCTGCAGAAACTAGCTTTTCATTAACATATTTTTCTCCTGCTGATAAACGAAGCACATATTTACCATTCTTACGTATCCACTCTTTTTCTCCGAATTGTTCACGATGTGGTAAGTTTGCAATAACAAAAACTTTTGCAATAAATCCTAGCGTTTGCCGCAATTCAATAGAATTTTGCTGATATGCCTCAACTCTATTAAGTTTTTTCACAAGTTGCTTAGAATATGAAGACTTCAACAAATCCATTTTAAACACTCTCAGATTTTTTATCAGGTAGTTGCCCTGCAATCGCTAAGAGGGTGTCTTTAAGGCCAACTAAAAGTTCTGAGCTAAGATGCTCTGTACGTCCTCTTCTCACCTCAATTCGATCTCCCAAAAGCCTAATTTCTAAAAGTTTAGCCGTATGAGTTCGATTAATATATGTTTTTATTTGAGCAGAATCTTCATTTCCAAGTATATAGTTAATCAAGGTATGCATCTCTTTCTCATCCTTACATGTAGTGATTTTACGTAAAGAAATACGAGTCTTAATGTTATTTTCTAATATTCTGGTTGCAATTGATTGAGGAACAGAAGCAAATTTCATTTTTTCGATAACTGTTGATCTTGGAACCCCTAGTTTTTGTGCGACTTCTTCTTGTGTTAAACAAATACCTTCTTGAATAAGCCCTTTATAAGCTTCTCCTTCTTCAATTGGGTGTAAGTCTTCTCGTTGAAGGTTTTCTATAAGAGCAATTTCTCTTGCTTGCTTTTGATCATGGATAACAATGCAAGGAACTCTTTCTAAAGCAACTAACTTCGCAGCCCTCATTCTTCTTTCTCCACTTATAACTTCAAATATTCCTGGTTCTTTTTCACAAGGAATAACTGTAAGTGGTTGGCGAATACCATGTTCTTTAATTGTTTGGGCAAGAGCTGCAATTTTATCTTCATCAAAACATGAACGCGCTTGTCTATGATAAGAGCAAAGTTTACTAAGTGGGAGATTTTCTATACGTTGATAAAATTCTTCCGTATAGAGAGATTCTTTTCTGTCTAAATTTGTGATCTCTTCTATGTTTTTTCTCCTCCTTAAAAACTCAGATGTCGGCTCTCTAACTGGTAGCTCTTTTATCATATTTTTCCCCTAACTTTATGCAGCCTCTTCTTGTCCGGAAATAACAAAAGGTTTTCCTCTTGATAAGGCAATAAATTCATGCCCTAAATCAATAATGTCTTCCATCGCAATTGAGTTTTTATTTGCAAAACAAAGAACGGGCAATCGTCGTTTTGTTGAAACATTAATGTCTTCACACTTTCGGATCACTGTTTGAATTGTTTCTTGTTTATAATCTTTCCTCAAGACTCCCAGAATTTCTTGAGATGTAGCTGTCTTAGCTTCATATTTATTTGGAATAACAACAAAATTCATATCTTTTTGGAGCTCTTTATAAACTCTTTGCAACTCTTCAATCATGAGAGAGAGACCCGAGAGACTAAGAGGATGGGTTTCACACACAACATTTAATTGCTGACACGCCATAAGTGCGTTCAGATTTAAAACGGAGAATGCAGGATTGGTATCAATCATAATAAAATCATATTGCGAAGTTTTAGAATCCTCAGACTGCAGCATTTTTAAAAGAATATTCTCTCTCCTGACCATTTGATTTAATGGACTTTCAATACGTGTTAATGATAGAGAACTCGGAATAATATCTAATCCATTAAAAACAGAGATGGTCACTTCTTTTAAAGCACGCATGTTAACAAGCACATCATAAATTGTTGGGTAATCTTCTTGTTCGGGAATTCCGAGTAAGGAAGTTAAGTGGGCTTGAGGATCACAATCAATCGTAAGAACTTTAAATCCCATAAATGCCAACATCGTAGAAATCTGATAGCATATAGTTGTTTTTCCTGTACCTCCTTTAAAGTTATAGAAAGTATGAACCTTATGCTTAATATCTGACTTGATATCCATAAATAGATTTAGAAAAACTTCTCGTGTTTGATCGATATCAAGTTTTTTACTTCCTTTCGGTAAGGCTTTCTCTCCCTTCATTTCTCTTAGCGAATGAACTCTTTTATTGATAATCTTTCTATTTTCTCTTGCCATCCGCCCGATTTGGGATTGAGAAAAAACAAAAGCTTCTCTTGGAATTAAAAGATTGGGAACTTTTCTTTTTTCGTCCATTTTTTCCTCTATCTTATAAAAGACAATTTTTCATAACATAAAAACATCCAGAAGAAAACGAAAAAAATGGAATTTTTTATTTTATATGAAGATAGACATTTTTATATGACGAGACAAAAAACTTCTTATTTTTATGTTTTTGTCTCACTTAAAAAGAAACACTTACACTAATTTTAGAGGTACCTTTTTTATCCACAATTAACCCGGGAAAACTAATTTATCCCCAAAGAAACAGTACACATAGGTCCGAAGAAACAGTACACATATTTATTGAAGATACGCAGAAACGGTACACAGCCAACGCAGAAATGGTACAACATCCTTTATATATATTCTTTATATGAAATTCCTGTTGTTTGTTACAACAACAATAAAAAATATATAAAATTAATAAAAATAATTTAATAAATCCAAAAATATTATTTTTTACAATAATAATTAATTCATTAATATTTCAATTAATAATAAAAGATAAGTGCATAATCTATCAAAAAGAAGATATTTATCAGACTATACAACACCAACTCATGTTTCTGAAAGCGTAGAATTAAAAGAAAGTGTTAAGAGTAAGCATAAAAATTTCTCCCTCTATTATGAAACTTCAAAAATTACACAATGATTTTTAATGCTAAAAAAAACTTAGGAGAAACATACATTTGGATAAAAACATACAATTAATCCACTGTAATATTTATACATTACATTGTTTTTATCAAAGTGATGTTCAACACTAAGCAAAAAAACACCTCTGTTTTTAAGAAAAATGTCGCCATGGCGACATTAGGCTAAATTGCAACTAATTTCGTTTACATTAAGCTACACAACTAAATAGTAATACAACTCGATTCTATTCGAAATTTTGTGTACTGTTTCTGCGTAAATAGTGGAAGAAAAGTTGTGCAGTTAACACTTTCATATAACAGATTCAAATGTCGCCATGGCGACATCTAGAAATTTTATAGACAAAATATCCAAAAAATATTTTCTAAAAACTAGCTTATATCGTAAGCAGCAGGGAATAAAACTTTACCTTGTGTTTTTACTTGAAAATGTTGATTTTGCTCCCGTAATACAAGAATAAACTTATCTTTCGCTTCAGATGTTAGGTGTATAGACCCAATGGTTTCCCCAGATAGAACATTACTTTTATTCCAAATTATATTCGCTTGTATGAAAATCTCTACCAAAGAATAGGAGCTTTTTATGCTGAACGATGAAAATACTAATCCTATTCCTATTCTACTCAATTGTTGATTTATTGGAAAAACTTCATTTCCCCACATTTTTCCTTGAAACGTTATATTTGAGGCACAGTTTTTCTCCTATTCTATTTTTATGATTTTTCTAAAGAAATAACAATGCTCGCAAAACAAAAGTCAGGTGAGCACACCCACGGTTTGATCCACCAAAGTTATCCTTCAAACTGCTTCCGACTTCAACGAAAATAGAATTAGGTGAGTTTAAGAATCTTTGTTTTCCAATAGGTTGATTGATTTAGACACAGCTTTAGGGGAGATAAATTTCCACTTCTTGAGACTATTGGATACCAAAGGTTTTGTAAATCATCCGATTGATTAAATCAGAATCGCTGTGCGAATTCAGTAAGAATATGCAATAAACCGAGTCCAAATATTCAACTCTATATATTCAATAGTTTAACTCATCAACTTAGTCCACTTCCGTCGAAGTCGGGTGTTAAAGGGTGGTATTACTCTTTAAAAAGATCTCCTAATTTTACATGGTTAGTAATAATTTCTTCTGAATACATAGTTGGCTTTAATCCTCCAGACGTAATCATAGCAGTAAAAAGCTGATTTCTTTTGCGACTATATTTTTGGTATATTTCGGCTTTTTTAAGAAGATTTTTTGCATACTGCTTATCTATCATAAAAGGCTTTTGATTATACTTAATTTCGCATATAGTTACGACTCCGTCTGGTCGGTCAAATAATAAATCAATTTGAGCCCCTTCCTCAGCTTATCGTTTTTTAGGAGTATATCTCCAAGATCCTACTTCTGCTCCTGGATCTATTTGTAAAGCTTTTCGAATATTTGATACATGCTTATAACACACAGCTTCAAAAGCATACCCTGCCCAGCTTTTCCAGCTTGATGTTGTTGATTTTGAAAGCCAATAACTACTTGTTTGAGGTTTCTTTCGGAGAGACGAGATATTCGGCTCAACCCAGTGAAGATAAAAGAGAGTATATTCATCAATTGTTTTATAGGAGATTCCTTTTTCTTGATGCCCATAAGGAACAAAGCTCATAATAAATCCAGCATCTTCCAACTCTTTTAAACGATTTATTGTCCGTCCTCCAAGTGGAGACTTACTTTCTTGTATAAGTTGAACTTGGTGCGCATTCCGCTGAAGATTGTCAGTGATTCCGCTCCAAAGTTGCTGGCGATTACGATTAAAGTTGCCGTTTTATCGGAGCGTTAGCGACGTGCAAATTATCTCTTTAATCCCTCCTAAAATGCAAGAATATTTTCATCATTTTTGCCACTCATCCATGAACCTCCTTTCAGTGAGTTTTCTAATCACTATTTATTTTGTGTTTGAGATGAACCTTGTTTCTCTTCCTGTGAGTTACTTAATTGCTTTATTTCATTTAAATTGTTGTTTTTCTTGCGCATAGATTCCCCTTTTAATTCAATCTTATGGGCATTATGGATCAAGCGATCTAAGATAGCATCTGCAAGGGTCGGATCCCCAATGAAGTCATGCCAGTGCTTGAGAGGAAGTTGGCTCGTGACAATCGTTGAGGCACATTGATGCCTATCATCCAAAATTTCCAGAAGATCACGTCTATGCCCCTCATCCATAGGACTAACACCCCAGTCATCTAAGATGAGGACTTGGCTTTTAGAGATTTGCTGGATTAATTTTAAATACCTTCCATCTCCTTTGGCTAAAGCAAGTTCTTGGAATAAACGAGGACATCTCATATACCGAACCGTAAATCCTTCAAGACACGCTTTATGCCCTAAAGCTGAGGCAAGAAAGCTTTTTCCTGTTCCCGTTGGTCCTATCAGCAAGAGATTTTGATGTTCTCTTATCCACTGGCAGAAAGATAGAGTTTGCATGACGGCTTTTGAGAGACCTCGGGTCGGATCATAGTCAATATCCTCCATAGAGGCCATTTGTCTTAGATTGGCGTTTTTTAAGCGCTTTTTAATGCGGTTGTTTTCACGAAGCCACCATTCACGATCGATCATCAGAGAGATCCTGTCTTCAAAGCTAAGTGACTGCATATCAACTTGTTGAAGCTGCTCTTGCAAGGACTCAAGCATACCCTGGCACCGCAACTGGCGTAATTTATCAAGTAGAGGGTGTGTTAACATAGTATATCTCCATAAAATTAGTTGTAGTAGTGAGACCCACGAACATTGCCATGTATAGTGGGAGAGGTAGATTTAAGATCTGCCGCTGGAAGCGGCTGCTGATCCAATCCTCGCTTGAGGATGGATTCGATGCTCTGATACCGTATTGCTCCTATCACAAGAGCTCTCTTGGCTGCGTTTTCTAAGCGATGCTCTCCATAGCTTTTTCCTAAACGTAAAATTCCTAAACACGCTCGAAAGCCTTGTTCTGGAATAGCTCTTGATTGGATGACGGATTCGATGAGCTTTCCAGTAGAGGGGCCTATTTTTTTGGCCCAGCTCAACAATCGTTCGGGAGTCCATTCAACATGGGCCCTGTGAGCTTTTGGCATATGCTCCCGGATTGTTGTGTGCCCTGGGCGGAAAGATCTGAGATGAGAAGCTATCCTCTGATTTTGATAGTAACACTCAATCGTTGTTCGGGTAATCCGTAAGGTCACTTCTTCCTTGATATAAGCATAGGGGACACTATAAAAGTGCTTTTCAAAGGCAATGTGGTAATCAATATTTACCTTTGCTTTCTTCCACTCTGCATATTGATATCTCTCTTTCGGTAAAGGCTGTAAAACAGGCTTGTCGATCAGTAAGAATTGAGACAAACGAGACCCTGGAAGATCTTGAAAGGATCTGTGGTTATAGTCTCTTAACAAGGGAGCAAGGGCTTTGTTTATATCAGCAACACTAAAAAAGGTATGATGACGTAAAGGGGCTAAAATCCTTCTCTGTATCCCTTGGACACCCACCTCTACCTTGGCTTTATCACGAGCTTTTCCGGCACGTGCAGGGATAATAGCTATATTATAGTGACAAGCAAAATCCTGATAAGTTATATTGATATCAGGGTCATAATGATGAGCTTTTGTCACGCCAGACTTAATATTGTCTGGAACCGCTGCATTGGGAACACCCCCAATAAACTCTAGGGCTCGAACATGGGCTTCAATCCAACAGGGAAGACTCTGGCTCTCACAGGCTTCGACATACGTATAATTTGAGGCGCCTAAAACAGCGACAAAAATTTCTGCTTTATAAATTTCTCCAGTCAGTTTATCAACCCAAGGAACTGTAAGACCAGAGAAGTCAACAAAGAGCTTTTCTCCTGCTTTGTGCGTCTGGCGCATCGTGGGGTTAAGTTTACCCTTGAAGGATCTATAAAGCTCACAGAATCGAGAGTACTGATATCCGTGAGGATATACCTCCTTATATTCTTCCCAAAGGAGCATCAACGTCACTCCTTTTTTCTTCATCTCCTGATGAACAATTAACCAATCTGGGTGAGGAACCTGAAGGGCTTGGTCGATGTCTTTAAAAAGACGCCTTTCCAATTCCACATCATCCATTTCTTCTGGTAAAGGCCAACTTAATCCAGCCTTCTCAGCTTTCTTCACATATTGACGGACACATTCTCTAGAGAGGTTACAGCTTGTCCCTATTTGGGGATAGCTGAGATTGTGGGTATATTTAAGTCTTAAGACTTCTCTGATTTTTCTCATCGTTGTTCGCTCCATTGTCATGGGGACATCTCCTTCTTCTCGGTTGGGAAGAAAGAAATATCCCACGGTTAAAGAATTACTTCTGTCGCGAACGTCTTTTAATGAATGACAACTTTGATCGTAATGGCCGCCCATTTTCATCGTAACGGGCAGCAATTTTGATCGTAATCATCGACAACTTTGGATTGGAATCGGTGACAACTTTAATCGTAATCACCGACAATTTTGAATCGTAATGAGCGGCAACTTTGAATTGGAATCACCGGCAATTTTGCCCCGGAATATGCACTTGGCTTATTCCATAGCGATGCTTCGCTATGATTCGACAAAGTTTGAGATACATATCTGATTCATAAAATAAAGACTTGAATAAGCGATTAAACTCATCAAAAAGAATACTATTTTTCTGAAAACAAAGTTCATCTATGCATTCTGAAGCGGATTTGCCTTTCTTTACCTGTGACAAATAGTAAGGTATTCCTCCTATAATCATATATAGGTCTAAAATATGTTGATTTTTAAGATGGACGCCTTGAGATTTTAAGTACGCTTTTGTTTCTGCTAGTGTAAATGGATCAAGCTTAAGAGAACTCGTAATGCGGTTATAAAGACCACCCTTATTAATTAATAATATTATTTATGACCCAGGATGCCGAAGAACCACACACAACTAATTTTAAGCGAGGATCATGAACCTAATAACGATTCCAATAATAGTCAAGAGCTTGAAGAAGACGAGATCTTTTTGTTGTCATCTAAGGAAATTCATCAAAAAAAAGAACAACTTTCTTGTTTTTTGCGAGCGGTTGAATTGCTTTAGTGAGTTCTTCAAATGCATCCATCCAACGTTTACAGGGGGCTAATATGGCTCCCCTGTAAAAACTTATGCCAATTTGCCTAACAAATTGCTCAAGTTGTTCCGCTAAACTCCCATCCTGAATGCCCGTAACATGGAAGAAAATACAGGAGGCGTCATTAAAATAATTCTTTATAAGATAAGTTTTTCCTACTCTTCTTCTTCCATAAAGAGCAAGAAACTCTGCTTTTCCTGATTTGAGTAATTGATCTAGGATCTCGCGTTCTTTAGCCCTTCCAATAATTTTACTCATTTTATTTTTATTCTCTTGCCATTTATAATTTTTCTATAACCGGCATGTATCTTTATTAAGATTGTGAAACATGCCGCTTATGGTAATTATATAAGCGGCACTTCTATGTAGAAGAGCTAAATTAAGAGAAAAGAGTCCAAATTTATTTTTGATTAGGCTCAAAGTTTTTTGTAAACCTTAGTTCAATATCTCAGTTACATCATCTTTAACCTCCTATTGCTTCGCTATGGCACACTCTACTTTTAGGGGGGCATTACAATATTTTACATAAAAAAAGATATGTTAAACTTATCTATAAAAATAAAATTTGTGGACATCTTACTTATTCTCTCTGTTTCTCTTTCTCAGCTTCTTTTTTACCACCATAAGTCTTTATCCATGTGAGCATCTCATTCATAGCATCTCTGAGTGCTATGGGAGAGTGAAGTCCATGCCCTTCCCCTTTATAGTAAACTAAACGAGTCGGAATCTTTCTTGATTTTAGGGCGCTATAAAGCTGCATAGATTGATTTGTAGGAATTCGTTTATCATTCTCTCCTTGCAAGATAAGTGTAGGGGTTTTTATATTAGCCGTATATCTTATGGGAGAGGCTTTTCTCCAGAATTCATAATCATCCCAGTATGCCCCTCCAAGTAAAGCTTCCCACGGGGTCGACACATCTTTTAGAGCAATATCAGAGATCCAATCTACCGTTCCTGCATCAACAACTGCGGCTTTAAAACGATTCGTATGACCAATCGCCCATGCTGTCAGAAACCCTCCATAGCTATGTCCTCTGAGAAAGAGTTGATCCGGATCAGCAATTCCTTTGTTAACCAGGTGATCTACTCCCGTCATGACGTCTTGATAATCTCCTCCTCCTAAGTCTTTATAATCAATATCCTGAAATTTTTCCCCATATCCGAGGTTTCCTCTGTAGTTCACAAACAAGACCGCATATCCTTGAGAGGCAAAGACGGCGGGAGAAAATGCTCCAAAGGAGGTTTTGCCAATAAATCGCTGTGACTCTACCCCTGCAGGACCTCCGTGTATTGACACAACTAAGGGAACTTTTTGACCTTCTGTATAGCCTTGTGGGGTGGTAAGGATTCCTTCAATCTCTAGTCCATCATAGGATTTCCAGGTAATAGGAGTTGCTTTAAGAGGTGTCAAATTTATTTTTTCATTAAGAGCACTTATCCTTTTAGGAGAGAATGAATCCATGTTTGAGATATAACTTGCTGAGAGTAGATGAAGATCCTCCCCAGAAAAAGCTATATATTTAGAGTTAGAAGAGAAAGTAGGAGTATAAACACAAGCAAGATCAGGAACTTCCATTAAGGTGAGTTTTTTTGTTTCAATATCAAGGGAAAAAACTTGCTGCTTTGTTCTAACTTGCTTAGTGATGATAAGGGCTTTATTATTTTCTGTCCAACCAGCTATATGCCATATATCTACGGCATCTATACTCACCGTCTTACCTGTATTTAAGTCAACAATTTGAATTGTAGGAGGTTCTTGGTCTTTGAAGGATTTAAGAGGAGTCTCCTGTGTTCCAAACCCATCTGCCCTTATAAAGGCTAATTTTTGGCCATTGGGTGAAAAACTTAGATCTCCAAGAAATCCAATGACTTCATCGACTTCTGTAAGTTTATCTTTTTCTAAATCTAGGAGATAAAGGGTAGCCTTAGTACCACTTTTCCAAATAGGAGCTATTCCAACAAAAGCAACTTTCTGACTATCAGGAGACCATCGATAAGAAGAAGAATCAAAGGGGTTATATAAGTTAACCTCAGATTTGAATAGAGCAGGCCCGACAGGCTGAAAATTCTTATCTACTTTCTGAAAACCCAGAATTGTTTTGACAGTTCCCTCTTTTTTGGAACCACTCTGGTTTAAAAAAGCAAAGCTCTTTCCATCCGGTGCAAAAGTATACTCTTGGAAACCATCGCTTAGATCTTGTATTTTCGTTTGCTTTTTAGAGGAGATCTCTTGAACAAAGAAGGCTGATGTTTCTTCTTCTCCCTGAGTATCATTCATAATGTATGAGAAAAACTCACCCTTTCCAATAAATTGTGCTTGGACACAGGAATGATTGAACTCTCCAATTATTATTTCTTTTTCTAAAGTCTCATTGTTCACTAACACGCACGTTGAATATTCTTCAGCTTTATCTCGTTTAAGAGTCGTATAAGAGGTGCTTAAAAGGGTATACTTTCCATCAGAAGAAATGTCCTCTACCACTTCTCCGGGGAGAGTCACACAATCTTCCACTGTCCACAATGGTTTTTGAAGAGGATCAGCCTTACACTTTTCAGGTGAAAAACTTCCTAAAATGAGGACCAAGAATAAGTTGAGAGATTGTTTCTTGATAAAATTTTGGGACATGACTACTTTACCTTTTTCTCTTTCATAGGTTCTTTCTTTCCCCCATAAGCCTTCATCCAGGTTAGCATTTCGTTCATTGCATCTCGAGTTGCTATGGGAGAGTCAAGGCCATGCCCCTGTCCATCATAGTAAACTAAACGGGTGGGGATGTTTCTTGCTTCAAGGGCGTTATAAAGCTGCATCGATTGACCTGTAGGAACTCGCTTATCACTTCCTCCTTGCAAGATAAGTGTAGGGGTTTCCATGCGACTTACATATCTTATGGGAGAAGTTTTTCTCCAGAGTTCATAATCATCCCAATAGGCTCCCCCAAAATACCCTTCCATTGTAACAGGAGCGTCTGTTGTCGCAATATCAGAGATCCAATCTGTAATTCCTGACTCGACAACCGCCGCTTTAAAACGATTCGTATGACCAATGGTCCATGCTGTCAAAAACCCTCCATAACTATGTCCTCTAACGAAGAGCTGATTTGGGTCAGCAATTCCTTTGTTAACAAGGTAGTCTACTCCCGTCATGACATCCTGATAATCTCCCCCACCTAAATCTTTGTAATCAATTTCCTGAAATTTTATTCCATATCCAATACTTCCCCTATAGTTCACTACCAAGGTAGCATATCCTTGAGATGCAAAAACGGCAGGAGAAAAAGACCCAAACATATTTTTGCCAATAAAATACTGAGATTCTACCCCTCCAGGGCCTCCATGTATCGATACAATGAGGGGAACTTTTTGACCTTCTGTATAGCCTTGTGGATGGGTGAGGATCCCTTCAATTTCGAGTCCATCATAGGATTTCCAGGTAATGGAAGTTACTTTAATGGCTGTTAAATTGATTTTTTCATTAAGAGCACTAATCTTCTTAGGAGAAAATAAATCCGTTTTGGAAACGTAAATTGCCGAGGGGTGATGAAGATTCTCTCCCAAAAAACTTATATATTTACCATTAGAAGAACAAACAGGACCATAAGTACAAGCGATGTCGGGAACCTCCATTAAGGTTAGTTTTTTTGTTTCAATATCAAGGGAAAAAAGTTGCTGCTTTGTTCCAATTTGCTTGGTGACGATAAGGGCTTTATTGTTTTCTGTCCAACCTACTATATGCCATATATCTACGGCATCTATACTCACCGTTTTGCCTGTACTCAAATCAACCACTTGAATTGTGAATTTTTGATCTTTGACGAATTTAAGAGGAGTCTCCTGTATTCCACGGTCATCTCCCTTTATAAAGGCTAATTTTTGGCCATTGGGTGAAAAGCTTAGATCTCCAAGAAATCCAACAAGTTCATCAATTTCTGTGAGTTTATCTTTTTCTAAATCGAGAAGATAAAGAGTCGCCTTAGTCCCACTTTTCCAAATAGGAATCATTCCCACAAAAGCAATTTTCTGACTATCAGGAGACCATCGATAAGAAGAAGGATCAAAGGGACCATACAAATTAAATTCAGATTTGTAGAGGGGAGGATCGATAGGCTGAAAATTCTGACTTACTTTCTGAAAACCCAGAATTGATTTGACAGTCCCCTCTTTTTTTGAGCCGCTTTTGTTTAAAAAAGCAAAGCTCTTTCCATTCGGTGCAAAAATATAGTTTTGGAGATCGTTACTCAGATCTTGTATTTTTGTTTGTTTTTTAGAGGAGATCTCTTGAGCAAAGAGGGCTGATGTTTCTTTTTCTCCATAAGTATCGTTCATAATGTATGAGAAAAATTGCCCCTTTCCAATAAATTGAGGTTGGTTACAGGAATGATTGAACTCTCCAATTATGATTTCTTTTTTTAAAGTCTCATTATTGACTAACACACACGTTGAATATTCTTCGGCTTTGTCTTTTTTGAGAGTCGTATAATAGACCTTTAAAAGGCTATACTTTCCATCGGAAGAAATATCCTCTACTGTTTCGACGGGAAGAGTCACACAATCTTCAGGCGTCCACAGAGGCTTTTGAGGAGGATCAGCCTTACGAGGCTCAGCCTCACATTTTTCAGGTGAAAAACTTCCTAAAATGAAGAGCAAGAATAAATTGAGAGGCTGTTTCTTGATAAGATTTTGGGACACTGTTACCTCACCTGTTTTTCTTTTATGGCTTCTTTCTTCCCCCCATAAGTCTTCATCCATGTTAACGTCTCATTCATCCCATCTCGGAGTGCCACGGGAGAAGAAAAACTATGCCCCTGTCCATCATAATAAACTAAACGGGTAGGAATGTTTCTTGCTTTAAGGGCGCTATAAAGCTGTAGTGACTGAGTTGTGGAAACACGTTTATCCTTTTTCCCCTGTATAATAAGAGTGGGCGTTTCTATGCGACTTACGTATCTTATAGGAGAAGTTTCTCGCCAGAGTTCATAATTTTCCCAATAGGCCCCTCCAAACAGAATTGACATAGGAACGGGAGCATCTGTTGTCGCACTATCAGAGATCCAATCTACCGTTCCTGCTTCAACAATTGCGGCTTTAAAACGATTCGTATGGCCAATCGCCCACGCTGTTAAAAAACCTCCATAGCTAGGTCCTCTGATGAAGAGCTGATCAGGGTCGGCAATTCCTTGGTCAACAAGATAGTCGATACCCGTCATGATATCTTTATAATCACCTCCACCTAAATCTTTATAATCACTGTCCTGAAATTTTTGCCCATATCCGCGGCATCCTCTGTAGTTCACTACCAAGGTCGCAACCCCTTGAGATGCAAAAACGGCGGGAGAAAAGGGTTCAAATAGCTTTTTACCAATAAATTGTTGTGATTCTACCCCTCCAGGACCTCCTTGTATCGACACCAATAAAGGAACTTTTTGACCTGGTTTATAATCTTGTGGGTAGGTAAGGATCCCTTCAATCTCAAGGCCATCATAGGATTTCCAGGTAATAGGAGTAGCCTTAAGGGCTGTTAAATTTATCTTTTCGTTAACAGTGCTTACCTTCTTAGGAAAAAATGAATCCAGGTTAGAAACATAACTTGCCGAAGGTTGATGAAGATTCTCTCCGGAAAAGCCTATATATTTACTATTGGAAGAAAGGATAGCGTTGGTAATATAAGTTACGTCAGGAACCTCCATTAAGGTTAATTTTTTTGTCTCTATATCAAGAGAATAGAGTTGTAGTTTTGTTCCCACTTGCTTAGTGACAATGAGGGCCTTGTTGTTTTCTGTCCAGCCAGCTATATGCTCTATATCTACGGCATCTATGCTCATCACATTCTCTGTTTTTAAGTCAACGACTTGAATCGTATCAGGCTCTAGCTCTTTGAAGGGTTTAAGAGGAGTCTTCTGTTTTCCATAGCCATCTCCCTTTATAAAGGCTAACTTTTGACTGTCAGGTGAAAAAGCTAGATCTCCCATATCTCCAATAACGTCATCGATTTCTGTGAGTTTATCTTTTCCAATATCTAGAATGTAAACCGTGGCTTTGGGATCACTCCTCCAAAATAATGTTGTTGCAACAAAAGCAACTTTCTGACTATCCGGAGACCATCGATAAAAGGAAGAATCAAAGGGGCTATACAAATCAAATTCAGATTTATACAAGGCAGAACCTATGGGCTGGAAATCCTTATTTACTTTTTGAAAACCCAGAACTGTTTTAGTGCTGTCACTTTGTTTGACATAAAGATAAGTTAAAAAGGCAAAACTCTTTCCATCGGGTGCAAAAATATAGTTCTGGAGATCATTGCTGAGCTCTTGTACTTTCGTTTGTTTTTTAGAGGAGATCTCTTGCACAAAGAGAGTAGATGTTCTTTCTCCTCCATGAGTATCTATCGTAATGTATGAGAAAAATTGACCCTTTCCAATAAATTGAGGCTGGATACAGGAATAATTGAACTCTCCAATTATTCTTTCCTCTTTCAAAGTCTCATTATTTACTAACACACATGTTGAATATTCTTTGGCTTTATCATTTTCGAGAGAAGTATGATCGACCCTTATGAGGGTATACTTTCCATCAGAAGAAATGTCCTTTACTGTTTCTTCAGGAAGAGTCACGCAATCTTCCGGTGTCCAGAGGGGCTTCAAGGGAGCAGTGGCATTTTCTTTTTCGGCAACACAAGGAGAATATACAAAACAGAAGAAGAGCTGCAAAAGGAATGCGTGTCCCCTTAATTTCCAAGTTCTTTTGATAGCCATGAGAGCTTTCCTATTTTTCTGTTTTTACGTTTGAATCTATTTTGAAGTATTCCTCTAGCCATGTCTCGAGATCTTGAATGCTTAATAAGACCAGATGTGGATCATTAACGTTATCTCCATCTTCTAAGTATCTACATATTTCAGTAGCTCTCGGTGAGCTTGCAAATGAAGCTTTTGAGTCAAACATTGGTATTCGCTCGGGTTCTTCCTCGGAAATCAATATTTCTGAGAGTTTCAAAGGTTTTTCAGCAGGAGTTACTGTACTTATTGTAGTTGCTATCCCACGTGTGCTCAGAGGAAAGTAAAGTTCTTCCCCTTGAGATTTGTGAATAACTTCACCTGGATCTACATATTGAAGAAACGTGGGGGTATTCATATTCTTAACATAAGAAATGGGAGACCTTTCATCCCATAACTTAAAGTCCTTCCAAAAAGGTCCCCCCATAACAGCTTCCAGAAACTCGGGTTTTGTGGTTGTACCGACCTGAGAGATAAGATTAGCTATTCCTTGCCCAACAATGATGGTTTTAAAGCGAGCTGTTTGAGTGAGAGTCCAAGCCGAGAGATAGCCTCCATACCCCCATCCCCAAAGAGCCAAGTTGGTTGGATCTACTTTTTTTTCTTCAATCACAGCCTCTATTCCGCCCATGATATCTTCAAAATCTCCTTTACCTAACTCCTTATAAAGAGCTTGACGAAACTGAACTCCATAACCATTTTCCCCTCGCCGTGTAGGGATAAACAATGCATATCCTTTTTTTAGTAAACGCAGGGGCGAAAGAGGAATAGAACCTAGCTTTCCAAGGTAATCTAAAGTTGATTGGGAAGAATAATTCTTAAGAAGAATCATAAGAGGAAAGAGAGTTTTTTCTTGAGTGGAGCTTGGGTAAATCACAAGTCCTTCTAAATCAAACTTTTTGTCTTTCGATTTCCATTTAACCTTTTCAATAGAAAGATGGCTTGGGAGGTTAGGTTTTGAAAGGGACGTTATTTTTTCAGGAAGGAAACGATCTACCGGTGTGACATATCCCTCAACTGGCATTTGAAGATTCTGACTTGAATAGACGATGGCATCTCCAGCCGAGTTAAGCTGTACAGTCTGAAAAGACTGTTCCCCTTGGGTAAGTTTTGTTGTTTTTTCTCCCTCTAAGCCCAGTTCGTAAATTTGATCGCTGATTCCCTCTTGATCAACAACAAATATTGACTTTCCATCGTGCTTCCACCCCACAAGTTCGGAATTTTCATTCGGTGTTGGAGCAAGGCACCGCTTTTGATTATCTTGTAAGCTTATAAGGCATACCCTTGAGGCATCCATTTGATAAAGAGGAATGGGGTTTTGGGCGTTCCCTGGAAAGCTTGTTGTAACATAGGCAAGCCATTTTCCGTCAGGAGAGGGCACCACGTTTACATTCATCTGCTCTCCCTGAACGAGTGCTTTTTGTTCTTTTGTTTTAAGATCAAGGAGGATAATTTGGGAAACAGGAAATATTGCATCAGTTTGTGCTTTATATCCTAAGACAACCTTTTCATTGCTAGGAACCCAGCTAAGATAAAGTTTTTCTTCAAACTTTAAAGGAAAAGACCCCTTTTCAATAAAGTCTCCTTTTTCATTGGCCTCCATGATGTAAAGGGTTGCTGCAACACTTTCATCCTCGCCATACACGGTTAAATCCCTTGAAGGGAGTGGATCATGCACCAAGATCGCTAATTTCTTACCATCAGGAGACCACCAATAATTTTTAATATCATGATTGAGCTCTATGATTTTCTTGGGTTTAAATTCCTGATGGGGTGTTACCCAGAGGCTTACGTATTTATCTCCTTGCCCTAAATAGCTAATGTTCTGAGAATTTGGGATCCATGTGGCAAGGTCAATTCCTTTATCCTCAGGAAACGTAACCGTATGGCTTTTTGCTGATTTATAGTCATTCTTCACAAGCGTTACCAATTGCCATTGACTAAGTATTCCTTCTTTTGAGTCATATACCTGGGGTGTCGCATAGGTCAGAAGCACATGATGATTGTCTGGGGAAAGCTCTAAGGCAATGATATCTTTTGTATTGAGGAGTTCTTTATAAGATTCATCCTGATAAAAACTATTTGCTGAAGGTTCAGCATGTATCTCCATTCCACCAAGGATAAACCATGAGACTAACACTGCTTTAATTTTTATATTTTTCATGAATCTACTTTCCCATATTTTTTTGTAAAAATGATAATTCTAAATGATTAAAAAAGCTTTAAAAATAGGCTTCCAGGGAAAAAAAATTTAATCCAAAAAGGATTTTTGTGGTTTTCAAAAAGGGCTTATTGAGAAAGAGGTGGCTCATGTAATTTTAATAAATGTTAATTATATATTCTCTTTTATTTTAAATACTGCAAATGTTTATAAAATTATTATTGATTAAATAAATAACATATGTAATAATAAAATTAATGCAAATATTTGCATTAATTTTGTAAAAGGAGTTAGGAAAATGTCAACACTCAAACCAATTGTATTTGGCACCCTTGTTTTAGCAGCTTTATCCGTGACTCAAATGGATGCTTTTGCGCGAGGACGTGAGGGGCCCAGACCACACTTTGAACATCAGGAAGTTCCCCATACCATTAATAATCCGGGTGCACATCCCTCTGGAACCCCATCAGGAACGACCACCCCACAGGTAAGCAGACATAGAGGTCCTGAGGTTGTTACCCCTGGTGGTGTGATCTCTGAAGAAGTTGTTGTCCCTGAAGGTGGCACTACCGTTACTGGGCAAAAGGACCAAGCTAAGCCAAGGGTCAGTTGTTATGATAATCCAGGTCAACCTGGCTGCAAATAGCAAAATCTTTTCCGGGGTAGAAAATTTATTCGAGGAGTCAAATAGGATTTTTCTTTGTCAAATCTCATCAAAGGAAGAATTGGCTTCTTCATTTTTAAAAATTTCTACCCCTTTTGATAAGTCGTGTATTAATTTTGGATCCCAATGTTCTAAATCATTGCGACTGGATTCAACAAGTCGAATCAGCCAATCTTTTTGACAAGGGGTACAAAGAGAATTTCCTCTGCACTTGCCACCTATTTTATGGTACCCGTTTATAGCAGCTGTTGTCACCAGTTCGTTAAAAGTTTCATTAAAACTAGTGGCAAGTCCCATAAGCTTAGGAATAAAGAAAGGAATCCCTGCCGCAAAAGGCCACCACTGGTCTCCAAACCACTTTTGATAACTTTGAAGGACAGCAATGCTGGTTTGAAACAAATAAACAAAGGATTGAATGCCAATAAATACTTTTACGGGCAATCGGGCGCCAGGATGGCTTTCATAGCCTTGAGGGTCTTTGCTCATCAGAAGATTTTTAAAATTATCCATGGATTGGAATAGGACATAGTTAAAGGGAAGGAAAGCAACAAGGGCAAATCCTTCTCCAATGGAATCAGCCACAACGGTAGATGTAAAAAGGGAAGCAACTGTTGACCCTACAAGCTGAAGAAGAAGCCCAACCGTAGGCGCTCCTAAAATTAAACAGGTATATTTCAAGCCATCAAATGCAATCTCAGCAATAGATTTTTTGGAGTTTTTCTTTGCCACTTCTTGCACTTCATCCCCTAAAGAAAGCATGTAACTTAGCATCGCAAAAGCTTGTTGAGTCTTGAGATCTAATTCAGAGCGTGCTCCTGCAATAACATCTTGAACATCCTTATAAATAGCTTCAATCACTGCACCTGAAGCTCCCACAAGAAAATGTTTTAATTTTATAAGGTCACGATCAAACTTTTCTCTTTGAATGGTGTCAAAAGGCTTCATCTGATAAGGCAAGGATGAAGGAAAAAATAATTCTCTGGCTTGCCTAAACCAATCTTCTAAATTGGTAATGGTTTTCCGCGCTATTTCAAGCTCCTTTGCAAAAGCGTCTATATAGAGAACAGGACCAAATGCAGCAACAATAATTCCAAATCCGTTGTCCCAGTTAGGGAGTTGCTGCTCTTCTCGTGGAATGTTTTCAGCTAAAATGAGATAAGCAACAGGAATAAGGGCAGTAACAGCAGCTATGGCCCCTGCAATACACATCCGTCCCACCTCTTTTTTTTCTTTGGAAAGATAAGCAATTCCCTTTTTCCACAAATGAGCATTTCGAGAAATACCATCAGGACCAGCGCTATAGTTAATGTACAAAACAAGATAGTTGCTGGCATTTGTTCTCAAGAATTTACTACTAAATCCTTCACTTATATTAGCTAAGTACATAAGTCCACCATCATAGACAGGCCCCATTGCCCACGCAAAGCCTACGCCAATAAGTGGTCCAATAAGCCATTTCCCAATGCGCTGAGACCACGTACTTTTACCGTTAAGGATTTGGTGCGTAAAATCTGTTAACTGGGTTTTTGTTGTAGCAGGCAGATCTTTTAAGCCATCAAGAAGCTCTAACCAGGTGGCTTGAGGTGAAAGAGGCTGTGAGGGTGAGAGGGCTGCAGCTGTTGAATCAAGTCCTTGATTGTGCCGAGGAAAGGAAGAAAGAGTCTGAGAAGAGGAAGGCATTTCAGCAAAATTCAAGTAAGTTCTGAGGGCTCCATAGGACTGTGCAGCTGGTAAAAGTGGCTGCGCAGTTGGTAAAAGTTGGGCTCCAACGTCTTCTTCTCCCTCATTATCTAAATCTGGAAACGGCCCATGCCGTAAGAATGTTGGAGATCCATGAGGGGGCGAGTCACTTTCAAAGCTCGTTGATCTGTCGCTATCATCATTACTAGAGTGATGTGCGGCTCGAAATCGAATAAGAAATTGAGACGCTCTGTCAAGGGCCCCTGGAGCAAGAGTATATTGAGAACGTTCAGGCCATAAAGGCCGCCCAAAAAAAGAAGTTGATCGAGGGGCTGGATTTTCATCTAGTTGAGGCAAAGCTGGCCCTGTGGAACCTGGATTTACAGAACCATTGTCAACGACAATTTCTACGTCCCCATTCACGGAAAGCTCTTGCCCGGAAAGAAGAGGATCTTGCGATTGAATAGAAGCGTTGTTTTGTCTCAATAAGAAAGCCGGCTCATCGCCTCTAGGAATAATATTGGAAGTACTTTTACAACGTTCTGGGATAAGCGCATCTTGGTGACTTGAGCCGGTATATCCACGTGGCTGAATACTTGTAAACCTTCCTATGAAGCGCCCGAAAGCATCTCGAAATCCGCCAGAAGAAGGCAACTTCTCACTTTCAGGGTGAGATGGATCGGCAAAAGGAAATGGCTCATCTGAACTTGAATCACTGCTGCTAAAGCTATTTGAATCATAATCTAAAAGAGGATCTTCTTCACTCAGTCTTGAGTTTCCATGGGAATTGACATCTTGGGAACTCGAACTCGTCTCACGGGGGCCAAAAAAAACTTGAGGAGAAGGCACTCTATCTTGCAGAGACCCTGTGACAGGAGTTGTCCCAAAATCTGGTTGAGGGACAATTTCAAGCGGTTGTAGGGAAGAAGTTAGAAGAGCGATAGAAGGAGAAATTGTAGAGGCTATATCTTGGCTATGGCTTAGTGAAAAACCGGGGAAGGGAATGATGGGTAAACTTTGATTTCCCTCAGGGGTAAGCTTTTCTGGAGAAGAGCCGCTATCCTCTGAGCTAGAACTTTGCTTAGAAGAATCACTGTCGATAATTTCCAGATCTGTAGTTCGGGGCTTTGGAGAGGGTGTTCTTTGAAGTACTTTTGAAAAGTGAGGATCATGATCATCCTCCATGGCTTTTGCTGCATCTATCATGAGCAAAGATGCGATAATCGTAGAGGCCGTTATTTTTTTCGCCCATTTTTTAATATCTACAGCTTGAAAAAGCTTTTTCATGATACAAATAAACCTCTGTATTCGATATGAAAGCTGATCTCCAGGGCCCCACTGTAAATCACACTATATCCCGAGAATAAATAAAAATTATTTTTAATTAGAGAGTAAAAATCAGCAAAAGTCAATTCTCAATAATTGAGCAAATTGAATGCAATAAGTGAAGTGGTGTGTTTTTGTATGGAGGTACAGAGAATTTTGACTTCGAGAAATTCTTTCTCAGTTGTTAATATTGAATTAACGAAATGCGTGTACAATATAATTAATGAAAGTATTTTTATGATGCCGTTAAAAGCATGATGAATTGTCAATTTATAAAGGAGCTAAGGAAATGAAATCCATCAAACCAATTGTATTTTGTGCCATTATTTTAGGAGTTTTATCCGCAACTCAAATGAATGCTTTTTCGAGGGGACATGGGAGGCCCGTCCATCCTGAGCCACCCATTACTAAACAAAATGACCAACAATCTAAAGAGGTCAGTTGTTATGATAATCCAGGTCAGCCTGGCTGCAAATAGCAAAATCTTTTAGGGGCAGTCATTCTCTTACGGTTTTTGTAATATGCAAAAAAGTAAATTACTGTGCGTACAATTTCCACTTATAAGAGCTGTCTTTAATTAATCTTCGTCAGAAGAATCCAACCCTCTGTCTCTACGATCCGCTCTTCTTTCCTCATCTTCCTCTTCTTGCCGAGAAACCCATCCAATCTCACCAGTGTCTATATCAAATACTTGCTCATAAACACCTTCTCCCGATGGAAACATAACTGCCCCTAAAAGCTTTGCCTCTTCTTTTTGTTGCCATTGTCTTGTATAATAATTTACCTCATTATTACAAATCACTACAATAGTGTAACATCTAAAATCAGGATAATGTGATTCTTCAAAACAGAAATACCAGTTTCTATCTTTATCCCTTCGTTTAACGACTTTTATCCCTCTCGCTATTTTATCCATAAATTCATTAACATGATATTGCCAATCTTTCGTTCCCTTGCTTGTATCATAGCTATATTCAATTGTGTTAATAACAAAGGGAGCCTTATTATGTTTTGTAGAAATAACATGTTCTATAGATTCAAGTATTTTAGGTCCTATTTCGGATAGTTTTGTATATGAAGTAATATTTGTTAACTTAATACGAGGTTTTTTAAAACTCTCTACGGGGATTTCACGCAATTTTGCACATGGCGTATTTCCCACATCTAACTCAAATTCATCATCCATTGCAAACAATGGTAAGGATGGGTAAAGAGAGAAAGTTGAAATAAATAGAGCAACTTTAATAAAATCTTTAATCATAAAACCTCCTGTTTTTATTAGACTTAATTTTCTAATTGTTTTTAATCAATGAAAATTATTTTCTTTTTATCTCAGCAAGTCAAGTCAGTATTTTTGCAAAAAGCTTCTTCCTTGCAGCTGTTCTTTAGTTCCTCTTTTTTGTTTTCCTAAACATTCTAAGTCTGCTGATAGATAGGCATAGAATAAGAGATTTAGAGGTAAATTGAGTTGTCTGAGAATGGGCATAAACTAAAAAATTTTATAAGAAGAAACAATACGTTCACTATATAATCGTTGACTTTTTAAACGAATTTCTTATGTTAATGTTAGGATCAATTAAAAAAATAAGAGATTATTATGAAATATAAAAT
>JAIEQB010000023.1 GCA_019748065.1 Alphaproteobacteria bacterium | reverse complement strand
CATTACCTCTGCTACACTAGCGTGGCTCTTTTCCTCGTCTATTTCACCTCCCCACTATATAAAGTGCGAAAGTCAGGGGAACTTCTCCCTCTGGAAGGTTAGGGAAAAGAACTTTAAGAATTGCATCATCCGAAAGGGTAGAATTATTATATTTCCTGAATGAATTTCCCATTTTTTGAAGAAAGTCTCCTCTGAAATACTCTTCATAGGAACTACCCATAGATTCAGATCGTGAAGAGCCACTACTACTCTCAGAACTGCTGCCAACGCTTTCAGGAGGAGTAAAGAGCTTTGCATAAGGTCTTCCTCCTTTTGCTAGTTCTGAAAATTTAGCTTTTGCTACCTCTAGAGAAGGAACTTCTCCCTCTCGAAGGCCAGGAAATAAAACTTTCAGAATTTCAGCATCTGGAAGGGGAGAATGATTATATCCCCTAAATGACTCTCCCATTTTTGGAAGAAAATCTTTCCAATAATTTTCATAAGTTATTCTCGCAGAATTATTGCTTGAAGACGCTGGGGCTGCGTTTAACTCCAAAGAAGGCACATGAGCTAAACCTAAACTTGGTAGACTGCCCAATAATTCTTGAGCTTGTGGCTGGAACTGCTTAAGCATCATAATTTGAAGAGGAAGCTCTCTAATTTCTTTCATAATGTGTAAAAATTCCTTCACCTCAGGAGGCGTACCACGAGAATCATCACCATAGAGTGAGAAGAGCCTTTGTTCCAATTTTCCGTAATCACTTCCAGCTGAAAAGACGGAGGCTATGAAAGTAGGAGTTTCTTGCTCTGACACTTCTCCTGGAGCCGGAAGAAAGGCTTCATAGCCAGAAGAAAAGTCTTGAGTAAAAAAGTGTTGTGGTTGTTCGAGGAGTAATCCTTCTTGAGCTTGTGGCTGTAACTGCTTAAGGTTCGTGAGCAAAAGAGGAAGCTGCCTAATTTTTCCCATAATGAATAAAAATTCCCGCACCTCACGAGGCATATCAGCAGAATGAGGATCATAGTGTATGGAGAGATCTTCTTCCAATTTTGCGTAACCATTTGCACCTGAAAAGACAGAGTTTATGAAAGCAGGAGCGTCTTGTTTTAACTGACGGTAATGAGCGAGAAGAGGCTCAAGTCTGCGTTTTATCGATTTATAGCCTAAAATATCCTGTGCTTGATGTTCTCGAAACATCCGCAAAGGATACCCTGTTGAATCAGTTTTTGGATCACTTTTTGGATCACTTTCAGGTACCAGTGAAGTACCTATCGACGAAAGACGGTCAAGTGCCTCTCTCACAATTCTACCCCCATCACTTTCATAGGGTAGCCAGTGTTCGAGTATTTTTAGGTCTCTTTCATCGCCAGATTCTTTTATTCTTTGGAAATCAGCTTTTATTTTCCCGGCATTAGCCATATACGCGTCTATTTTTTGGTCAGCTTTTTGTATGTGCGGAGCGATTGACGTTAGGAGGCGGCCAGTCGCCTCAGCGTCTTTATCAACCTCCCTGCCGTAGGTGGTCCGTTCAAAAGCACGTATAGCTGCCTCAAGCTCTCGGCCTTCTTGCGATTCGGGCGCATAGATTTCCGCGCGGAGTGTGCGATAAATTTTATGAGATAGCGACTTATCGTCTGTCTGACGAATTTCTTCAAGAAAAGTGGCCTTAATCTTACCTTTTTTATTTTTGATATTGTCATAAGTATCATATAGCTCATCAGTTAAAGAATTGTCTAAAAGAGTATCAACAAATCTCTTCTGTTGTGTAAGGGCCTCTATAAGGTCGACATTTTTTGTATTATTAATCTTTTTCTGTAGCCTGTTAGCTTTAGCACGAAGAGAGGCTGTTCTTTCTTCGGGGCTTGTGGGCAGGTCAAGGATATTAAATTTCCCGGCTTTCACAAACGTGCTGGTTGAGAGAAAAGATAGAGTTAAAAGAGTTAAAAAACGTTTCAAGGTAACATCTTTTTAAAAAATTTAATTGAAAACATACTTCTACTAACATTCTATGTTTACATTATACTATAAAATAGCATTATGTTCTATAAATTTATATGCCATAAATTATGGCGTATTTTTCCCTGGTAATCTTAGAGAACTTTGGCACAATAGGGATAAAGGAAAATTTTAAGCAATAGAAGGGTTAATAACGTGGCTGAAATTTATACAAAAGTGCTCATTATTGGAAGTGGTCCTGCAGGCTATTCCGCGGCAATTTATGCCGCAAGGGCGAATTTGGAGCCGGTCCTTGTATCTGGTATGGAGCCAGGCGGGCAATTGATGATCACAACAGACGTGGAAAATTATCCTGGTTTTGCAGATGTCATCCAAGGCCCTTGGCTTATGGAGCAAATGCGTCTTCAAGCAGAACACGTGGGAACAAAGATCATTCAAGATCATATCCAGGAGGTTGATACAACGAAGCGTCCCTTTATCTGTCGAGGAGAAAATGGGACCCCTTACAAGGCTGAAACTCTTATTATCTGTACGGGGGCGCAAGCCAAATGGCTTGGGATTGAAAGCGAAACAAAATTCCGTGGTTTTGGGGTATCCGGGTGCGCCACATGCGATGGTTTTTTCTTTCGCGGAAAAGAGGTCGCCGTTGTGGGTGGAGGGAATACAGCCGTTGAAGAAGCCCTTTATATGACCAATCATGCCTCAAAAGTAACCCTGATCCATCGCCGCGATCAACTGCGTGCTGAAAAGATGCTTCAAGAGCGCCTGTTTAAAAATCCCAAAATCCACATCCTTTGGAATCATGTAGTTGACGAGATCATGGGAAAGGAAAATCCACTGACTGTGACAAACGTTCGTTTGAAAAATACAATTTCAGGCGATTTGTGCGACCTGCCACTTGATGGTATTTTTGTGGCTATTGGTCATGTGCCGAATACAAAAATTTTTCGTGGAAAGCTTGAGCTAGATGAGGAGGGATATATTATTGGGGCTCCTTCATCCACGGAAACTTCTGTGAAAGGTATTTTTGCTGCAGGAGATGTTCGTGACAAAGTCTACCGTCAAGCGGTGACAGCAGCGGGGATGGGATGTATGGGAGCCCTTGATGTGGCCAACTTTTTACAGAATGAAGGGATTGTTTAAAGTCAATTCATGGATTGGGATAAACTTAGAATTTTTTATAGCGTTGCTGAATCGGGGAGCTTTACACGAGCTGCTGCGCGCCTTGATATTACCCAATCTGCCATTAGCCGTCAAATTAGTGGCCTTGAGAGCCGTATGGGGGTTCCGCTTTTTCACCGTCATGTCAGGGGATTGATTTTAACAGAGCAGGGAGAGCTTTTGTTGCGCACCATTCGGGAAGTCTTTTCTGATTTTGCGATGGCAGAGGCAAAATTAACTGACAAGAAAGAAGGAGCGCAAGGCTCACTAGCTATTTCTTGCACGATTGGGTTTGGAACAACGTGGTTTATGCCGCGTTTAATGCAGTTTTTGAAGAAAAACCCTGAAATATTAATCAATGTAAATTTTAGTGATGATCCCGTAGACGTTTCAATTCGGGAGTCAGATGTTGCCATTTCTTCGGCCGTCATGCGGGATGAATCCTTAATCTATCATGAGCTTATTTGTCGTCCTCTTTATTTTTATGCGAGCCGCAAGTATTTGTTCAATCATGGGGTTCCTATAAAAGCAGAAGATCTTGATCGTCACCAATTGATAGCCTATTTTGACAAGGCTCTTTTGCCGTATGATGATGTCAACTACATTTTGACCTGTGGCTCTCCTCCGGGAGTGATGCGGGAAGCTTATATTTCCATGAATAATCTCTATGGGATCGCAAAGATGGTTGAAGCAGGAAGTGGCATAGGGTGCCTTCCTATTTATATAGCTGAAAAGTTTAAAGATTTAGTGCAAGTTCTTCCTGAAATCCCTCCCCCTTACGTGCGTTTTTATTTTGTTTATCCTCGTCAATTGAAAAATTCTCAGCGCATCATCAAACTGTGGGAGTTTTTGCAACAAGAAGTGGCTAAAGATAATAAACAACAAGAAAGGCTCCTTCCATGACCTATAGCTTTATCCTTTTTGAAAAAATAGAAAAAGTGGGCTTGATCACGCTCAATAGACCCGAAGTGTTAAATGCCCTTGGAGAGCAACTGATTGATGAATTGGGAGCGGCCTTAAATGTCTGCGAAAATGATAGTGATATTCACTGTATGGTCTTGATCGGATCGGAAAAAGCTTTTGCGGCGGGGGCTGACATTAAGGAAATGCAGGCAAAGATTTATTCGGAAGCTTATCTCCAAGATTTTATTACAAAAGGCTGGGAGAAAGTGAGCGCTTGTCGAAAGCCTATTATCGCGGCTGTTTCCGGATATGCTTTGGGCGGTGGGTGTGAAATCGCCATGATGTGCGATTTGATCATTGCCGCAGAGTCAGCAAAATTTGGACAGCCAGAAGTGACCATTGGCACCCTTCCCGGGGCAGGGGGAACCCAAAGGTTAACGCGTTCTGTCGGTAAATCAAAGGCAATGGATTTATGCTTAACAGGACGCTTGATGGAGGCTCAAGAAGCCGAGAGGGCCGGTCTCGTTGCACGCGTTGTCCCGGATGATAAATTGAAAGAAGAAGCTCTCGCCATGGCCCATAAAATTGCCTCCTATTCCTTGCCCGTTATTATGATGATTAAAGAATCCGTGAATAGGGCCTTTGAGACGCCCCTTTCTGAAGGTTTGAGATTCGAGAGGCGCCTCTTTCAGGCTAGCTTTTCCCTTGAAGATCAAAAGGAAGGCATGGCGGCATTTTTAGAGAAAAGACCGCCTCAATTTAAGGGGAAGTGAATTAGATACCTAAAAACTCCTAAATACTGATGTCATCCTGAACTTGTTTCAGGATGACATCTCTTTGTATTCGTTAGAGAATCATCAATGACGTAGCTCACTCTTGATCAAGTACGAACAGATGTTTGGAATTAATAGATGCCTTCACTGGCCTTTGCAATTGTGCTGCGAGTTCTTTTATGTCCTTGGTATTATAGAGAATAATATTACCTGGTCCGGAGGCAAAGGGGCTTACAGCTTCCATGGAAAATTCGTATGCTATAGTGGTTCCCCCCTCTTTGTGAATATCTTGTTCTAACTCTCCTATCCGTTGTTCTAGTCTTCTTTCGTCTGGTAATTTTATGGTCTTTTTTTCTCCCCCCCTGATTGAATCAAAGTATTGTCCTATCCCTTTATGTCTCAGAACGCCGTTGTGGTCATTGTATTGAATGTAGATTCCGGTCATAACCGTTGCTGGTTTATCTTCATCGGGTGCCATTGCACGAGATTCGTTTTGTAAGGTAGAAAGTACGCACAGACCTGCTCCTAAAGTCAAAACTGATGTTCGGAGAAATTTTTTAAGCATGATGAAAATCCTTTCTTTGATTTAACCCCTCGATATGCTTCAAAGGGCAGGGTTAATAATCCTCTGCGAATTCGTAATATTTCTTTTTTACTCTATAATAAAAAAAATAATAATTAGTTAATTAATAATTTTAATTATAATATTATTAAATTATGTTAAAAGTGTTAAGCAATATATTTCCATGTATTCAGTCCCTTAAAGCGATCTCTAAAAATCCCTTAAATAGCTCCAAAGGTAAAGGCAAAGGCTTCAAGGCCTGGCGTTTCAGCCTGAATTTCAATAATACCTGAAGTCAGTTCCTTGAAAGACACAAGTTCATAAAGGGTACTTTGATTTACAAGAACTTGAGAGTTTTTCACATCCTTTCCTGCAGATTCCATCACGGGTTTTCCATTAAATAAAACTTTTACTTTTTGAGGAACTCCAGGCGTAGAAGGGGCCATCACAAGGTAAACTTGCTTTGCTCTAAAATGATACTGAAGAGAAGACTTTGGTTCTTTTGCAATGATCTTTTCACTTTGAGCTAACCAGAATCCTTGGAGTGCCCAACTATTGAGAGGGATGTGTTTGGGATAGGTGTAACGGGCTGTTTTTTCTCTCTCCATATTTTGAGGGCTGACAAAGCCTTCTGTACGCCCATAGCCTAAATAGGTTTCAGGGGATTGGGAAGGACTGATGGGAGAAGGCAGTTCAGGCTGAGATGTCTTATAATTCTTTTCCATTTCAAGGCCAAGCAGATACCGAATATTGTTTTCAGTAACGTCATATTCATTCTCTCCAAAATGGATATAAACAACTTTCCCGTCTTGATTGATTAAATAATGAGCAGGCCAGTATCTGTTGTTAAAATTCTCCCAAGTTACCAGATCATTATCCATCGCAACGGGATATTGAATACCATCCTTCTTAACGGCGGTTTCAACATTTTGTTCATTCTTTTCAAACTCAAATTCAGGTGAATGAACACCAATAATCACAAGTCCTTTATCATGATATTTATCATACCAACTTTTAATATAGGGAAGGGTACGGACACAGTTAATGCAAGAATAGGTCCAAAAATCAATAAGAACAACTTTGCCTTGTTTTTTTAGCTCCTCGAGATTTAAGGGAGGTGAATTTATCCACTTCTTAATGCCTTCGATTTTCGGTGCAGGATATGGATTTTCAAGGCTTTTAATCAGATGTGTGGCGGGTAAGAGGGGGATTGAAGCGAGAGGAGGGCTTTCAATTGTTGTTATTTTTTGCCACACATTAAATTTAGTAAACAACATGGTTACGATAATAATTGAGGCTAAGGTTTTTCGGACAATTTTTGTGTGGTGAGAAAATAATCTTACCTGCTCAATAATTCTCTTGCTGAAAACCGTAATGATAAGCATCGGAAGGGCAACACCAATGCTAAAAGTTGTTAAAATTAAAGTCGCTTGATAGTCAGTTTTTTGTTGAATGGTTTGGACAAGAACTGCTGCCATAATTGGGCCTGCACAAGGTGTCCAAATGAGAGCAATGCCTCCCCCAATAAGCACGCCACTCCAAAATCCTTGAGGAAGATGGACCTCAGCTTTTTCAGAAAGGGTTTGTCCTAAGTTTGCAAGTCTTTGAAAAAATGAGCTGAATTTATTACTTAAAGTATCAGAAAAGAGGATAATACCGAAAGCTAAAATCAAATAGATGGTAACGTCCTGAATAAGCATGGGATTTACGTTAAGTGTACTAAAAATTGTACGAGCAAAAAGTGTAAAGAGAACAAAAATCGAGATAAAACCAAATATAATGCCATAAGGTCTTAATTTCCCTCCCTGAATTCCAGTTGCAAGAATTAATGGGAGAATAGGAAGGATACAGGGAGATAAAATAAGTCCCATTCCTTCCAGAAACGAAAGCCCTAAAATTGTGATGCTCACATCTTTCTCTCCCTAAGATACAAAAGTCTGTACAATATATAATGGAAAAATCTTAAGAAATGGTTTCTTAGACATAAAATGAAATTTTATTCAAATGTTTGGAGGGGAGTTTTTTTAATCGTCATCAACTATGTTGTTAAAGAGATCCTGAGCTTGACACGTTTTGGCTCCTCAGGATGACGTTTTACTAGTAAATACAAAGAATTATCATCCTGAGACCCCGAGTAAAACGAGGGGAATTCAGGATCTCATGGATAATCATTAGGATGGATAGAGCCTAATACCCTTCTGCATCAGGATCAATTATTAGGGAAAACGGAGTAGTAAAAGTGTGACTAGCGCTTGGGGGCACCTCACCTTGAATTTCCCAATAGCCTGTTCCAGTCGCTTCATCCTTCAAAAGCCACTGAGCTGTAAAGGTTGCATCATCTGGAACTTCTTTGATCCACTCTATCTGACTGCCCATAGCTCCAAAGGTACGACCATTTGCCTGAATTTTCCCTTCTTCATTAGGAATTTGATTAGCAAGTCCTTTAAGTGTTGCGCCGGTTATTACCTCATCTTGCCCTTCATTAAATGCAAAAGCCGTTAAACCACTAAGTAATAAAGCAGTTCCAGCAATTAATAATAGATTTGTTTTCATTTTAAAACTCCTCTTTTTACATTTTTCTGTAGCATTTGTAATTATATTAATTAATAATTCTTAAAAATTAATGAATAAAGCAAATATATTCTTAATCCAGTAATTTTTCCGCAACGTCAAGAGCGGCATAGGTGAAAATAGCCGAAGCACCAGCACGTTTGAAGGCAATCAAGGTTTCAACAATAATCTTATCATAGTCAATCCACCCCCGCTCGCTCGCTGCCTTTAGTATGCTATACTCACCGCTCACTTGATAAGCAAAAATGGGTAAGGAAAAAGCCTCTTTCAAGCGGTAGATGATATCAAGATAAGGAAGTCCTGGCTTGACCATGAGCATATCAGCGCCTTCCAGTAGATCTTGAGCCCCTTCACGCAAGGCTTCCAGGGCATTTGCAGGATCCATTTGATAGGTTTTTTTATCACCCTGAAGGACAGCGCTTGAGCCTAAAGCATCCCGGAAGGGACCGTAAAAGGCAGAAGCATATTTAGCCGCGTAGGAGATAATCCGGACATGTTGATATCCATTGTGATCAAGAACTTTTCGTATAGCTCCGATGCGGCCATCCATCATATCGGAAGGGGCAATAATATCCACCCCGGCCTTTGCTTGATTAAGGGCCATTTCGGACAATATCTCAACGGTTTCATCGTTGGCGACATAGCTGTTGCGTAGCACGCCGTCATGGCCGTGGCTTGTATAGGGATCAAGAGCCACATCCAAAATAAGGCCTAAATCAGGGAGAGCTTCCTTAATCAGGCGGCTGGCTTGGCATACTAAGTTGTTGGGGTTGAGAGCTTCTTTGCCTTCCTCACATTTTAAAGAGGGGTTGGTGTTGGGGAAAAGGGCAATGGCCTTGATGCCTGAATCTTTAATTCTTTGGCAAACGGGAATCAATTCATCTAACGAATGGCGATAAACACCTGGCATGGCGGCAATGTCCCGGGGGGAGTCCTTATCTCGAATAAAAAGAGGGAGGATAAGGTCATTCACGGAGAGCTGGTTTTCTGCAACTAGGTCACGGCACCAGCTGTCTTGGCGATTGCGTCTCAGGCGACACTGGGGGTATTTTGCAGTGAAGAGTGTCATTAATCATCACCCATTTTTAAAGCGGCAAGGAAGGCGGATTGGGGAATTTCAACGTTTCCAATCTGGCGCATTCTCTTTTTACCTGCCTTTTGCTTATCCAAAAGCTTTCTTTTCCGCGAGACATCGCCCCCATAACATTTAGCCGTCACATCCTTGCGCAGAGCAGAGATGGTCTCTCGAGCGATGACTTTGCCGCCAATGGCGGCTTGAATGGCAATTTTAAAGAGTTGCCGTGGGATAAGTTCTTTTAACCGCTCGCACAAAACGCGCCCCCGTGTTTCCGCATGATCCCGATGCACAATGGTGGAAAGGGCATCAACAGGCTCCGCATTGACCAGAATGGAAAGTTTCACCAAATTACCTTCTTCATAGCCATCCATTTGATAATCAAAACTTGCATAACCCCGACTGACGGATTTTAAACGATCATAAAAATCAAAGACAACCTCGTTGAGGGGAAGGCGATAAACAATCATCGCCCGGTTGCCTACATAGGTGAGGTCTAGCTGAACACCGCGCCGCTCGGTACACAGCGTTAGGATGGAGCCTAAATATTCATCGGGCACTAAAATGGTGGCCTTAATCCAAGGTTCCTCCATTTTTGCAATTTTAACCACATCGGGCATGTCCGCAGGATTGTGCAGCTCGAGCACCTCACCTTTGGTCAGGTGGATTTTATACACGACGCTCGGCGCCGTTGTGACAAGATCAAGGTTGAATTCGCGTTCAAGGCGCTCTTGGATGATTTCAAGGTGCAATAGTCCTAAAAAGCCACAGCGGAATCCAAACCCAAGGGCCGCTGAGCTTTCCGGCTCAAACATAAAACTGGCGTCATTGAGACGCAATTTCCCAAGACTTTCTCGCAAGTGTTCGAATTCAGCTGCATCAGCAGGGAAAAGACCACAGAAGACCACAGGAACGCTTGGCTTAAAACCAGGCAGGGCCGCAAGAGCAGGACGCTTTTCTTCCGTGATCGTGTCGCCCACATTGCAATCGCTGACAGCTTTGATAGCTGCCGTAAAAAAACCAATTTCTCCAGGATAAAGGGCAGGAAGATTTTCGCGCTTTGGGTTAAAGACGCCGACTTGGTCTACGGGGTAAACCGATCCGGTTGACATCATCTTTATCTTGATTCCTGGTTTTAAAACGCCATCAACGATGCGTACGAGGATGATAACGCCCAGATAGGCATCATACCAGCTATCCACCAAAAGGGCCTTCAGAGGGGCGTCCTTGTCACCCTGAGGAGGAGGGAGGCGATGGACAAGAGCTTCTAATACATCGGGGACTCCTAAGCCTGTTTTTGCAGAGACAAGAAGAGCCTCACTCGCATCAAGACCAATTACGTCTTCAATCTGCTCCTTAACCCGGTCAGGATCAGCAGCCGGCAGGTCTGCTTTATTTAAGACGGGAATAATTTCATGATTGTTATCAATAGCCTGATAGACATTGGCTAGGGTTTGAGCTTCCACCCCTTGGCTGGCATCGACGACCAAAAGAGAGCCCTCACAGGCAGCAAGGGAGCGGCTGACCTCATAAGCAAAATCCACATGACCAGGGGTATCCATCAAATTGAGTTGATAGGTTTCCCCATTTTTCGCCTTATAGGTCAGGCGCACGGTTTGGGCTTTGATAGTAATACCCCGCTCCCGTTCAATGTCCATGCTATCAAGAACTTGTGCTTTAAGCTCACGCTCCGTAAGGCCTCCACAGAGCTGAATCAAGCGATCCGCAAGGGTTGATTTACCATGATCAATGTGGGCAATGATCGAAAAGTTTCGAATATGAGAGAGGTCCGTCATTGACGTAAAGCTCCCCCCACATTTTTCTCGACAGAGGAAATAATTTTTTCGGAAATCATTTGAATTTCATCTTCCTTTAAGGTGCGGTCTTTTGGATAAACTCGTATGCGAAGAGCTATAGACTTTTTTCCATTTCCCATAGCAAAAACATCAAAAATGGAAAGGCTCATTTTGAGTGAAGGCTCGGCCTTCACGACAGCCTTGATAAGATTATTAGCGGTAATGTCTTGAGCCACCACAAAGGCAAAATCTCGATCAACCACTTGATAAGGAGATAATTCCAGCTTGGGTTTTGCCGTTGTCTTTTTCTTTGGTAAGGGAAGGCGGTCAATAAAAATTTCAAAAGCCACAATGGGGCCTTTGACATCAAAAGCCTTCAGGACGCGAGGGTGCAATTCCCCAAAATAGCCCACAGCTTGAGGGCCAAATTTAAAGGTACCTGAGCGTCCGGGATGATACCAGCTGGGGCCGCTTGTCTCAATTTGAGGGGAAAGGCCTGTGAGTTCAAAAAGAGAAAGAGCATCGGCCTTAACATCATAAATATCAACAGGGCGCTTTTTCTCGCACCAAGTATCCTGATTAAAGAGACCACAGCGCAATCCTGATGCCATCAAGGATTGTCCCTCAGGGGTTGGATTTGTGTATTGAGGGCCCACTTCAAAAAGAGCAATAATCTCTGCGGCCCTATTTTGGTTTTGAAGAGCGGCTTTGAGTAAATTGGGCAAAAGACTTGGACGCATCCCATTAAGGTCTTGGCTGAGAGGATTCATTAAAATTAAGTGCTTATCGATGCCTCCAAAGAGTTTTGCCTCTTCCTCAGACATAAAGGACCACGTAATCACTTCTGTCAGACCTTGACCTGCAAGACGATCGCGGATGACAAAACGCCGTTCTTGGGTGGGGGCTAAGGGTTTTTGTTCAGGTCGTTCTCCATAAGGAACGGAGGGAATCTTATCATACCCTATAACGCGTAAGATTTCTTCCACCAGGTCCGCTTCTTGGGTGACGTCAAAACGCCAAGAAGGAGGAATGATGCCATAGCTGGTTTCATCTTCAATAAGTTTAAAACCAAGGCTGCGTAAAATTTTTTCAGCTTCCATAGAATCAACAGCCAGGCCGCCAAGAGTTTCAAGGCGCACGGTAAAAAAGGGAATTTCCACCTCCTCATAGGGGGGTTGACCTTCCACAAGAACTTTACTGGCTTCACCGCCACAAATATCCAAAATCATTTGGGTAGCAGCTTCCAAGCCAGGAAGAGTCGAAAGGGGATCCACACCCCGTTCAAAACGGTGACGGGAATCGCTGATAATATTGAGGGTGCGTCCTGTGATGGAGGTATGAATAGGATCAAAAAAAGCCGATTCCAAAAAGACCGTTTGGGTTGCCTCATCGCACCCTGTGCTTTCCCCGCCCATCACGCCCGCAAGAGAGATGACCCCTGTGTTATCGGCAATGACGGTCATTTCATCGGAAAGAGTATAGGTTTTTTCATCAAGAGCTTTAAAGCTCTCTCCCTCTTTTGATAACCGAACGGAAAGATTCCCCTTAATTTTATCGGCATCAAAAACGTGAAGAGGACGTCCCCAATCATAGGTGAAAAAATTTGTGATATCGACAAGGGCTGAAATGGGCCGAAGACCAATAGCTCGCAGCTTTTTCTGAAGCCATTCAGGACTTGGGCCATTTTTAAGGCCGCGTATCACGCGCCCTGTAAAATAGGGGCAGGCCTCAGGGGCAACTTTTAGGGTAAGGGGGCAAGGAAATGCGCTCGAAACCTTTGCTGCCTTTAAAGGCTTAAGAGTCCCAATTCCAGTTGCGGCAAGGTCGCGAGCAATCCCATGAACACTAAGGCAATCTCCTCGATTGGGGGTGACTTCAATTTCAATGAGAGGATCATCTAATCCCAACCATTCTGCATAGGATTTTCCAATGGGGGCTTTAGGATCAACTTCGATGATGCCCTCAGAGGCCTCTCCCAAAAGAAGCTCTTCACTTGAGCACAACATGCCAAAGCTTTCCACATCTCGGACTTTTCCAACTTTGAGAGCTTGCTGGGTTGAGGGGATGATATGACCTGGGCGCGCAAGAACAGCTTTGAGTCCTTTGCGAGCATTTTTTGCCCCGCAAACCACCTGAATGACGTCACTGCCCGTTTGGACTTTGCAAACCTGAAGACGATCCGCATTGGGGTGCTTTTCAGCTTCGACAATTTCACAGATCGTAAAAGGCCCTAGCGCCTCTCCCGGATTTTTAATTTTATCCACCACAAGCCCAAGACTTGTCAGCTTTTCCGAAATTTCTTCAAGACTTGCCTTTGTGTCTAAATGTTCTTTAAGCCATGAAAGGGTAAATCGCATACTACCTACTCCCGTACTTCTGGAGAAAAACCATAATGGTTCAGCCACCTTAAATCGGATTCAAAAAAGAGGCGCAAATCCTCAATACCGTATTTGAGCATGGCAATGCGTTCGAGTCCCATGCCGAAGGCAAAACCTTGGTATTCCTGGGGATCAATATCGCAATTGCGTAGCACGTTGGGATGCACCATTCCGCATCCTAAAATTTCAAGCCAGCTGCTGCCTTTCCACCAAATGTCTACTTCGGCAGAGGGCTCAGTGAAGGGAAAGTAGCCAGGGCGGAATCTGAGTTTAAGGGAGGGATCTTCAAAGAAAAGGCGGCAGAATTCTTCGAGGCAACCCTTTAGATGGCCCATATGAGTGTGTTTATCAATCACAAGCCCTTCAATTTGGTGGAACATGGGGGTGTGAGTGGCATCATAGTCGGAGCGATAGGTGCGGCCCGGCGCAATAATGCGAATAGGTGGCTGGGTTTTAAGCATGGTGCGAATTTGGACAGGGGACGTATGGGTGCGCAAGACAAGGGGTTGACCCGTGGTGGAGGAGGGGAGATAAAACGTATCCTGCTCCTGCCGTGCGGGATGGTCCGGCGGAAAGTTTAAAGCGGTGAAATTATAGAAATCTTCCTCGATATCCGGCCCTTCAGCCACCACAAATCCCATCTGGCCAAAGATATGAATGGCTTGATCCATGACATGACTTAAGGGATGGATATTACCGGTCGCCCTTGGCCGCGGCGGGAGGGTAGCATCTAAGGTTTCTGATGCGAGGCGTTCCTTTAAACTATCTTCTTCAAGGATTGCTTTGCGCTCCTCAAGGGCTGTTGTGAGAACATCCTTCAATGCATTGAGCTCAGCTCCCAAGGTGCGCCGTTCTTCAGGCGTTTTTTGCCCTAAATCTTTCATTAAAAGTGTTAGGTCACCTTTTTTTCCCAGTGCTCGTACGCGTAAGTCTTCAAGTCCTTGAAGGGTAGTGACTCCTTCTAAATTTTTTAAAAAGGTAAGTTTTAATTGCTCCATTTGATTCATGGAAAATCCTTATTTTTCAGAAATATGATTCTTTTATAGCATAACATCTCCCCTATAAGCCAAGGGAAAACGACTCTTCTTGTTTCTTAACTTATTTTTCACGAATCTTAAAAATCTTAACGGAAAATTAACTGGATCCTTGCTAAATGTTAAGAAATAAAGCTTAATGATCATAAGAAATTTGTATAAGAAATTGAATGACTTAACTGGGAGGTAGGAACATGAGAATACTACTAGTCGAAGATGATTCTTCGACAGCAAAGGTCGTTGAATTGACTTTAAGGACAGAAGGATTTGTCGTAGATACGACGGATCTGGGAGAAGATGGCCTTGAGATTGGAAAACTCTATGATTATGATTTGATTATTCTTGATCTTATGCTTCCTGATATGGATGGATATGAAGTTCTAAGACGTTTTAGGGCAGCCAGCATCTCAACGCCAATTCTTATTCTTTCCGGCCTCAGTGAAATTTCCGATAAGGTAAAAGGTCTTGGCTTTGGTGCCGATGATTACCTCACAAAGCCTTTTAATAAGAATGAACTAAGTGCACGCGTACAAGCCATTATTCGTCGCTCAAAAGGGCACGCTGAATCCATTATTCGCACAGGGCGTCTGATGGTTAATCTGCAGGCGCGTACTGTTGAAATTGATGGGCGCCCTATTCGCCTGACCGGGAAAGAATATGCCATCCTTGAGTTGCTGTCCTTGCGCAAGGGAGCCACCCTTACAAAGGAAATGTTCCTCAATCATCTTTACGGAGGTATTGATGAGCCTGAGCTAAAGATTATTGATGTCTTTGTTTGTAAGTTACGTAAAAAGCTTTGCGATGCTTTAGGCGGTGATAATTATATTGAGACCGTTTGGGGCCGTGGTTATGTTTTACGCGATTCAGGCGGACTTCAAGGTGCGCCAATTCCTTCCTTAGAAAGAGTGGGAACTTAAACGAAGAGAAAGTTTAAGGATAAATGGGAAATTGTTGACACAAAGTGTCAACTTTTTTCCGAATGCTTTTTTCTTGGAACTCACCGTTTTGAAGCACATCTGCAATCCAATGACCGATTTGTGCAAATTCTTTTTCTCCAAATCCACGGGTTGTTCCTGCAGGGGTACCAAGGCGAATGCCTGAGGTTTGAGATGGCGGCAGAGGATCAAAGGGAATTGCATTTTTGTTACAAGTTAAGCCTGCGCGCTCAAGGGCAGCTTCAGCGTCAGCACCTGTGACGTTAAAGGGGCGTAAGTCCACAAGAAGCAAATGACAATCCGTTCCATGAGTGCTGATATTCAGCCCTCGTTCTATGAGTGTATCTGAAAGAACCTGAGCATTTTTAACAACATTAGCAGCGTAAGTTTTAAAAGAGGATTTTAGGGCTTCTCCAAAAGCAACAGCTTTGCCAGCAATAACGTGCATCAGAGGGCCGCCTTGAATCCCTGGGAAAATGGCGCTGTTTAATTTTTTCCCAATGTCGGGATCGTTTGCGAGAATCATGCCTCCTCGGGGGCCCCGTAAGGTTTTGTGGGTAGTTGTCGTAATGACATGAGCATGTCCTAGAGGGGAGGGGAAAACCCCGCCCGCCACAAGTCCAGCAAAGTGGGCCATGTCCACCATCAGAATGGCGCCCACCTCATCTGCAATCTTGCGAAAGGCTTCAAAGTCAATGGTGCGAGAATAGGCAGAGCCTCCAGCGATGATAAGCTTAGGGCGATGTTCAAGGGCTTGGGTACGGACTTCGTCATAATCAATCCGGTGGGTCTCTTTGTGGACGCCATAGCTGGCAATATTAAACCATTTCCCTGAAAGGTTAACCTTTGAGCCATGAGTGAGGTGTCCCCCTGCTGCCAAAGACATCCCTAAAATGGTGTCTCCCGGGTTTAAAAAGGCCAGCAAGACGGCTTGGTTGGCTTGAGAGCCAGAGTGGGGCTGAACGTTTGCATAAGAGCACTTGAAAAGAGCACAAGCCCGATCAATGGCAAGTTGTTCCACCTTATCCACCCATACACACCCCCCGTAATAACGTTTTCCAGGATAACCTTCGGCGTATTTGTTGGTCAGGATAGACCCTTGAGCGTCAAGAACGGCTTGAGAGACAATGTTTTCGGATGCAATAAGTTCAATTTGATTTTGCTCGCGCCTTAACTCGCCTTCAATGGCGGTGTAAATTTCTGGATCAGTTTGAGAGAGGTTTTCTGTAAAAAAATTTGCTGCGTTAACCATTCTTAAAGTCCTCTCTTTTAAACTGTTCTTATGACGAAGAACACTAACAGATCAAAGATTCAAAATCTAGGGAGAGCGCGTCATGGTTGAAGAAGAAATTCGAAAAAGAGTAAAAAGTTTAAAAAGTCTTTATATGGATGTGCTGTGGTACATATTGGGAAGTGCTATTTTTACTCTTCTCTGGTTCATCTTTGATCGCAATGAAATCTTTTGGCCAAAATACATTATGCTGGTATGGAGTATTGCCCTGTTGATTGAAATGATTCGCAAAAAAGCCATTCCCCCTCTTTCAAGTTATATTTTTTTTCTCAGCCCTGAGTGGGAGGAAAGAAAAGTCAAAGAAATGTTGCAGCCCTATCGGGATCAGCACAAAATTAGTCTTTCTCGGAATCAAAAGAAAAAAATTTAAAAATACTCAAGGCGTACAGAAAACAGTTTTTCAAAGCGTTTAATGGCTGAGCTTGTGACAATCAAAATAATGCGATCATGAACCTTGATAAGGGTATCTTTTTTAGGTGGAAGCAGTTGACCATCCCTAACAATAGCGCCAACTAAAAGGCTCCGAGACATATTAATTTCTTCAATGGACATGCCTAAAACATTTGATGTGCTGACAGCTTCGGCTTCAATGACCTCTCCAAAATTATCGCGAATAGAGTGTACGGCGCGAATACGCCCGCGGCGAACATATTGCAAAATGGTTGAAACTGTGAGGGCCTTGGGGCTGATAAGGGAGTCTATTCCCAAGGAGGTAATGAGGCTTGAGTAGGAGGAGCTGTTAATGAGAGCCATGGTTTGTTCTGCACCCATCCGTCTAGCTAAAAGAGAGGATAAGATGTTGACCTTGTCATCAGAGGTGACCGCGACAACCTTATTGGCAATTTTAGCATTGGCTTCTCGCAGAATTTCACGGTCCAGAGCATCGCCTCGCAACACAATGGTGCGTGAGAGTTGGTTCGCCACAAATGTTGCACGCTCCTTATCATTTTCCACAAGCATTAGAGAAATATCAGGATGGTTGGCCTCAATTTCTTCTGCTAAGCATAAGCCCACATTGCCTCCCCCTAAAATGAGAAGGCGTTGGGAGCGCACTTCATTAAAACCAAAGGCTTCGATGCCATGGGTGAAATTTTTTTGAGGGAGCAAGAGATAAACCTCGTCGCTTGCCTCGAGTTGATCCGATCCGGTGGGGATAAAACCCGCATCCCCCCTGACGATAAAAAGGACACTGAGATCAAGTTTGGGAAAGAGATTTTCTAAAAGACGTAAAGGGGTATTGAGGATAGGTGCCTTTTCTTTGCATCTTATTCCCACCAATTGAATCATGTTATCGGCAAAGGGGATGGCCTCAAAGGTTCCTGGAAAATCAAGGCCACGGCCAATAGCTTGGGCCACTTCAAGCTCAGGTGAGATAATAAGATCGATAGGCATATTGTCCGGTTTATAGAGATCCGTCCATTCCGAATTAAGATAGCTTTTGCTGCGTATTCGAGCGATTTTGAGAGGTACATTAAATAGCGAATGAGCGATTTGGCAGGCGACCATGTTGACTTCATCGGCAAAGGTTACGGCAATGATCATATCTGCATCCGCAAGTCCTGCGCGGGCCAATACATCCGGGTAGGAGGCAAACCCCACAATCCCACGAACATCAAGGGTTGCTGAGATGTGGTTAATCAGCTCTTCCGAATGATCTACAACAGTGACATCATTGTCGTGGGTAGAGAGATAGCGTGCGATGCTAAAGCCAACTTTCCCTGCACCACAAATGACTACTTTCACATTGTCCTCTTATTTTTATTTTTCACGAGGAAAAATTGACCCTCTCGCCACAGTGTTGAACTATAGCTCTTTTTCTAAGTAAAGGGCAAGATCATGCTCGCTTAATTTGGTGACGTCCTTTGTTATTTCCGCCGTTACTTTCGAGAGGGTTTGTTTACAAAGATTTGCTCGAATGTCTCCCAAGGTTTTGGGAGGAGAGATGATGATAAGCTCATCGAATTCTGCTTTTTCATTGGCTTTTTCTAAAACTTGACAGAGCTCCTTTGCAAAAAGTTCTTTTTGGTATTGATGCCAGTCCGTACGGGGTTGGTACGCGTGACGGGCGGGATTGCTGCTTTCATAAGCTCTTCCTGGTTTGTCGGGACCATGTTCGCTGTCCTTCAAGTTTTCACCAACATAATCCTGGCCTGTGGCATCATTAAGAACGGTGTGATTTTTTGAAAAGATTCGAGCTCTAGCTCCATCAGCAACCAGGACCCATTTTGTTTTTTGTTTGCGCATGTACAATCTCCCTATTGTATATCTATCATAATATTATGAAGAGAAAAGATAAACATCTCGTTAATTGACACCCTCTTTAATTGTTAGAAGAGGCATCCCGGTCGGTGTAACAGAAAGTTTTGCCTTGTAATTTTGAGGAATACAATTGTTCGTTCCATGACTGTCGCCGCGACATGTGATCTTGTGGGTTTTTTTACCGTTAACCACATTCATATGGATGGTATACAAAATGATATTGTAAATTCCAGGAGTGGGACAGAACTGTACCATGCGAGAAACTTCCATGCGGCCAGGAAAGCGGCGAAAATACGGGTGGGTTGTATTGGCTTGAATTGTCGTTCCTTTCATTTCAAGGGGACATATTTCTGCCTTATTATAGCAAGAGTTTACTGAAAAGTTGGCTCTCTTTACCGTCAGTTTGTGGGGAGTAGCATTGATAATAGAGCCAATGTGGTAAGCTTGTGCTGCCATCGAGATAGTGAGAGCTATAATAAGGGTGAAGAGAGGGGAAAAAATTTTTATCACTCTAAACTGGCTCCTTCTTTTTTTGAGGTGTTTTTATCAACCTCTCAAAGGATAGCCGTAAATTAGTAAACAAAAGACTAATGGGCGGAAAAAGAAAAAATGAAGAGCCAATTGCAAAATTCATAAGACAATTTTCATCCCCGCCTACGCGGGGATGACAACCTCTGGAATTTTGCAATTAGCTCTGGAGAGAGTTAGCCCCCCATCTCTTGAAGAATCGCTTTCTTGCGAGATGTGCCCATGACCTTGTTCCAGACCTTTTCAAAAACCCGGCAAAGTGCTCCATTGGCCATGACGTTTGAACTGGTGATCAGCGGATCTAAAAAGACGTTCAGGGCTAAAATAATCGCAATCATTTCTGGATTAAAGTTGAGGTAACTCTCATAAATAGGCAGCATAATAAAGATGGCGCCCCCTAAAACAGCGGCAGTTGCATAGCGGGCGAGCACGAAAACGACGCTAAAGTTGAGCCATGTACCAAGATCCGGATTAACGCCATAAAAGTGGCGATAGATAAGGAAACATAAAAATGCTTGGGCAATACAATCACCAATTTGTTGAATGTTGGTTGTGGCGGGAATAATCCCTTGAGCCAGCTTGGGATCTTTAAGATTTTTAGCAGCTCCTTGAATGGTCCAAGGCATGGTGGAAAGACTGCAGCCCGAGGTCAAGGCAATGCCGCCCGCTGGAAGAAGATTTCTAATGTTACCTATGACTTTGTGTAAGGATGCCCCTGCCCCGAGAGTAAAGAGAAACAGAAGATAAACAAAAATAAAAGCAATGAGCCATAAGACTAAAAGCGAATAATGGGCGAAAACGTGGGTAAGCAGGTTTGTTTGATACATTTGCACAGCAAATCCTAAGATAAAGAGGGGAATTAACCGGGCAAAAACACGGGTAAGAATCCACTCCATAATGGTTTTACCCTGGGAAATCAGTTGAGTAAGGCCGGTCGTGGGTTTAAGTGCATTAAAACATCCCAATACAAGACCTGCCATGGCCCCTTTTTCCGCCGACCACCAAGCTGGCTTTATGGCAGGAAAACGCCAGAGAGCCGTGAAATCGCTGGAGAGGTTTGTCGCGCTAAAGGAAGGCAACATTTCGGCAGCAAAGCTGGCACAGCCATAGGCATACCAAACACTCATAAAGTTAGAACATGCTTCAAAGACCAGAAGGGCCAGGATAAATAGGGGGGCCTTTTTTTCAAAGGACTGCACCGCATACGCAATAAAAAAGCCAACCGTAATGGGCATTACCCAAATCAGCATGTCTTTAATAAATAAGCTGAGCGTATAAAAAAATTGATGCACGGGCCCCGGCAACAAGTTAGCAAGTAAAAGATAGGTTCCTAGGACGAAAAAGACTTGGAAACTGCGATGCTTAAGGAGAGTTGTGAGGGGTGAGGCTGATTTCATATTTTTTCCATTTTTATTTGAAATTGCTCCATTCTCCATTCCTAGCAAATTTTTAAATTTTTGGAAATGAAAAAATAAAAAAAAGCTTCATGAAAATTTATACTGTATTTATTTTTCTCCCTACCTCCAAAGGCAGCGCCACAGCCTTGACTTCTCCTGGTTTAAGGGGGCCCAGCTCATAGGGGCCATAGTGGGTGCGGATCAAGCGATTAACGGGCCAACCGAGGTATTCAAAAACGCGGCGAATTTCTCGGTTTTTCCCCTCTTTAAGGCTGACCTTAAGCCAAGCATTGTCACCTTGTTGGCGTTCTAGGGTTGCCGTAATAGCACCATAATGGATGCCATCAACGGTGATGCCGTTTTTAAGATTTTTAAGAGTTTGTGGATCGACGTGGCCATAGACCCGTACTCGATAGGTACGCACCCAGCCTGTTGAAGGAAGTTCCAGATGACGGGCTAGCTCTCCATCGTTCGTCAGTAAGATCAATCCTTCGCTATTGAGATCAAGGCGCCCTACGGAAATGACCCGCGGGAGGTTTTTTGGGAGTGCGTCAAAGAGGGTGGGGCGTCCCAACTCATCCTTATGAGATGTCACAAGTCCTTTGGGTTTATAGTAAAGCCAGAGACGGGGAGGGGACTTTTGAGGGAGCGGTTTTCCGTCCACTACAATATGATTTTCAGGGGTGACACAAAAGGCGGGCGAATCCAAAACGGCTCCATCAACAGAAACGCGCCCTTCGCGGATCCAGGTTTCTGCCTCTCGCCGAGAACAAAGTCCCGCGCGAGCCATGACCTTTGCAATGCGTTCACCCTTATTCACGGCAAGCTTGGATAAAGGCTTTGAAAACATCGCACTCCTTGGAAGAGATGAGAAATTCAGGATGCCATTGAAGACCCATGCAAAAACGGTATTGAGGGACTTCAAAGCCTTCGATAATTCCATCAGAGGCTATTGCATTAAGAACTGCTGAAGGCGCCAGATCTTTGACGGCTTGATGGTGAACACTGTTGACGTCAAACTCTTCTACACCAAGGATTTCATGAAGCAATGTTTGGGGTGTAATTTTTACGTTATGACATGGTTTATAGCGACACTCTTTTTGAGCATGTTCAAGAGCCCCAGGCATTTCATCAGGAATATGTTGGATAAGCGTGCCTCCTAGGGCCACATTTATGAGCTGCTCTCCTCCACAAATGCCAAGGACCGGTATATTCTTTTCAAGAGCTCGTTTGGTGATTTCAAGTTCAAAAAGGGTACGCTTGGGCTTGAGGTTGGTCGTAGGATGAAGGGTTGTCTCTCCATAAAGCTTCGGGTCAACGTCATGGCCACCACCCGTGATGAGGAGTCCTTGGATGTGAGACAGAAAGTCATCAACCAGGTCCAGTTCATGGGTGAGAGGGAAGGGAACGCCGCCTGCCTTTTGAATGCTTAAACAGTAATTTTCTCGTAAGGCATACCAAGGGTAATTGGAGTATCCGCCTGGGTCGCGAGAGTCAAGTGTAATCCCAATGAGGGGGTTTTGTGTCATGATAAAGTCCTAAAAAACAATTTTTGCATTATAAACACTTTATTTCCCATTTAAAACGGGTAAAGTGAGAAAAATGAAGTTGGTTAAAGGTTAAAAATGGAAAATAGTCGTACGCTCGCCCAAACGTCAATGGCATGGCCCTTTGAAGAAGCCCGGAAAATTCTTGATCGCATTCAAGGGAAAACGCCAGAAAAAGGCTTTGTTTTATTTGAGACTGGCTATGGCCCGTCAGGGCTTCCTCATATAGGAACCTTTGGAGAGGTGGCGCGTACCACTATGGTCCGTCAAGCCTTTTCCTTACTCTCCGACATTCCCACAAAACTTTATGCGGTCTCCGATGATATGGATGGTTTGCGGAAAGTTCCTGATAATATCCCCAATGGAGAGATAGTGCGGGAGCATTTGGGAAAACCCTTAACCCAGATTCCCGATCCCTTTGGTACTCATCAGAGTTTTGGTCATCATAATAATGCCCGCCTCCGCGCCTTTTTGGATGCTTTTGGCTTTGAGTATGAATTTGTGAGTGCGTCTGAATGTTATGCGTCAGGGCGCTTTGATTCCATGCTTCTATCCGTTTTGGCCCATTATGAGGCCATTATCAGCGTTATTTTACCTACTTTGGGGGCCGAAAGACGGGCCACCTATAGTCCTTTCCTTCCTGTGTGTGCAGAAACAGGGCGCGTTCTTCAAGTGCCTGTGATAGAGCGAGATGAAAGAGCGGGCACAATTGTCTATAAGCGGGAAGATGGAAAACTTATTGAAACAAAGGTCACAGGTGGCCATTGTAAGCTGCAGTGGAAGGCGGATTGGGGAATGCGCTGGGCCGCCTTTGATGTGGACTACGAAATGTCCGGAAAAGACCTGATTGATTCTGTCAAATTGTCCAGCCAGATTTGCCGCATTCTGGGACATAAACCGCCTGAAGGCTTTAATTATGAGCTTTTCTTGGATGCGGATGGCACGAAAATTTCCAAGTCTAAAGGCAATGGGCTCTCTATGGAGGAATGGCTCCAATATGCGCCCGAGGAAAGTCTTGCCTACTTTATGTATCAATCGCCCCGTAAGGCTAAGCGCCTTTACTTTGATGTGATTCCTCGCGCTGTGGATGAGTATTTGAATTTTCTTGAGAAATTCCCTGAGCAGCCCTTAGATCAAAAATTGGCCAACCCAGCGTGGCATGTCCACAATGGAAAGCCTCCACGAGAAGAGCTACCCTTAACTTTTGGGATCTTATTAAACCTTGCGAGCGTCACCAACACGGAAGACAAAAAGGTTTTGTGGGGCTTTATCAGCCGCTATGCGAAAGGGGCCTCACCCCAATCCATGCCCATGGTGGATCATTTGGTGGGGTATGCCATTGCCTACTACCGTGATTTTGTAAAGCCCCATAAGCATTACCGAGCGCCAACGGCCCAGGAACGTAAAGCCCTTGAGGATTTAGATCTTGCTTTAAAGCAAGTAGAGCCCACCCCAGAGGCTATTCAAGAACAAGTTTTTGAAGTGGGAAAGCGCCACAATTACGCCAATTTGCGGGACTGGTTTAAGGCCCTCTATCAAATTTTGTTGGGCCAGGATGAAGGGCCAAGAATGGGCTCTTTCATTGCCCTTTATGGCATCCAAGAGACGATTCAGCTTATTGAAGATGCGTTGAAGAAGAGTGAATGACAGCACCCCTATTTCCTGGCCTCAGGCCCTTTGGCGGGGGGGGACGCGCCGCTGCCCCCAATGTGGTGAGGGGCGCATGTTTCAAGGGTATTTAACGCCGCGTCATAAATGCTCCCATTGTGAGCTTGATTTTGAAACTTTACATGCCGATGATGGGCCCGCTTATATCGCTATGGGGCTGGTCTGCCTTTTCGTAGTTCCCTTCTTTTTTATCGCCCAAGTTCTTTACGAACCGCCCTTTTGGCTAGCGCTTGTCATCAGTCTTCCCCTGACCTTGGGAATTATTTTGGGGCTGTTGCCCCTTGTGAAGGGAGCGTTTATGGGTGCCTTATGGAAGAGTCGCGGCTGACTTCATTTGTGCGCCAATGTGCCTTTTACCCCGAGCGCGTGCCAGATCTTCCTGCCGTTGGCGGGCCCGTGCAGCTTCTTTCTTTTCAGGGGAGAGGGTGTGAGAACAACGGGGACAGGAAACCCCACGCTCATAAAGCGGAGAGAGGGTATCTTCTTTTGTAATGGGATAGCGACAGCCATAGCAAGAGCCATAATGGCCCAGGGCAAGGCCATGGGCGACAGCAACCCGCCCGTCAAACACAAAGCATTCACCCTCCCACAGGCTTTTCTCCTGGGGGACAGTTTCTAAATATTTTAAAATGCCTCCCTTGAGGTGATACACCTCTTCAAACCCTTGCGAGAGCATATAGGCCGAGGCTTTCTCACACCGAATGCCGCCGGTGCAAAACATGGCGATCTTACGGTGCTTTGTTTTATCAATCTTTTTCACATAATCGGGAAATTCAGTAAACGAGTGGGTTTCGGGATTGAGAGCTCCTTTGAAAGTTCCAATCCCCACCTCATAATCATTGCGGGTATCGAGAAGCAATACTTCAGGGTCAGAGATAAGGTCATTCCATTTTTCTGCTTCCACGTAAGTGCCAACGGCCTGTGTGGGGTCAATTCCCGGAACGCCCAGAGTCACAATTTCTTTCTTAAGGCGCACCTTCATGCGATGAAAGGGCATTTCCTCCGCAAGTGATTCTTTGTATTCGAGGTTGTCAAAACGGGTTTCAAGAAAATCTTTTAAGGCATCAATACTGGCCCTGGATCCTGCGACCGTTCCATTAATTCCTTCCTTGGCCAAAAGAAGGGTGCCCTTAATATCGTGCTGGTCACACAACTTTTTCAGGCAGGGTTGCAGCTCCTTATAATCAGGCAGCGATATAAATTGATAAAGGGCAGCAACAATAATGTGGGTCATGGACGTAAAAATATAAGATATTTTTTTGAGTGTCAACACGCTCAACTTGACAATTTTTTTAAATATGCCACATTAAAACTGATGTAAAACTTAATAATATAGGTGTAATTATGGAAAAAAGTGGTTTTTTATTCTATTGATGTCTGGAGTTATACTCTCCTCTATGGGAGCTTATGCTATGGAGGATGAGGGGGGGAGCGCCCAGAACGCCAGTTTCTAAGGCAACTCCAGAAACGATACAGAGGTTACAAGAAAAAATAGACAAAAAAGAATCTGAACGATCTGCAAAAGGTTGGACGATGTTACCAAGATTCTTGCTTCTTGATCCTAGTGAACAGAAGGAATATCTGGACTACCACAAGAAAGTTGATCCTTTTGCTAGGCAGTGATTTAAGTAAATCTCCACGGGTGCAAGCTTGTGGAGAGACACCACTTCTTCTTTAATCAGTAAATTAGGCGCCTTCATGTCCTTGTGGAGATGACACACTCGTCCTTTATAAAAGGGAAGGGGGCTTCTCTTTTTCCTGAATTTTTAACTGGCTTGACGTGTACTCCATATGGATGTACTTTTAATTATGGAGGACTTTTAAATGCATTTAAAATCATCGCATGGCTATTCAAAAGGCAATCGTCTGCAGATTCGTATTGATGAAGAAGCTTATTATGTTCTTGAAAAGGCGGCTCAATATAAAAAAGGCTCTCTGAGTCGATTTATCAGGGAGGCGTCTCTTAAGGAAGCTGAGAAAGTCATTCATGAGCATGAAGATTTACCCTTGTTAGATCAGGATTGGTCGCTTTTAATGGAAGCCTTGTCTGAGCCTCCGCAACCCAATGAAGCTCTCCAAAAAGCTTATGAAAATTATAAAAAAGATAATGATGAATGAAGATCACCGTTTTAAAGCAAGGGATACATAATCGGGAGCTGTTTTTCTGTGGTAGTGAAGAACTGGATGTCTATCTTAAAAGATATGCTCTTCAAGATGTAAAGAAAAATCTTACAAAAGTTTTTGTTTTAGAAGGGAAATCTCCTGAAGAAGTTGCAGGATATTATACCTTGAGCCCCTTATCTTTTTCTAAGGTGGAAATGACTTCCACGCTTTCCAAAAAGTTACCCCACTATCCTATTCCTGCAATCCTTTTAGGAAGATTGGCTGTGAACCTTAATCTTCAAGGACAGGGGGTAGGAGCTAAGCTTCTTATGGATGCTCTTTTACGTGTCTATAGGGTGAGCGAAGAAAATTTTGGAATTTATGCAGTGGTTGTTGATGCAAAAAATGAGAGAGCAAGCTCCTTCTATGGACATTTTGGATTCATTCCATTTTTGAATAAGACAAATCGTCTGTTTTTACCTTTAAAAGTAGTAAAATCGCTTGTGTCCACCTTGGTCCCTACACTGCACGAAAGAGGGAGGGAGGAAATTAGATATGTGGGGTAGGACAGAGTAAATTCCCTTTTTTTTCCCATTTCTTAACCTTTCTCATGCCAGGATAAAATTTATAAAGTTTCCTGGGGGGAAGAATGGAAAAGAATTCACAGCGTCTCATTGAAAAAATCTGGAAAAGTGCACCTACCATTGAAGGTGCTGGTGTTCATCTCAAGCGGGCTTTTGGGTTTCATGAGGTGCCGCTTTTAGATCCTTTTTTGCTTTTGGATGATTTTCGCTCAGAAAATCCTGCAGACTACAAGGCTGGATTTCCTTGGCATCCCCATCGGGGGATTGAAACCATTACCTATGTGTTGGATGGCGATGTGGAGCATGGGGATAGCATGGGGCACAAAGGGGATATCTCTTCAGGAGATGTGCAATGGATGACGGCGGGTAGTGGGATTATTCACCAGGAAATGCCGAAAGGAAATAAGAAGGGCCAGATGTTTGGTTTTCAGCTGTGGGCGAATCTGCCTGCAAAGTCAAAAATGATGGATCCGCGCTATCGCAGCATTAAGAAAAAGGAAATTCCTCTGATCATGACCCAAGAGGGCGTGAAGCTCCGCATCATTTCTGGAGAAGTTGAGGGAACGCAAGGGCCGGTACAGGATATCATTGCCGGGCCTGAGTATTTTGATGTTGAAATTCCCCAAGGCAAGTCTTTTACCCATATGGTTAAAGACGGCTATAATGTCTTTGCCTATGTCATTGAGGGGGAAGCCTATTTTGATTCGCTCCGCGCCCCCTTTGTTCATGAGGCCGCCGGCAAAAATTACTTTGATATGGCGCCTTCGTGTCCCTGTGGGGATGGTACTCTCGTCCTCTATAAAAGGGAAGGAAATCATCTGACGGTGACGACGGATAAGCGGCCGGTGCGCTTTTTGTTGGCCTCTGGAAAGCCGCTGAATGAGCCGATTGCTTGGTACGGCCCCATTGTCATGAATACCCAAGCGGAATTGCGGGAGGCCTTTCGCGAATACCAGGTGGGGACCTTTGTAAAGGGATAGGAGGGAAAAATCTTAATACCGGCCGTTTTTATCTTCTGTAAATTTTAACACTCCTCTGTCATCCTCGCCTTCGCGAGGAGATGACACAGTGGGAATTAGAGGTTTATTATTAAAAACGTCCGCTGTTAAGATAACTTCTAAACCCATTTGACGAAGCTCGAGCAAAATGGCACAAATAAGCTTTACATTTAAAGATGATGAACGCAGCTATGGCCCAAGATTATCGACCCACCATTTTTTTGCCCCAAACCGACTTTCCCATGAAGGGGAACTTGCCCGAGCGCGAGCCTGAAATTTTAAGGCGTTGGGAGGAAATGAATCTTTATGGACTGCTGCAGAAGAAGGCAGAAGGGCGCGAGAAATTCATTTTGCATGATGGGCCTCCCTTTGCTAATGGACATATCCATTTAGGTCATGCCCTAAATAAAATTTTAAAAGATATCGTCTTGAAATCCCAATACAAGCTGGGGAAAGCAACCCCCTTTATTCCAGGGTGGGATTGCCATGGGCTGCCGATCGAGGCCAAGATTATTGAAAAATATAGTAAAGAGGGAAAAAACAACGAAGCGATTTCCCGCGTTGGATTTCGTGATGAATGCAGGGTTTTTGCTCAAGGGTGGATTGATGTTCAGTTGCCTGAATTTAAGCGTCTCGGGGTCATTGCGGATTGGGCCCATCCCTATACCACCATGAGCCATGAGGCAGAGGCGGAGATTATTCGCCTTTTCAGCATTTTCTTAATGAATGGCAGCCTTTATCAGGGGGTAAAGCCGGTGATGTGGTCCGTCGTTGAGAAGACGGCACTCGCTGAAATGGAAGTGGAATATTTTGATGTGGAATCTCCCTCCATTTTTGTTCGCTTTCCCATTCACAAAACAACTATTGCCGCATTGAACGGGGCAAATGCTGTCATTTGGACAACCACCCCATGGACTCTGCCAGGAAACCGCGCCATTGCCTACGGGGCTGATCTTGAGTATGTAGCCTTAAGGGTTGAGAAAGTAAAGGATGACTCCTTGGCAAAGCCAGGGGAAGTCATTTTGATTGCGAAAGAGTTGCAGGAGTCTGTAGAGGCAGAAACGGGCATTGAGGAAAGTACCCTTCTTGGTGAGTTTAAAGGATCTGATTTGGAGGGCACCTCTGCTTACCACCCTTTCCATGGGGAAGGATATGACTTTGATGTTCCGTTGTTGCCTGGTCTTCATGTTACCTTGGAGGCAGGAACGGGATTGGTACATACAGCTCCTGGCCATGGAGTGGAAGACTTTGCCTTGGGACAAGAATTTAAATTGGAAGTTCCTGAAACCGTGGCTGAAGATGGTCTTTTTTATGATCATATCCCTTTGTTTGCTGGAAAGCATGTGTATAAGGTGGGGCCCGAGGTTATTGCTAAGTTAGAAGAAAAGGGTAGGCTCTTACGCCAAACTAAGTTGAAACACAGTTATCCCCATTCCTGGCGCTCGAAAAAACCACTGATTTACCGGACAACGCCTCAGTGGTTTATCAGTCTTGATAAAAAGGGCCTGCGGGAAAAAGCATTAGAGGCCATTAATACGGTCAAGTGGATTCCAGAGGCGGGCAAAAAACGCATTCAGGCCATGATCGAAAATCGCCCGGATTGGTGTGTTTCTCGGCAGCGGGCCTGGGGTGTTCCTCTAACGTTGTTTGTTCACAAGGAGACGGGAGAAGTTCTGCGAGATTACGACGTTGTTGAACGGATCGTAACAGCCGTCAAAGAGGAAGGTTCAAACGTATGGTATACGGCCAATCCTTCCCGGTTTTTAGGGGAGAAATATAACCCGGATGACTATGAACAAGCACAAGATATTATTGATGTTTGGTTTGATTCCGCCTCGAGTCAAAGCTTTGTTCTGAAACAAAGGGAAGGGATGAGCTGGCCTGCCGACTTATATCTTGAAGGATCAGATCAACACCGTGGCTGGTTTCAGTCCTCCTTAATGGTGGGCTGTGGCGCCTTGCATGGGGCGCCCTATAAGCAAGTCATGACCCATGGTTTTATTGTGGATGAAGAGGGCAAGAAGATGTCCAAATCCCGCGGAGATGCTGTATCACCGCAAACCATCACAAGTACCATCGGGGCGGACATTTTGCGTTTGTGGGTTGTGAATAGCGATTATTATGAAGATTTGCGGGTGGGCGAAGAAATTCTTAAACGCCAACAAGATCTCTATCGGCGTTATCGCAATACGTTTCGTTATCTTCTGGGGGCATTGGCAGGGTTTACGGATGAAGAGAAATTTCCCTATCCGGAAATGCCCGAGCTTGAAAAATGGATTTTGCATCGTCTTTATGAAATTGACCAATTGGTTAGGGAAGCCTCCAAGACCTATAATTTCCAAGGGCTTTACACGGAAATCCACAATTTCTGCGCTGTGGATTTATCTGCTTTTTATTTCGATGTACGAAAAGATTCCCTTTACTGCGACGATCCAAAGGATCCAAAGCGTCGGGCAACCCGTACGGTGATGAATTTTATCTTTGAGTGCCTCTCCAGTTGGCTTTCGCCAGTTTTGTGTTTTACAGCAGAAGAAGCTTGGTTGGCGCGGTACCCCAACCATGAGGGGAGCATTCATGCCGCGCTCTTTCCTGCCCTGTCCTTTGAATGGAATTCCCCTGAGCTGGCTCAAAAATATGAAGGTCTTAGGGAAGTGCGCAAGGTGATGACCGGTGCCCTTGAAGTGGCCCGAGCGTCAAAACAAATCGGATCCAGCCTTCAAGCCCAGGTGGAGGTTTTCTTGAATCCTTCCTATCTGCCTTTCCTTGAAGGTGTAGATTTGGCGGAACTTTCGATTACCTCGAAGGCGGTGGTTATTGATACCCATACTTTACCGGAAAATGGTTTCCAGCTAGAGGATGTTCCTAACGTTGTGGTTTTGGTTAACCCTGCTTTTGGCGAGAAATGCGCGCGTTGTTGGAAGGTTCTTCCTGAAGTGGGAGAGATAAAAGATTTTTCTGACCTTTGTGGGCGCTGTGCAGAAGTGGTAAGGCCATTATGAAAAATCGGCTCCTTCTTCCCCTTTTTGTTGTAGCAATTGTCGTTTTCTTAGATCAACTCTCAAAGACATGGATATTGTATGAGTTTGAGAACCCTGAAACCGTATGGCACGTATTTCCTTTTTTAAATATTATTTTAACTTGGAACAAAGGCATTGGGTTTGGTTTTTTAAAAGCCAATGAAATTTGGCAGATGGCCGCTCTTATTATGCTTGCTGCTGGGATTTCTACCGTCCTGGGAGTTTGGATTTCAAAAACTACCGATAAATTTCAGATTGTTTATTTAAGCATGATTATTGGCGGAGCCGTTGGAAATATCATAGATCGTTTGCGTTTTGGCGCAGTAGTTGATTTTATTTTCGTTCCTGTTTACATTCTCGGCTACCGGTTTCCTGCGTTTAATATCGCTGATAGTGCGATTACCGTAGGTGTTTGTCTTGTACTTATAGAAAGTTATGTGAGGAAAAAAAAGTGATTCATCCTTCTCGGTTTACTCTAATTGCTTTATTGTCAGGTTGTTGCTTGCTCCAGGCCTGTGGTTCCGTCAAAAAAACTTTGGGTATTGATCGGGATCCTCCCGATGAGTTTGCTGTGACACCCACCATGCAACCCTTAGACATGCCGCCTGACTTTTTTGTCCTTCCTCAGCCTGATCCTGGGGCACCCCGTCCTCAGGATATAAAAGCTCTTGAAGAAAAAAGAAATCAAGTGCTTGGAATAAAACCGCAAAATCATAAAGCTAGTAAAGGGGAGCAAACCATCCTTCAGCAGGCCGGTGCTGAGTCAGGAGAAAAAGAACTTCGTAAAGAAATTGATGAGGAGTCTAGAATAGAAGAAGCAAAAAAGGGTCATTCTGTTTTGCAAAGTTTAGGAATTAAGAAGAAACAACTTCCTGGAGAAGTAGTGAATCCTTATGAGGAGGCCGCCGAGCTTCAAAAAAAGGGAATCCCTCAAAATCAAAATGTTGCACCACAATAGGGGTGAGATAAATTATATGTTTAAAAAATTGTTCCTTTTGCTGGCAACTCTCGTGACTTTATCTCATGTCCATGCAGCCCCTCTTATTCAGGCAGAAACGTTTACCTTAAAAAATGGGCTGCAGTTCTTTCTTCTTGTCAACAAAAGAGCCCCCATTGTTTTTTATTCTACCTGGTTTAAAGTAGGATCAGCGGATGAGGTGCCTGGAAAAACCGGTCTTGCCCATTATCTAGAGCACTTGATGGAAACAGGGCTTCCTGAAGTGCAAATGGGGCAGTTTTTAGAGGATTTTCAATCCTCAGGGTCTCATAGTAATGCGATTACAACTCGTGATCACACCTATTATTATAAAACCATGATGACGGATCATTTAGAGCTTTTGATGCGATATGAAGCTGGGAGAATGCGCGGCGTTGCTTTTAATCAGACGAAGTTTGATACGGAAAAAAATGTGATTCTTGAAGAGCGCCTTATGCGCACAGAAACCAATCCAGATGAGTATTTTAATGAGAAATTCAACAGCGTCTTTTTTTCTGTTCATCCCTATAAAAACCCTATCATTGGCTGGGAAAAAGACATTCGCGGATTGACCTTGGATGATGTAAAAGCGTTCCATAAAACCTGGTATCAGCCCAATAATGCTTATATTATTGTTTCGGGAGATTTCGACCCTGCTCAAGTTAAAGCCTGGGCTGAAAAGTATTATGGAGACTTACCAGTCGGCGAAAAAGTCCAGCGCCAAAGGCCACAAGAGCCCCTCAAAAAGGCTAAGATCGCTCCTGTCGTGGTTGAACACCCTAAAGTTGCTCAGTTATCTATCAGTGAAATTTATCCCCTGCCTGATCTTAAAAAATCGAATTACCAGGATATGCTGGCTTTAATTCTGTTAGCAGAATTTTTAGAGGGAGATTTTCAGGGGAGTTTATATGAGATCTTGGTGCATCAAAAGAAGTGGGTGTCTTCCTTTGCGAGTTCATCAGCCTTTTTTTCTGAGAGAGATCCTTGGAATTTTGCTTTTTATGTTAAACCTACTTCTACAGCAAAATGGGAGGATATCGAAGCTACCATTCATCAAAAACTAGAGCAGATTGCTCGAGAAGGGGTCAAGGAGGATGATTTGAAATGTGCCCGCCATTATGTTTATAATGAGCTTGTGATGTCCTTGGACGATATCTATCAAAAGGCTATTTTATTAGGGGATGCGCTTTCATCAGATGTGACATTGGAGCAGCTTAATGCTTTGCCAGCGGATTTGGAAAAAGTTACGTCAGAAGATATTCAGAGGGTTATAAAAAACTACTTACAGTCCGAAAAAGCTGTTGTTGGTATATTAAAGAAGGGGCAGCCTGAGAGCTCTTCCGAGGAGAAAGCACAATGAAAAGACTTATTCTTCTCGTCTTTCTCGTGGTCTCTTTGTTAAAGTCAGTGTCCTTTGCAGATATACTCCCGATACAACCTTTTTCAACCCCTTCAGGAATTGAAGTTTGGTTGGTAGAGGATCATTCGTCACCTGTTGTTTCTATGATCGCGAGCTTTCAAAAAGGCGATGTCACCACTCCCTATGCCCCAGTGACAGTGCTTCTTCAAACGGCTCTGTTAGCCGGAGGGGGAATATTAAGTCCTCTTGAGATGGATCGTTTTAGAAAGGAAACGCCTGCTGACTTTTTCTTAAACCTTGGTTTTTCAAATACAAATTTGAACATAAAAACGACGCGCGAAAGTCTTAAAACCGTCTTGAGTCTATGGGTGAAGTTACTTCAGAGTTCTGATTTTACGAAAACAGATTTAGATTTTGCAAAGTCCCAAGCCTTTGAACTGCTTTCCGCCTTTGCAGAAGATGATGAGAGAGAAGCTTATCTTAAATTGCTTCAGGGGATCTTTCCTCAAGTTGCTTTTGAGCCGAACTTTAAAGAGGGAATTCAAAAGATAAGCAGTATTAGCATTGAGGATTTAAATGCGGAAGCGAAAAGCCTTTTTCTAAGTGCGCGGCCAAAAATCGTAGTTGTTGGGGATATTACTCAGAAGGACCTTTTACAACTTTTAGAAGAAACGATGGGAGCACTTCCCCTTCCCGTCAAGACTCCCGCCAAAAGCGAATTTAAACCGCAGTGGGCGGCTAAGGAAGAAATTATTAAAAAAGTAGTGCCTCAAGCCATGGTTGCCTTTGGCCAGCCTGGCATGTCTCCTCTAAACAAAGACTACTCAAAATACCTTCTTCTAGAGTATGTCATTCAAGGGCGCCTTTTTGATGAGCTGCGTGATAAGCGCGGCCTTATCTATGGTATTCAAGAGTTTTCAATGCATCTTCCTCAGACGGATGTCCTCCTGGGTGATTTTTCTTGTGACTGTGGAAATGCTCAGAAAATTGCTAAATTTATCCGTTCCGAATGGGAACGTCTGAAGGACTTTGGAATCACAGACAGAGAGCTCACCTCCGCAAAGCTTACATTTAAACGCGCTCAAATTCTGTCTCTGACCAGTACATCTGCCGTGGCTCATGAGTATATCGATTCCCTGATTTTTAACCTAGGGCCGCAGGCAGCTAAAAATCAACTTGAAGAAACAGAAAAAGTGACCCTCGAGGAAATGAATAATTTTGTTCAAGATTTTCTAAAACCAGAGCTTCTCTCGTTTGTGCTTATAGGTCCCGCTGATAAAAAACCACCAGAAAAGGATTTAAAGGATGCTGATTCAAAATCTTGAGGGCTGCCAGTTAAAGGGAAAACTTTCCCCGCGTATGGATGTGTTGGCACGGTTTCGGAAGGCTTATAATGCTGGTGAGTTAGCGCCCCTTGCCTTGGTTGAAAAAACCGATGACATTAATGCCTATCAACAAGCGATCGACCCTTTTCTTAAGTTTGAAGATGTCTTAATTTTAGGAACAGGGGGGTCAAGCCTTGGGGGGCAAGCTCTCTATGCTTTAAGCTCTCAAGCAAAGCCACGCCTTCATTTTTTTGATAATGTTGATCCCCATACCTTTGAAAGGCTTTTTAAAACGATTAACCCCAAGACAACGGGCCTTATAGCTATTTCGAAATCGGGCTCTACCGTTGAAACCTTGATGCAGCTTTTGACCTGTGTTCAACAGGGGATTACAGAGAAAGTCTTAGTGGTGACAGAGCCTACGAATAATGTCTTGCGTAAGCTTGCTAATAAACAAGGCTGGCCATGTCTTGATCATCCCACCACTGTGGGGGGACGTTATTCATGCTTTTCCGTCGTGGGGCTTATTCCTATGCTTCTCTCAGGACTTGATCCCTACGCTTATCGCAAAGGAGCTGCTTCCGTTCTTCAAGCGCATTTGACGGCGTCAGAACCTGCAGCCTTGTTAAGCGCACAAACGGCTCATGCTCTGAAAGAGTCTGGAAAAACTCTTTCTGTGATGATGCCTTATGCGGATCAGCTGCGTTTGTTTGCCCTTTGGTATTGCCAATTATGGGCGGAAAGTTTGGGCAAAGAAGGGAAGGGGACAACTCCCATTGCGGCGCTGGGGACCGTTGATCAGCACAGTCAATTGCAGCTCTATCTCGCAGGTCCTAAGGACAAATTATTTACCCTCATTGCTCCGCAGTGGGAGGGGAAAGGGGATAAGATTGACTCAACCCTGGTTCCCGAATTTACCCATAAAACCATGGGTGATTTATTTTCAGCTGAATTGAAAGCGACCTATGAAACACTCAAGCGAAACAACTGTCCTGTGCGCTTGATCACTTTGGATAAGATAGGAGAGGAATCGCTGGGAGCTCTTATGATGCACTTTATGATTGAAACCATTTTAACCTCCTACCTGGAAGAGGTGAATGCGTTTGATCAGCCGGCCATTGAAGAAGGAAAAATCCTTGCACGGGAGTATTTGGCTGCATGAAGATTCGCAGACTTGAACCTCACCTTGTGAATCAAATAGCTGCTGGTGAAGTGGTGGAAAGGCCAGCTTCTGTTGTAAAAGAGCTTGTTGAAAATGCCCTTGATGCGGGAGCAATACAAGTAACAGTTCAGCTGCGAGACGGGGGTCGGAGCCTTATCGGCGTGACGGATAATGGATCTGGTATGGGGCGCGAGGATTTGGAGTTGGCCATTGAGCGTCATGCGACTTCAAAGCTTCCCAATAGTGATCTTTTTAACATTCAAACCCTTGGATTTCGTGGAGAAGCGCTGCCTTCTATAGGCTCCGTCAGTCGCCTTCATATCACAAGTTGTCTTCAAGGCGCCAGCGAGGCCTGGTGTTTGAAGGTAGAAGGGGGAGATAAAAAGGCCCCCATTCCTGCTTCTCACCCCCAGGGAACCCACATAGAAGTCAAAGATTTGTTTTACGCAACACCAGCACGGCTGAAGTTTTTAAAAACCCCGCAAACGGAACTCTCCCATGCTGTTGAGCTTTTGAATCGTTTGGCCATGAGTCATCCTTCTGTTGCCTTTAAACTCCTCGCCGACCAGCGGGTTGTCTTTGATTATAAGCCCTGTGCCTCTTTAAAAGAGCGACTTGCGCAAGTCATGGGTCAAGAATTTGCCGACAATGCTTTGACCCTTGAGATGAGTCGGGGCGACATTCATTTGAAAGGCTTCATTTCTTTGCCCACCATGAGTCGAGCCAATGGGGCTCACCAATATCTATTTGTAAAGGGCCGCCCTGTGAAGGATAAGCTCTTGCAGGGGGCCATTCGAGCAGCTTATCAGGACTTTCTAGCCTCTGATCGTTATCCACTTTTGGCTCTTTTCCTAGACCTCCCCTCAGAAGATGTGGATGTGAACGTTCATCCTGCTAAAACAGAAGTCCGTTTTCGGGATAGTGGCCTTATTCGGGGCACACTTGTCAGTGCACTAAAGCAAACCCTGGCGGGGGCGAGCCACAAAACAGCCACAACTGTTAGCCAGCAAGCCGTTTATGCTTTCCGTCCTGAGTCAACGACCTATCGTCAGCCTTCTCTTTCAAGTGGATATCTGCCGCAAGTTCCACGGCCGAGTTACACCTCCCTTCAGGAAGCTCCTGCCCCGCTGTTGGATGAAGCTCCCCTTGAGACACCTCCTTTGGGATTTGCAAAAGCTCAGCTTCACGAAACCTATATTGTCGCTCAAACCGAGCAAGGCATGATTCTTGTGGATCAGCATGCGGCCCATGAACGTTTGGTTTATGAGAAGCTTAAAGCAGAAAAAGGTCATGTGCGCCGTCAACCTTTACTCATTCCTGAAGTTATAGAGCTGACGGAAGAGGAGATCGTATCTTTGAAAGAGGTTCAAGAGGAGCTAGAAAGCTTTGGTCTGATCATGGAGCCCTTTGGGGAGAAGGCTTTTTTGGTGCGGGAAATTCCTGCCCTTTTAGGAGAGATCAATATCAAAGGCCTTCTCACAGATTTGGCGGATGAGCTTAAGGAGTTGGGCGGCGCTTTAAGTTTGAAGGAGCGCTTGGCCGAGGTCCTCTCCACCTGCGCCTGTCACAATAGCGTGCGTGCGGGGCGCCGGCTTTCCGTTGAAGAAATGAACGCTCTTTTGCGTCAAATGGAGCAAACCACCCATTCGGGTCAATGCAATCATGGCCGTCCTACCTATGTAGAGCTAAGCCGCGCTGATATGGAAAAGCTCTTTGGGCGGCGCTGAGTTATATTTTCCTTGCCGTGCGATCTTTTAAGAATGTTACAAAGTGTTTTAGGCTCGGTTAGGAGTTTAACTTGTTAACTTTTAATGAAGTGAGCCTTGTTCCAGCTTAATTTATGACTTATTATGCATTAACAATAATTGGTAATGGTTTGTATGGATGCATCATAGATTCATTAAGAGATTTTTCATGTATTTACTAGTAGTAACCACGTTTACTAGTTCGCTCTCTTTTGCGAATATTGATTCGTCTTTTAAAGACTTAGATTTAGAAGAAACAAGAGTTATTCTTCGCGCTTTAAATACTAAATTTAGAGTTGACTGGTTGTCTGTTAAGTCTAATCATCCTAAGCGTAGAGAAGAGATGCAAAAAATCCTTAATTTTCTAACTTTTATTTTAGATGAGAGACTTAAAAAAATAGTGAGTTTATCTACTCAACTGAGGGAGAAGTTTTGCGACCTTAGATTTAAGAGACTGTTAGATGACTGGTATCTTAGAAAAGTAGACACGTGTAACGAAACAAAAAAAGCACAATTAAGGGGCGAATCTGATAATTCACACTCTGGTGATCTGTATACATTTGAATGGCTCAGTCGTATCCCTAATGAAAGTGCAGATTCGCTTATCCAAGGTTCTGTTATGGTTTCGAATGATGAAGAAAAATGGGGTTCTTTTGAAGTATATTTTCCACCTAAGCCCCGAAACGGGCTGTTCCCACCTGAGCTTCAAACAGAACTAGGTATACCTTCAACGCCATCAATTACGTCGCCAAAGCCAGTAATTCGTTCTTCAAAGTCAAGGATGCCTTTAGGATTATCTAAAAAGTCTTTAAAATCAAGTCGTGAGTCTTCAATACCAGTAGTTAGTTCTTTGCCGGAAGCAAGTAGTTCTGCAATGTCAGTGAGAAGGCCTGCAAAATCATCAAAGAGGTCTTTAAAATCAAGTTCTAGCCCTTCGGAGTCAATAGTTTGTTCTTCGACTTCAATAAATACTGAAGAAGATTCAGAGAGATTGCAGTTACAGCAAGATATGAAAGATCGAGAAACGCTGCTTTTAGACTTAGATGAAAAAGGAGCGAAGATAGCTCTTCAAGCTATATTAAATAATTATCTTATCTCTATTCAGGAATTTAATTTTAGTGATAGTAGTGATCTAAATAGATATAAATGTGTACATGATTATTTAAATTGCATTTTGCAAAGTAAAATGACAAAGGCATCGCGCAAAAAAGAAAAACTTTCTAGTGCTGATGTAGAAAGCGCCGAATTTGGCAACTTTTGGTATGAGCAGAAACGTCTTGAATATGAAGGCAGATTAGAAATAATCTGGGAACTTTTCCGGCAAGTGCACCAGCCTCAGGCTAACTAAACCTTGAGTAATGAAAAGAGAGCTGATAAACAACCAAAAAACTAAAAAGGAAGGGATTTCATGAAATTATTTTATGTTACACTTAATACCGCTGAAGAGGCTAAAACAATAAGTCTCGACCTTCTTGAGCACCGTCTTGCGATTTGTACAAACTGGTTTCCTATTGAATGCGCCTATAGATGGGAGGGAGAAATCAAGCAAGAATCTGAATTTGTGATGATTATTAAAACCCAGGAGCAGAAGAGGGAAGACATTGAAAAAGTGATTTCAAAACACATTGATTACATGAATTGCATCATGGAATTGAATGTTCACTCTATTAATGAAAAATATTTAAATTGGCTAAATGCTGAAATTCCCATTAAGCAGAAGTGCTGAATAATACCAAGTCCATAAAGTAAATGAATAAATGAGGAAAAATGGGTTACAATGACCTCTTTAGAGGGCTCACATCTTTCCTAGTCGGACATTTAATCTAATGAAACTATTAATAAGAGATCTCTTAATTTCTTTTCTAATTCCTTGAGTTCCTTGAGTTGTTCTATAGGATCAGTTCCCAGATACGTCATCCCGCCAGGAATGGTAGACCAGCAGCTAGGGTCTGCATCAAGCCTTCCTTCTCTGTGTCGTTCATCCAACTTTCCGGGTTGTGCTAAAGTTGTTGATAAGTCAAGTGGCTCCTCCTCATTATCCATGCCCACAGCATGATGGGTCGTTAAACTTAGTATAATCGCCAATGAAAAAATAAATTTTTTAATCATAATAAAACATCCTTATAGAAGGTTAATAAAAATTAACAATATAGAATGAAGTTATTTGAAGTCAATAAATTTTTTCCAAGAAAGGTCATCCTGAATTTATTTCAGGATCTCTTTAGATGCTGAAACAAGTTCAGCATGACAAAGGTGAGAGTTCTTCCACCTTACATCGAACTAATGAGTTTAACTTCGTGAAAACAACAGCTATTTTCTTAATCAATCCTAAAGATTTCCTATGCTATTATCCCTGAAATTGAAAAGCCTAGGGGTGGATAATGAAAAATAAAAATGAGCGCTCTCCTGCTTCACGGTGGCAAACGGCTCTTGTTGTCATTCTTTTAATTGCCATCCTTTCTTATTTTTTAATCGGATTCAGCTCTTTTGAACCTATTTATTCCATTGCGCGGCAGGATATTCCTCTTTTGATTGTCATTGTGCTTTGCGGCGTTCCTCTGGTTTTTCAAATCCTATGGAAACTCTATAATCGTATCTTTGGGGCGGATATTTTGGCGGCCCTTGCCATCGTTGTGGGTGTGTATTTAGGCCAATATTTAGCTGTAACGATTGTTATGCTGATGCTCGCCACAGGCCAGATGCTGGAAACCTATGCCTTAAGGCGCGCCTCATCGGTGTTGCTGGCTTTGGCTGAACGGATGCCCTCGATGGTCCATCTTAAGATTGACGCCAAAATTGAGGAATCTCCCTTGGAAAAAGTTAAGATTGGGGATCACATTGTTATTTATCCCCATGAAACATGCCCTGTTGATGGAGTTATGATTCAAGGCCATGGTTCGATGGATGAATCTTACCTGACGGGAGAGCCTTATCTGGTTTCAAAAACGCCGGGAGCCTCCGTCATTTCAGGGGCTATTAATGGCGAGGAGATGCTTATCATCCGTGCTGAAAAGTTGCCTCAAGATTCCCGCTATGCCCGGATTATGAAAGTGATGGAAGAGTCAGAGCAAAGGCGTCCCCATCTGCGCCGGCTGGGGGACCAGCTGGGGGCCATATTTGCGCCGTTGACCTTGATCATTGCGGGTTTGACATTTTATTTGACGGACGATCCTGTTCGCTTTCTCGCTGTTCTCGTGATCGCAACGCCTTGTCCCTTGCTGATTGCCATCCCCATTACGCTTATTAGCGCCATTTCCTTGGCTGCTCGAAAGGGGATTATTATCAAAGACCCCGTGGTTTTAGAGCGCCTGCCAACCTGCAAGACAGCCATCTTTGATAAGACAGGAACTCTCACCTATGGTCAGGCCAAATTGACTGATGTTGCCACGTTGGCTGGCTTTAATGAGGAGGGCGTTCTTCAGGAAGTTGCGAGTATCGAACGGTTCTCAAAGCATCCTCTCGCAACGGCGATTGTTAAGGCCGCTCAAAAATCTCACCTTGCGTTCTTGGATGTGGAGAAGATCAATGAAGCCCCTGGAAAGGGGTTGGTGGGCCATCTAGAGGGGAAGGTTATACAAATTACAAGTCGGCAAAAATTGACTCAAAAGCAGCGAGATCAAGTCGCAATAATGGCGCCCCCAAGACCAGGTATGGAATGTATTGTTCTGATCAACGACCAACTTGCGGCCGTTTTCTACTTCAGAGATACTCTGCGCCTTGAGGGCCAATCTTTTATCGCCCATCTGACTCCCATCCACTACTTTAAAAAGATTATGGTGGTGTCTGGAGATCGGGCGTCAGAGGTAAATTATATCGCCAAAGAGCTGGGCATTAAAGAGGTTTACGCCAGCCAATCTCCCGAACAAAAAGTTGAGATTGTCGCTAAGGAAACAGCTAGCGCTCCCACCATTTTTATGGGAGATGGTATTAATGATGCGCCCGCCCTTGCGGTGGCAACCGTAGGGTTAGCCTTTGGTCAACATAATCTGGTGACGACAGAGGCAGCAGGTGCCGTCATTCTTGAAAGCTCTCTGGCGAAGGTAGATGAATTGCTTCACATCAGTATTCGCATGCGACAAGTGGCTTTGGTCAGTGCAGTTGGGGGAATGCTTTTAAGCTTTGTGGGTATGTATTTTGCAGCTATTGGCATGGTAACTCCCGTCATGGGGGCCTTGTTACAAGAAGGAATCGATATTTTGGCTATTTTGAATGCCCTGCGTTTAACATGGCAATCTCAAGTACCAACGGATATTGAAGAGGATTAAAAAACTGAATTGCCCACACTCTATAGAAAGTGTAGGCAATCTCATAACTGATAATATTTAGGACTCTCTAGTAAAAGGGTTAAGCACGATGAGTGATATTCCGAATATTAATAAATTAATGCCGATTAAAACCCCAAAGACCCACAAAGCACTTATAGGATAATTCACTAACAGAATGGTAGCGATACCTATCGATAAAAGACCACTTATAAGTGACCAAACCCAATAGCGAGCTTCTTTGCGTTGTTGAAAGCCAAAGATAATCGTCAATATTCCTTGCGCATAAAAGAGAGCAATCAAGAGGATTGATAGGAAAAGAAGACCTATAAGGGGATGACTTAAGAGGTAAACACCTGTAAGAATGTACAATACCCCCACAATAAAATTCCAAATGTAGCCATCGCGCTGTTTGTCTTCAAAGGCTCCAAAGAGTTGAAAAATTCCACCAAAAAGGAAAAGAGCTCCTAAAAAGGCCTCAATTCCAAGTGAGCTATAAAACGGATAAATAACTGAAAGGACTCCTAAAATAATAAAGATAGTCCCTGTAATGTTTGTAATACTTGCTTTTTTCATGATAGAGGCTCCTTTGTTTTGATGGCCTTATTGTATATTACTCTGGATATGGTTAATTTTTTGTAAACTCAAAACCCTAAAATTCCTCACGTTTATGCAAAAAATTTTAGCTGAGTTTCAACACAAACTTACATTTGTTTCACTCCAACCCACACCACTACTCATTGGGACTACACCTAACCTTCCATAACTTCGATAGCTTTGAGCTTGGAGTTTGCGAAAAGCATTGGGCCGCAACGTATTAGAGAAAAGTATACTTTTCTAGAATTTAAAAAAAGTAATGATTCAAATTACCCGTATGCTTTGATATTTCGTAATGAGAAAAACAAAAAAATAGAAAATGTCTTTGTTAAGAAGTTCAATCTTATGACTTACCAGAACATGCATCTAAAATAAAATGGAAGTTGAATTAAAATATTTGATAGCAGCGCTTTAATTATCTTTCAAACTTAAGCTTAAGTCAATGTAACAAATACACCAATTAATGTGAAATTATGTCATTAACCCGCAGTAAAAGTTGTTTTATTTTCACGATGCGGCCACTCGGACCATTTTTGAATTCCTCCTGCCTTACGCTGGCAAATGAAATTATAAAATTGTTCAATGAATTTTTTTCGATTTTCCAAGGTTTCTGAAGTATAAGTTCCCCTTGTTGTCTTCCAACTTATTGTATTACTCAAATCTACTGAACCCAGAAGATGTTGGCGTTTGATGATATCCTGTATACTAACTGTAGGAGCATTTTTCATGATATCATACATTGTGAGCATCATGGATGTTCGCCCTTTCCCATGACGACAATGAAAATGAACCCATGTGTTTTCTGAGAGTGTATCGATAAAATTTACAAACGTGTCGATGGCTTCATCAGAAGAAGGAATCTTACTTTCGATTCTGATGTTTGTATATTTAAATCCATATTGCTTTGCAATTTCACTTTCAGGTGTGACGAGTTCTGGATGTTCTTCTAAAGAATATGTATAGATTAAACGCCGAATAAAGTGTCTTAAATCAGTATTATTTGATTTGTAGTTTAAAAAAATTGTAGAAATTTTTTTGATATAGCCCTTACTTTGGTGGGTTCCATCAACAATAATGACTTGACTTTTAATGTGACGTAACCTCTTTTTGAGATCATCAAAATCAATGCTTGGGCCACCCGAGGCTTGTAGTTCCCGCAGCCCCCTTAAATCAACCTGTTCTGCAGAAGAGATCCTATCTTGCATTGTTCTGAAAGGAGCATTTGTATAATCATCTGTTGACACGAAATAAACTGAAAAGAATAGAATTAAAAAAAAGAGTATTCCTGCTCCTGTTTTTATATGTCTTAAGCTCAAGATCTTACTTTCCTTTTCTCCGCAAGAAATCATAACAAGCGTGTTTTTAAAATTTTTTAACCTATGAACCTATACATGTAAAAGAGTTGAAAGATAGAGGCAGATCCTAAAAGTTTAATCTAAATAGATGAATTTGATAGTTAATTTGTGTTGTTAATTAAATTTGTCTTATTCTGGAGTGACGCTTCTTGTTGACGATGCCATTCAGACCATTTTTGAATTCCCCCTGCCTTACGTTGGCTTACAAAAGCATAAAACTGTTCGATGAATTCTTTGCGATCTTTAAGTGCTTGTTCTGTATAAGTTCCATTTTCCCAAACTTTTATATTAAGTAAAGCCTCAGCTCCAAGAAGCATTTGACGTTTAACAATGTTCTCTAAAGATACCTGCGGAGCATTTTTCATAATATCCAGCATGGTTAATAGCATCGATGTGCGTCCACAACCGTTTCGACAGTGAAAATGAAGCCATGTGCTAGAGGGGGTAGAGTCAAAAAAAGAAACAATGTCATCAATGTATTCGTATGTATTGCGCACCTTGCTTCCTATATTAACTTCTTTGTAAGAAAAACCATACTTTGCAGCTTCTTCACTTTCTGGTGTGATCCAATCCATGCGCTTGTTAAATGTTCCTGTTAAGAGAAGGCGACGGAGGGCATGTTTTAAAGGAGGTGTTTTTTGCTGATAAGCCAGAAACGTTGTTGGTATTCCGAGGAAATATCCATGAGAATCATACATGGCATCTACAATTATAATGGGACCCTTAATATGGCTTAATTTTTTTTGGAGATCAGGAAAGCTAGGTATATTACTACCAGATGCTCGTAAATCTTTGAGACCTCTTAAATCAACATTTTCTGTGGACTTAATTTCGTCTTGCATAGTTCTGAAGCGTTTTACGTTTGGGAAAACATCGTAAAATAAAATGAATAAAAAACTAAGAATAAGCCCAAAAAAAACAAGGAGGATATTTCGAAGTTTTAAAAATTTTTTCATATTTTATTTAAATGCATACTTGTGTGAAAGGAGTGCCATTCTTGTCATTCTTCTCCTCTAAAAAGACATCATGAAACCGCTTGAAAATGTTCTAGCTTAATAAATTTTATGTATAAAAGACTTAAAAGACAGAGGCAAGTCCTAAAAGTTTAAGCTATAAAAATTAAAGAACTATGGAATCCTTGTTTGTTTTCCAGTACACTAAGAAAAATATTATAAGCAAGGGACAGGCCGTGAGTAAGGAAAAGTTCGAGCAAATGCTCGATTATTACCAACAAGAAATGATTTATCTGCGCCGCATGGGGAATCGCTTTGCAGAGCGGTATCCAAAAATTGCAGAAAACCTGAACCTATCACCAGCGGGGTCAACGGATCCCCATGTGCAGCGTTTGCTCGAATCCTTTGCCTTTTTGACAGGCCGTCTTCAAAAGGAAGTAGATAACCGGTACCTCCAGTTTACGAGTAACCTTTTAGGGATCCTGTACCCTCAGTTTGTAACGCCATTTCCTTCTGCAACGGTGGCCAGTTTTCGTCTGTCTTCTCGCTTAGGAAAAGCAACTGCAGGCTATAAGGTACCCCGGGGAACAGTTCTTTTTAAAGAAGCTCAAGAGAAAAAAATCTGCCGTTTTCAAACCTCCTACCCCGTGGAACTTTGGCCCTTTGAGGTAAGTAGGGCTGATGTTCTAAATATAGATCAAAGTCCTTTTGATCCTGTTCAACTCCAGACTCGATGGATTCTTAGAATTCGTGTGGAACGGTATGATGGTAATATGAGTGAACTTTCACCAACGTCGCTCCGCTTTTATTTATCTGGAGACATGATGACAACCCAATGTCTTTATGACAGTATGTTTGCTTATCTCCCTAACCAGCATACGCCAATTTATATTCAAGCTGACACGGATAAAGTGCCCAGTCGATTAAAAGCTCCTTCTCTTCTGGCCGTTGGATTTAAGGAAGATGAGGCTTTGGTTCCCTATCCTCATAAAAGCTTGGATGCTTATCGTGTGCTCCATGAATATTTTGTCTTTCCCGATAAATTTAACTTTTTTGATATAAAAAACTTTTCAACAGGGGAGGCCATGCGCTATGTGGATATATTTATTCCTTTAGCTGATAACAGTCGTATTGATAAGTTTCGTATCGATAAGCATAACTTTGTCTTGGGAGCAACCCCCATTATTAATCTCTTTTCTAAAATCAGTGAACCCATTAACCTTAACTATCAGTCTATCTCCTATCGTTTAGTGGGAGATCAACGCAATGAAGATTCAACAGAAGTTCACAGTGTTATAAAAGTTGTGGGGGCTGTTCCCGGTGGAAATGAGCCCGATGTTTATGCACCTTATTTCTCTTATGATTATCAAACAGAAGAAAGTAAGAATAATCTTTATTGGTATGGTACACGAGCTCCTTCAGATAATTTGGATATTGTTGGAACGGACGTCTTCTTGTCTTTTGTGGATTATAAATTCACCCCACAAAAACCAAGCAATCAGGTTGTTTATGCCTATACCTTGTGTACTAATAGAGATTTAGCCTCTTTTATCCCCGCAGGGGCAGAGCTTCAGGTGGATGGTACTATTCCTCCAGTGACGATCAAGTGTGTTGATCGGCCTGGTCCTGAGGTGCAGCCTCCCCTCGATGGTGAGGCACAATGGCACTTGATTTCCCAGTTGTCTTTGAATCACCTCAGTCTTTCTGGAGAAGGCAAAGCAGCTTCAGCTTTGAAAGAACTTTTACAATTAAAAGAACTTTTACAATTATACTCTGGTTTCGGTCGAAATAAACCACACCATTCGATTGCAGCTATTGCAGATATTACTTATGAGACAGTGATGCGGCGTTATGGCGTTGATGCCTGGAGAGGGTTTATCCAAGGTGTAAGTATTACCTTGAGTCTTAATGAGAGTCCCTATGCAGGGCATGGGGGTTATATGATGGCTTCTGTTTTGAATGAATTTTTTTCCCTCTATGTTTCCTTGAATTCATTTACGGAATTGACCTTAACAAGTACACGAACTGATGGAGTTTGGAAACAATGGCCCGCCCACATCGGAAGTCAACACTTACTGTAAAAGACGTTTTATTGAAAGAGCCTTATCGGTTTGAATTTCATCAAGCCATAAAGCTGTTAGAGTACCTGCGTCCAAAAGCTATTCCTTTTGGGGAAACGGTAGATCCAAACGAGGAAGTTGTTAGCGTTAAGGCCCGCATTTATTTAGAGGCTCTTTCGAGCGATATTTATTCTCTTGAAGATGTAGAAGGAGAGGGGCAGCCCTACACCCTTAATGTTAATTTCACGGGAATTGCAGGAATTCAGGGACCCCTTCCTTTTCCTTACACGGAAATGATGATTCAGCGGATTCGTAATGGGGATACAAGTCTAAAAGATTTCTTAGATATATTTAATCATCGCTTGGCGTCTATCCTTCACCGCATAAAAAAGCAATACTTAATTAGCCTTAATACCCATTCTCCTGAAAAAACTGATGTTGCTATAGGTTTGCGCTCCTTCATTGGCATTAATCAAAAAACATTGCGCGATCGCATGCATGTGCCTGATCGCAGTCTCTTGGATTATGCCGGGCTTTTTTGGTCGCGGCCGCATTCTGCAAGCGGACTTGAATTCATTTTGAGGAGTTATTTTCATATTCCCCTATGGGTTGAAAAATGTGTAGGGATATGGCGTCCCATTCAAAAAGGACAACAGACTCGTATTGGTAAGTCAGGTCAATGGCAATTACTGGGGCAAGGAGCAGCCCTCGGGACGCGTGCTTGGGATCAAGAAAATCACCTTCACCTTCATTTAGGCCCCCTAACCCCTGAGCAGCTTGACCTTTTTATCCCTACGGGTAAGGCTTATAAGCGTCTGTATGACCTTGCTCGGTTTTATAGTGGCCCCTTGATGGATTTTACAATTGTTTATGATGTTGAACAGCCGCCTTCAACCGCGCTTGGAGAGCACGGGTATTTAGGATGGAGATCTTGGCTTGGATCCCCCCTTTCTAAAGGAGATTCTGTAAAGGTCCCTGGACAAGAAAAATTTAGTCGCTCTATTTTCGTAGGCTAACGCAGTCATCATTAATTTTTATTCCTTAATTTTCATAAATTTATAAAAAAGAGTCTTGTGTTCTCTCCAACCATCCTCTATGTAAATCACTAGTTAAATTTTAATAAAATGTTTCGTATTAGAAAAATTAGTATTTGAGTTAAATAACAAGTTCGCAAAAAATACAGGATTGATGTATATGAGAGAAAAAGGGACAACTTTTTCTTATTATTTAAAGTGCCGTTTTCTTGACGGAGTGGTTCGAGTTGTTGTTTACACATCTTTGGCTCAGTTTCTTCTTCAAGATGATGTCTGGGCAACGGAAACAGCAACGCCGCCTTGTGCTTTATCAGAACGCAAATGGAATAATGAGGGGCGTCTTCGGTTAATGGCGGGCCGCCAACAAAGCTTGGGACAGGTTGGTTTGTTCTCACCTTTGTTTCAGGATGCGACCTCCCTTTTATTTACAGATATTCGCTTTTTTCGCTCCACAAAACATAACTCAGAAGGTAACTTTGGACTTGCCCACCGGCAAATAATTCCGTCCTTGGAATGGATCTTCGGAGGGTACGGTTTTTTTGATAATAGGCGGACAGAACATCACAAGAATTTTCAACAAGGTACCTTTGGACTGGAAGCCTTAAGTGTGCATTACGATGTCCGTGCTAACATCTATGTCCCTTTCTCTAAATCGAAAAAAATTCGCTCAAAGACAACAAAGCCTGTTTTTCAAGGGCACTCTGAGTATTTTAATGCCACTAAAGAATTTGCTTTAAGAGGCCTTGATTATGAAATTGGTCGAAGTGTTCCTCATCTCGACTGTCTCAGGCTTTATGTCGCCGGTTATAACTTTAAGGCTCATGGGGTTGAATCCATCAATGGCGTACGTGCCCGCTTTCGTTTGGACGTTAATAGATACATAAATATCGATGGTGAATATCAATATGATAATGTGCGTCATAGCGCGCCGTATATTGGCTTTACGGTTCGTATTCCTTTTGGGGAAGTGACTGAAAAACCGCTAACACCTCTCGAAAAACGTATGCAAACAGATATCATCCGCGATATCGACATCGTGACGCGCCCAAAGAAGATGCCTGAACTTGAACCTTCGGGACGACAGTTTATCTTTACAAGGCCCGGAGGGACAGGAGACGGTACCTATGAAAATCCAGCACCTGCAGAAAGAGTAGAAGTTATTGCGCAGTTGTTAGAAAAACATCCCAAATTTTTGCATTATGACTTGAAAACAAATGTTATAGAAACAGCTGCCCATAAGTTGGAAGAATTGCGGCCTATCATTGCAGCAAAACAGCAGCCTCAGAAGAAAAAGAAGTGGCCGCCAGATGATCCTCCTGCTCAAGCACCTGCCATTCCAGCTCCAGATCAACAGCCAATTCAAGGTAATGTACCTCTGCCGGTTCAGCCAACCCCAATACAACGCCCACCAAGTGTACAAAAACCTGTGCATGAGCCGGTGCCAACTCCAGTACAAACGCCAGTACAAACGCCAGTACAAGAGGACGTGCCGCCTCCCACTCAACAACCTCAAGAGCAAGTCGTTCCTCCAGAGACAGTCGTGCCGATGGAAACAGAAGTCGTTAGAGCTGAGTCCACGGTAGAGCCAGCTCCCACTGAGACGGTAGTGCCGATGGAAATAGAAGCGACTAATGTTTCATCTAGTGCATCAGTTACACAATCAGCTCCTGAGACTCCCGCTCCGCAAGCAGAAGCAGATCGAGAAACGGACCGTCAAAGCGCAGAGGTTGAGGCAGAGCGGAATCGTCAAACAGCAGAAGGTGCACGTCGTGTTGAGATAGAGGCAGCGGCAGAAATTGCTCGTCAAGAAGAAGAACGTCAGGCAACAGCACGTCGTGTTGAAGCAGAAGCAGCAGCTGCTCGTCAGGAAGCAGAGCGTAGACGCCAAGATGAAGCAGCAGAAGCAGAGCGGAATCGTCAAGCAGCAGAGCCTAAGGCTGAAGAAGAAGCTCGTGAAACAGCAGAAGCAGAACGTAAGCGTAAAGAAGAAGCTGCGGCAGAGCTGAAGCGTAAAGAAGCAGAAGCAGCAGCCGCTCGTCAGGAAGCAGAGCGTAGACGCCAAGATGAAGCAGCAGAAGCAGAGCGGAATCGTCAAACAGCAGAAGGTGCACGTCGTGTTGAGATAGAGGCAGCGGCAGAAATTGCTCGTCAAGAAGAAGAACGTCAGGCAACAGCACGTCGTGTTGAAGCAGAAGCAGCAGCTCGCAAGAAAGAAGCCGCTCGTTTGAAAGCTGAAGACAAGCGTCTTGCGGAAGAAGCAGAGCAGAAGCGCTTGGCAGAAGAAGCTCGCTTGAGGAAAGAAGCTGAAGACAAGCGTCTTGGGGAAGAAGCAGAGCAGAAGCGCTTGGCGGAAGAAGCTCGCTTGAGGAAAGAAGCTGAAGACAAGCGTCTTGCGGAAGAAGCAGAACAGAAGCGCTTGGCGGAAGAAGCTCGCTTGAGGAAAGAAGCTGAAGACAAGCGTCTTGCGGA
>JAIEQB010000049.1 GCA_019748065.1 Alphaproteobacteria bacterium | reverse complement strand
AAGTAAATGAAATTAGAATCATTGATTTACAAGATATTAAGTCAGTTACTTCCCATAACGCTTTACTTCTCATAAGGTGGAATTATTTCACCTATACTGGCCAACATGGCGCTCGATGGATTGGGGAAAGTACTATCGGAAAAATATCCGATGAAAATCTCCTCGCGGAAACCAGCTCATAAAGTGAACTTGATTCGATATGCTGATGACTTTGTAATCACGGGAAGAACGAAAGAGCTCTTGGAAACGGAGATTAAGCCATTGGTAGAGGCATTTCTCTCAGAAAGAGGGCTCTCCTTATCGTCCGAGAAAACAAAAATCACGCATATTGATGAAGGATTCGACTTCTTGGGACAGACAGTTCGCAAGTATGGAGGAAAGCTTCTTATAAGCCCCTCGAAAGACAGCGTAAAAAAGTTCCTAAAAGGCATCCGAGAGTTTACCTACCAACATCGAATGGCAACCCACCATATTGTGATTGAGGGTCTCAACCCGAAAATCAGAGGATGGTGTCAATACCATCGACATGTGGTCTCCGCGAAGACCTTTAGCAAGATTCGGCACGAACTATGGAAGATCTGTTGGAGGTGGGCGAAACGCCGACACCCATCCAAGAGTGCACAATGGATAAAGGATAAATACTTTATCCACGACGGCAGACGTGATTGGTGCTTTGGATGTCGCGTACTGGATACGCGTAAAGGGGGAAAGAGGGTTATTACTCTCTACGATCCCTCGCGCATTCCTATACAGCGGCACACAAAAATCCGAGCAACCTGCAATCCTTACGACCCAAGCTGGGCTACGTACCTACAAAAGTGTACCCAGGAGAAAGTCCTAAGGAAGTTGAAAAGAAAGCATCTCGACCATCTATGGAAAGCTCAAAATGGTATATGCCCTGTGTGTAAACAGCCTATCACCACAGAAAGTGAGATAGACGTTCATCACAAACAGCCAAAATCCAAAGGCGGTACAGATCATCCATCAAATCTGGTTCTTTTACATCTGAACTGTCACAAACAAGCTCACCACAAGAAAGGAGGTGCCTATGAAACCGGGTCTTATACAAAGGTCTTTAAGAGGCTTGAGCCGTATGACGCGAAAGTGTCCTGTACGATTCTTAGGGGAGAGAGCATATGGTAACATGGTTCTCTTACCCGACTTTAAACTCATTGATCTTACTTGTTTTATAGCTATTTCAGCATATCCCGTTACTAGCTCTTGTCAACTTTACATTGATGAAATTCATGAACTTCAAAATGACTCTTTAAAAAAAATTGAGCTCCTTCAACAAGACAAAAGCTTTCAAAACTTTGTTGCAGACTTAAAAGAGAAAATACCTGAGCCCTTTATAAATCATCTCCAAAAAGCAAATTCAGCAGAACTTACCCTCTTCGTGTCCTTTTCTCTGGGAGAGAAAGCTCTTTTAAACCTGGCTAATGAAGCTAAACTTTATAAAGCCACCCTTGTTCTCCGTGGTTTTAAGGACAATAGTTATGCTAAGACGGTACACGCTCTCCAAAAAATCATTCAAGAAACTGGCCAGGGGCTTATTATTGATCCAGAGCTTTTTTCTCTTTTCTCTATAACAGCTGTGCCTACCTATATCTTAAGCCGTCCTTTTCAGCTTCATACACTGGAGCAAACTCAAACGCCTCTTCATGATCGCCTTCAGGGTCATGTCAGTCTCCAATATGCCTTAGAGACCTTTGCAAAAGAAGGTGACCTTAAAGAAGAAGCTAACTCTCTTTTAGAAAATGCAGGGAAAGGCGGATCACAATGAATGGCTTGATCCTCTTCTTGGCTATCTGGTTTTATCTTTTTCCTTGGGCAGTCCATGCCAGTCCAACAGCTAACCTTAAATCAGGAGACAAGACGGCTCAGGACTTTTTGAGTCAGTTGGAGTCAAAAAAGATCGAGGCAGGCCGTCACCCCTTTTATGCTGGCCATTCAAAGGCGGCTCAACTCAAAGGCAGAGATCTTAAGGGACGCGCTCAAAGTCTTAGCCGATCTGATCCTGTCAGCAAAATGCTTCATCAGAGCACTAACTCTCGCCCTCAAGTTAAAATTGATCCCTCAAAAGATTCTCTTATTACCGGATCTCAAGAAATTATGGCATCCCCTTTACAAGTAATAGGCGGAGAAGGAACACACGTTGTTGAACTCCATCGAGGGAATAAGGATGAAATCCTCACCTGTGAAGAGCCAGGCGATGATTCCCTTGAAAACTGCATGCGTCAGCTCATTGTAGAAGTGAAAAAAATAACCCTTAGAAAGGAGCTAGAGACTAAATTTCATTTGTGGCTGCCCGAGGGAAAAAAGAGACGCTTCTCTCTTGCCTGTGGAGCTCTTAGAAATGCCGTTCAGGAAGTTTATTATAATAGAGGAGAGATTACAGCTCCCTATAAAGCCTGCATGCAAGAACTTAGTATGAGGAGACATAATTGCTGTGCCAGTCTTCCTTCCTTAAATTTCCCACTAGATAAAATTAAAGAAGTTAGAATTCAAAGGGGACTTGTTAAAAGATGGTGGGGACGTACAAGAGAGATTTTTCTACTCAATTACGATGGCTATACATATAAAAATCTAGGCAGAAAAAAAAGTTGGTATACTTATCAGCCCATTATTAAAATCACCTATGAAGAGGAGTCTTATGAGATCCTTCCCGAAAAATGGGTTTCGAATTGCGAAAACCTAGAGGAGCGCGTTGATCAAGGGCTTTGCCACTATGATACGAAAGAATGCACCCAAGGGCCTCAAACACGCATCATTGAAGGGATTCCTATTACCAAGGAGTGTTGGGAAGAAAAACTGACCTATGCTTGTGACTTTCCTACAAAAGATAACTGTAGTCCTTTAAGAGCCAGAGGCTGTGTTCAGATTAACTCCGTCTGCAAACAAAGTGTAGGTAATACGTGTGTTGCTTACACTCAGACCTACCAATGCAAAGGAGCAAACAAAAACTCTTATCAAATTAGAGGAGGAAACACGCCCTTCTGTCTTGATGGAAGTTGCAGAGATCAAAGCTTTGAAGCGAACAATGAGATGATGGCATCCATAGCTCAATTGAGTCTCCTCAAAGACATGCAAGGAAAAATTAACTCCATCTTTGAAGGAAAAAGGCATAAATGCTCAAAGCGTATATTGAAGTTTAAGGATTGTTGTGGATCGGGAAAGGGTTGGGGCAAGAGCCTTGGTCTTGGGGGATGCAGCGCAAATGAAAAGCTTCTCCAAGTAAAACGTCAATCCCGTCTGTGTCATTATGTAGGAACTTACTGCGCTAAAAAGAGGTTAGGCGTATGCATTAAGAAAAAATCTTCCTTCTGTTGCTTTGGATCAAAGCTTCTTAAAGCCTTTCATGAACAAGGAAGAAGGCAAATCAACCTTGGCTGGGGCAGCCCTAAAGAGCCTCTCTGCCGAGGCTTTACCATAAGTGAAATCCAACGCATTGACTTTTCTAAGCTGGACTTATCTGAGGCTTTTGAAGATCTCATGAAGAACTATAGTCCTCAAAAACTCCAAGGAATGGGAGAGAAAGTAGGAGAGCGCCTCGACACTATCAAAAAAGGGCTTAGCCCTTCGGGATCTAGTCCCTCAAGGACTAGTCCTTCGGGAGCAAGTTCTTCACGTATTCGTTCCAGGGCAAAAAAACCACCCCCACAAAGGCCGGAGGCGTAGCCTATGGTTAGTAATAAGTCATCAGTTGTCAAAAAGTTTGTTGAGAGAGGAGAATCTCTAAGGCTTTTACCTGTGCCTTTGAAGTTTTTTATTACTCTTCCTTTTTTCTTTCTGAGCACTGAACATTGTGCACTGAGCACGGCGTTTTTTACACGTCATGCAGAAGGCTGGCATTGGTATGAAGATCCCCCCAGCAAAATAGAAGAGAGAAAGGAAAACTCCGAGAGCCCCTCCGGCAGGAGCTCTCCTTTCTCTTCTTCACCCCCAACGAAGAAAATTGAGGCTCAACGCAAGGAACTCGAGACAAAGCTACATACAGCTATTCTCGAACCTTCTCATGAGAATATCATAACTTATATTCTCGCGCAAAAAGCGTTGATGGATCAGAGCGAGCGGTTTTCAGAAGTGTGGAAACAGGTTGTGATGAAAACACCTGCTTTGGACGAAACCTTAGTTCATCCAGTCGATCAGAATGCTCGGCACATTTATTATCAGGAGAGGCACCATGACATTACAAAGCGCATTAAGGCTTTAGCTCAAGAATATGGGTTGTTCTTCTTCTTTAAGGGGACATGTGACTACTGCCACCACTTTGCTCCCATTGTCAAAGATTTTGCTAAAAAGCATGGGTGGTCTGTTCTCGCTGTGTCTTTAGATGGGGGGATACTACCCGAGTTTCCTGGAGCTAAACGAGACAATGGCATGGCAGCCCGTCTTCAAGTATCTCATATTCCTGCCCTCATTGCCTTTCATCCAACCTCAGGACAAATGATTCCTTTAGCTTATGGGATGGTTTCCGAAAGTGAAATCGAGGAAAGAATTGAACTCTTAACACGTATTCAAGCTGGAGATTTCAAAAAATGAACATTTTTATAAACTTTGCTGCGATGGTCTATTTTTATAGCAACAATAGTCAATTTGTGATCCATAATTTCGCAAATCAGCCGGTAATCCCCAATCCGATATCGCCAAAACTCTTTCAGATTTCCGGTAAGAGCTTTACCCAACGCTCGTGGATCTTCAGCTGTCAGAAGATTCTTATCAAGAAAATTTCTAACTCTGCGGTAGGTTTCAGGATCAAGTTTTTTGAATTCTTTAGTCGCTTTTTCTGTAAACTCCAAAGACCATTTAGTGGGAGGAGTGGTCATTCTCGTATTGCCTTATCACGTCTTCATACGGAATGGTTTTTTCTTCTCCTCTTTCCACACGTTGGGAAATCTCAAGAGCCTGTAAATAGTCTTCCTGATCTTCAAGATATTCTTCGAGAGCATGGAGAGCATATTCATCTTTGGGAACATGGGCTTTTGCGGCAAGTGCTGACAAGCGCTTATCCAATTCATCGGGAATAGTGAGGTTAGTCATGACATTTCTCCTTAAAGACTATCACATTATACATGGTTCTTATCAAAAAGGAAGACAAGTGAAACAGCAAGTGGGTTTTGAAAAATTCTTTTTCTTATTCAGAAAGTAAGAAATGAAGAAAGTATTCATCCAACAAAATCTGAGAAAAAATTCTCTAGATCCCTACGAGAACAGGGAGGATGTTCAAGGGGATCTAGAGAGTTGGCTCTTTCTTCTTAATGTGCATGGCAGAGAGAAAGAGTTCGCTGAGCTATGGGCAAGACATTACAACAATAAGGAAGATGCGGCGATGATTTTTATTTCTTTAATATCAATGGTTTTACAAAAAACCCAACTCGTTTGGACCAACTTCATTGGGAGCAAATTCATTTGGACAAAACCTGTTTTGACCAAACTCGTTTGGGCGAAGTTTTCTTTAATCTTTCTTATATTAACCAGCTCTCTAGTCCATGGCATGCAAGCGAATCTTGAGAGAGCTTTTCAATCCCTTGGCATGACTCATAACGTCACTGAGGGAGGAGGCTATCAAGATCAAACAGGCGGCTTTTATACGGGCGGAAGTCTCTTTGCACGATCAAAAGTGAATAATGCCGATCTGCTTTCACTGCAATTGCCCCACTATCGTGCTGGGTGTGGAGGCATTGATCTCTTCATGGGTGGGTTTAGTTATATCAATGCCAAGCAGTTTATCACCCTTCTTCGAAACATTGGAAGTAACGCCAGTGGTTATGCCTTTAATCTGGCTTTGGCAACTGTCACGCCTCAAATTAAGAGTGTTCTGGACGATCTTCTCGCTAAGGTCCAGAAGATGACCAATCAAAGCATTAATTCCTGTGAAGCGGCAGCAACCCTTGTAGGTGGCGTTTGGCCTCAATCTGATGCCAGTTCTCAATTACTTTGTAATGCCATGAGTAAGGATCTGGGCATTGCAACCGATTGGGCTCAAGGACGGCAGAAATGCGGCTCTGAAGTCCAAAGAGAAGTTGTCTTAAACCGAAAAGCTGAAAGACCAGGATTTAGAGATATGTTGGGCGATGAATTTAATGTGGCTTGGAAAGCGATTCTAAAGAATGGCTTTTTAGCCCATAATAGTGACCTCGCTGAGTTCTTTATGACCCTCTCCGGTACCATCGTTTCAAGACGTGTCGGAGACGGAATAGAGGTTAAAGTCCTTCCTTCAAAAAGTAATGATCCTCAATTGATAGCCGCTTTATTAACGGGCAATGTGCCTGTTCAGGTTTATAGGTGCGATAATCGAAGTGAAGATCAGTGTCTTAGCCCTACATTACAGAGTGCACACCTATCCCAAGTCAGCGCCCTTTCTTCAAAAGTTCAGAACATATTGGTTTCTATTGCACAGAAGATCCGTGTTGATGGAAGGCTCTCTGAGGAAGAACGAGGGTTTATTAATTCAACCATGATTCCTGTTTTAAAGATTATTGCCGTAGAGGTCGCCTTTAAAAATGGAGGGAATCCTCTCAGTGTCACAGAGTTTAGCGAAGCCATTGCTCATGACATTCTCTTGCAGTATCTGGATGAAGTTATGTCCCTTGTCTGGGACAGTATCACTCAGCTTAAAAAGGTCCAAATTAATGACGGTATGATTGAAGAGTTAAGAGCGGGCATTGCAAGCTCAAGAAAGCTTCTCTATGCCAAACGAACAGCTCTTTTTGAGCAAATGTCCATTACCCTTGATTTAATAGAAAGAACTCAACAGGTCGAATCTAAACTGCAGAACATGTTCGTTTCTTCTCAGCAAGGAACAAAGGCGGGAATGAGGTAAGAAGTGGGAGGGAAATATAAGAGAAGTAGGAAAGAGGTAAGATGGAACACGTAATTACCACTTACGGGGGAGGAGAGCTCTTTGTCCTGGTCTTTAATGGAATAGCCGCCTTATTTAAGACCAATCATACGGGATTGGTGATGCCGCTCATCCGCATTGGATTGATGGTGGGGTCAGTTTATATGCTGATTCTCATGCTGGTGCGTAGCAGATTAGAAGAAGGTTTAAAGTGGCTTTTATGGGTTATAATTGCAACTAACCTTTTGTTTTTGCCTAAAACGACTATTTGGATTCATGATCCTCTCACAAATACCAGAGCAAAGGTTGATCATGTTCCCTTTGCCTTAGGAGCTTTTGCAAGCCTGGTCAGTCAAGTGGGGCGAGGCATTACAGAACAGATGGAGTCGGTTTTTTCTCTGCCTGATTATATGCCCTATCATCAAACAGGAACAGTCTTTGCATCTTCTCTCATGAAGCAATTCGGACAGTTTCGAATTGTGGATCCTGAATTTAAGGGCAATATGGAGCGATTTGTGAATCAATGCGTTGTTTATGATGCCATGATTGGTCACAAGTATACCCTCACTGATCTACAAAATACACCTGATATCTGGACGCTGGTGAGAACACAAGCCTCCCCTGTACTCGGCTTTCTTTATAAGGTAACTCACAGTCCTGGAGCTGTTGTCACCTGCAGGGCAGGAGCAGAAAATCTTGAAGCCTTGTGGAGAAATGAAATTGACAAGGCAACAGCAATTTATGGAAATCGGGTTCAGAATCAGAACTTAACAAAGGCTGCTTTTTTTACAAATCTTCAAAATGGCTATCAGCTCATGACGGGCATTACTGAAAATGCCTCCACTATTCTCCAACAAGAAATGATGATCAATGCCATTGAAGACGCCAGTAATAACAAGTTATCTGAATTGGGAGCGACTTCTAATTACGCAGCAACAAAGGCTCTTCTTCAGCAACGAACGGCGTATGCGGTTGCAGGAGAGATTGCCGCACGAACACTGCCTTTATTCAAGAATGTCATTGAAGCCCTTAGCTATGGTCTCTTTATCTTCATTGTGGTTCTGGCGCTGTTGCCCAATGGATATAAAGTGTTGATGACCTATTTTGGGATTCTTGTTTGGACTCAATTGTGGGCGCCTCTTTATGCCATTTTAAATTTGATTATGACTCTCTATGGAAGGTCAGAGGTCATGGGTCTCGGAGCACAAAATGGGCTCACTCTCCTAAACTCCTCCGCCATTATTAATACCAATGCAGACATGGTGACTTTAGCAGCGTGGCTTTCGGTAAGTATTCCCTTTATCTCCTATGGCATCCTCAAACAAGGAGCTGGGGCTTTTGTGGGGTTGGCTCAACACCTTGGCTCTGCCATGCAAAGTGCAGCCAGTGGAGCGGCATCCGAGACCGTCTCTGGCAACATCAGTTTAGGTAACGTCAGTATGGGCACTCAAGCCTATCAGAACACAAGTGCCTTTCAGCACAATACGAGTCCAAGCTACAATGCTACACAGTTTAAGAATATGGGCCCTTCAGGGATTGAGAGTAATACCTTTGCAAGTGGTGCCCAGGTTTTTAATGATCAAGCCATATCTCACTTAAGCGTGCAAATCATGGGGACAGAAAATACAAGTTATGCTGAACAGCAAAGTCTCAATAATGCCTTAACGGTGTCTCAAACAAAAAGTCTTGCAGCAAGTGAGGCAACGGAAGCAGCTCTTCAAACATCAACAAACTTTATCTCTCGATTGAGTACGGAGCAATTTAAAGGGGAGGAATATAGCAAAAACATAAATGCTTCTGAGGCCAAGAGCCTTCAGAACTTCAATAATTTTGTTAAAGAGATTCAACAAAGGCAGGGATTAGATGAAATACAAGCTGCTGAAGCTGCTCTTGGTGTGGGTTTGGGAGGAGGTATTGGATTCTTAGACGTAGGAGCAAAAGGAAGTTTCTCAAGTGCGGCTGCTCGTCAAAAAGCAATTCAAAATGCCTCCTCTATTGCAGAGCAAATAGGGTATTCAGAAAGCACTGAGAAAATCGTTTCTGCGGCAAAGTCTTTGTCAGAGGGAATGCGTGATGCAAAAGGTACTGACATAGACAATAGTGCTCTTGCAAGTCTAAACCAAGCTCAAGGCTTAAGAGAAGAAGCAGCTATTGCTCAAAGTCAAGTGAAAACTCTCTCGGAAGATATAAGCTCTAGTCAAAGTAAGGGAATCACCATTTCTAAAGAACTCACTCAAGAAGTTCTGGAATTCATTGCCCATCAGCCGGCAAATCCAGCTAGTGGCTCATCAGAAGGTCAAATTGACAGAGGTCAAATCGGCTATAAAGAAGCCCGCCGTATTCTTGAAAGTGGTGGAGAGGAAAGAGCAACTTACCTCAAACGTTTCCAAGAACAAAACCCTCAATACTCTATCCAAAGCATTAATGGGGTAGGAGCTGAATTAGCTCTTAATGCTCAATATGAAGCTCAAGTTCAGCAACAACAAAACAGTACCGATATCCAGGCACAAAACAGTTCCAATATTCAAACCATTCAGAGTCAAGCAGAAGCTGCAGGGCTTACACAATCTCCTTTTGATCAGAAAAAGAAAGAAAACGCTCAAAAAGACGATTCAGTTAAAAAAGCTGTTTTAGACCAGATTAAGGACTCGGATGATAAAATCGATAAAGGAAGTGGTGAAATTGCTCAAGAAAAGCAAATTCTTCAGGATGCAGAAAAGGCATCACAGGAAAAAACGTTGTTGGCTACGGCAGGAAAAAACTTATTCAACAGCACGGTTGACGGTTTTTCCAGTGTGGGGAAGGATATAACCGACGCTGTCCAAAAACTTCCTCCTGACTCCCTTAATATTCCTTAGGAGAGGTGTAAGACAAATATGCAAATTCTTACCTGGATCCGGCAATCCATACCCCTTCTTACATTTGCTTTGGGAATGATGGGCTGGGTATTTTTGCCATCACTTTTTCCGGCTTTGGGTTTTCAATCAAAGGCATTATTGACGTTCTTTCTCAGCTTGACAGCACTTTCATGCCTTTTGCTTCCTCTGGGGGCAAGGCTCATGGAAGTGCTTAAAATCACAGCTTATGGCCTCTTTTTTATTACCCTTATTCTAAGCTTGGAGCCTTTTTACATAACCCTTTTAGAGGGAAAACTGATTTATTCAAAACTGGCCCTTTCTTATCCTCCAGATAAGGCTATGGGAATGGTATTTTCATGGCTGCAGAGAAGAGTTGAAACTCAATATGAATTTTATGGAATGTGGTTAGGGCTTACAAGCATTCCTATTTTACTCCTTTGTTATTTTTTTCATCTCTTATGCCTTGTTCCCGGAAGACGGCTTTTTTTAGATCGCTCCTATCGGGTAAAGGAAGGTCCTTGGGTGGCAGGATTTTTAGACAGAAACAAGGAAAGAGAACTTCTGAAGAACAAGAAAGGACTTCCCTTAGGCGTTCCTTTCCATGAAAAAGGAGTGAATGGGAGAATTTTAAGATATTTGCCCGATTCCAGCAAAGGTTGGCTTTCAGGTCATCATGTGGTGATTTCGGGCTCTCAAGGAGGAAAAGGCGTTTCTTGTGTTCTGCCCGCACTTCTTGATCATGAAGGCCCTGTAGCTGTTCTGGATATAAAGGGAGAACTCTTTGCCATGACCCAAAAAGAGAGACAAAAGAAAGGTCGCAAGGTGGTAGTTCTGAATCCCTTTAATGTGGTTGAGCAAAACCAATGGCAGTGGAATCCCCTCGATTATATAAGACCAGAAGAGTTTGAAAGAGATTCACACATTATCATTGAAGGACTCTTAGAGCCAGAGACACCTTATAACCAGCACTTTTATAAAATCGCAGCTGATATTCTTCAAGTGACTCTTGAAGTCATTCTACACACAATGCCAAAGGAAGATTTTAACCTCAATACGCTCTATGACTTTGTATGCGGCCCTGAATTTATCAATCAGCTTAAAATCTGGACAAAGCATCCAGACTTTCTGGAAGGAAGGCCGGCTAAAATGGCTGCAACTATTCTCTCTGCGGGAGAAGAAGAAAGGGGGTCTTTCTTTACGACCATTAAACGTAACCTCTCCTGGATTGGCTATGAGAAAAACAAAGCTTTTCTGCAACCCTATAATGATTCAAGGGGCTCGAATGATTCAAATCACTCAAACCCTTCAAATGCTTTCTCCTTTGATGAGCTTTTGGATAACAAAATAGATCTTTTTTGTGTAATTCCTTTGGATATGATTGAGACCATGTCAGGATTTTTACGTCTCTTTACGAATATTGTCTTAGGAACGGTGATCAGAAAGTCAGGTTACAAAAAACCAAAGGAAAAAATACTTCTCATGCTGGATGAATTTCCGCGTCTTGGTGCCATGCGTCAGCTCATTAACATTGTAACCGTTGCGGCTGGAGCAGGCATTGAAGCCTTTATGGTCGCTCAAGATAAATCCTCCATTGAATCCGTATGGGGAAAAGAAACGGATGTGATCTTTGGCTCTTCCGCAACGGTAAGAGTTTTTAATCTTGGCAGGACGGATAGTTCAACAGCCTCCTGGGCCTCAGGCCTGATGGGAGACAAAACCATTATCACTCGCACCAATGCAGCAAGAGAATATGGTGACTTTCTCAAAGGAGCCGGCTCTGAATCCGTTAGTCAAATGAAAGAAAAGCTTCTCACAGCTCCACAAATCCAAGAACTCGGCGACACAAAAATGCTTTGCTTCATCCGTGGCCAGCAGCCGCTTCTCCTGGAGCGGATTATCTCCCATAAACATCCCCATTACAAAGACCGACTTAGCCCCAATCCAACGCTTTTAATGAAATAATAGACTCGCTACCATGAGCTTTCCTCCCATTCGTTACAGAATGAAAACCTACTCAACTATCCACACTCTTCCCAAAGGCGTTTGCTCGAACGCTTACAAAAAATTAGTCAAATGGATCCCAATGGCATTTCTATAAAACAGCAATTTTTATCGTAACCGCCAGCACTATGTGAGCGTGAAATTTTTCAGAAGTCGAAATCTTTACCAATAGTGTGTAAATAAGCTCTATGTCCTTCTTTTAAGGTTAACATCTCAACTAGGTTAATTAGGTGTGGATCGGGTAGAGAATTTTCATGAAAAAGACCTTTAATGTTTTCAACGGTTACGGCTCCACAAGACGTACCATCAGGCTGTATTCTAGAAAGTGAAAGTTCAAAATTTATAGTTCTTGGAAAATATTTCCCCTTTAAAAAAGCCAAAGGTAAACGTGCCTCTCTTGTCGGCATGTCTGGTAAAGAATCAATATACCTAAATGTTATATCTCCTTCAGGAGGGATCACAATATGAAAGGTAACCCAATGTCCTCCTGGGTTAAAGGGAATAATCATTTCTACTGGAGGGTGACCGTTAATCTGAGGATGGGTAAAAAATGAATTCGTGAGCAGATCAACTAGGGCTTCTGAAGGACTTTTTTCTTCATGTTCATCCTTGTGGGAAATAACGGGAGGCAATACATATCTATTATTTAAACGATGAACAATGTCATTTGTATCTGCCTCAGCATCATCTGCTCCTCCGCTTAGAGAAAACCTAACATAGTTTGCTTCTTGAGGATGGTTTTGTGAAAGAGGTACGTGCAATAAGCGATTAATGTCAGTTGATGTATATTGATAGCCCGCAACATCTTGTTTTTCAGGGAACTCTTCATGATCATCCGCAGATTCTTCTTGTTCACTTGAATTAGGTTGAGGTTGAGTAAGTGGGAAAAAAGCCTCAGTTTTTATTGGATAAGATGCGGGAAGTAGTTCAGGTTCATCGCCTGACATATCTATAAAACTTTCTTTTCTTTCTTTTTTAACGATACGTCCAAATGCATCTTCAGTTTCTGTTGCGACTTCATTAATGACCATAAGAGTAAATCCTAACCCTGTTTTTTCAACCATTGCACGCGTGCGATCTAATCCCCAAAGGTGTTGATTCCTAAAAATAGCTTCCTGAGGAGCTTTTTGTCTTTCTCCTTTTAAAGTAGCCTCAACAGCACGATCATCAATAACAGCTAAGACAATCTTAATATTCTTAAGATCAGATTTTTTAAGAGGCCCCTTGGGAAACAAAAGTTGCCGTGCCATAATTCCTTGTTTTACAGCATTTAAAAATTCTTCAACTTCACTATCATTGAAACATACCTTTTTATGTACAACACAGTCAAACAAAGCATCTAAAGCGGATACAAGCTCATGAGAATAATCTTGAAAAAAAGCTTTATCAATAATTCTATCAATTTGTTGTTTGAAAGTTTTTAATAATTTTTTATCTTCCTTTTTTACTTGGAGAAGTGTTGTTATTGGCTTCTTACGAAAGTTTGCTTGTGATTGATTTAAGTTTAAAAACAAATTTCCTTTAGTGATTCTCGTGCCTTGTTTTTTCTCCTTTTTAATGGGTAGTCCACTTGTTTCATAAAGCCCATTGATTATCCCCTGAAGAAAAAGAGTGTGTGCATTTCCTTTTGTTAATTCTGTTGCTAAAAAGTCAGCAGAACGTTCTACTTGTTCGCGATGATGGCTAAGTTGAGAAGCTTTTGCCCTTTTAACATGAACGATATGAAAAACATTATTGTATCTAACTAGAAGATCAGCAAATTCAAACTTGTCGCCAGCTTCTCCTAATGAAACATTGATTCTATCTAAAAGAATAGCTTCCCACCCAGCCTTCTTCTTAATTTCTTGCGCCGCTCTTAAATTATATTTTGCTTCTTTATAATCAGCTTTTTTTTGATCTACATCTCGTTTTGTGTCTTCTATAGAATAGCTTGGAAGACTTAATGTATTGCTAGGCTGCTTTACTTGACGCAATATTCTTTTAATACTTTCAAAACGTGAATCATCCACACGATACCAATGGCCGCGATCAAATCTATAAAAACCGCCATCATATTTAAGAGGTAAAGAATAGAAAAGCCATCGAACATCAAATTCTTTAGCTGTTTTGGCTCGAGGCGTCCAAATTTTTATTGTTTGAGGAAAAGGGTCTTGTGGAGTAAGCTGAGAAAACACATCAAAAATGCAATGTTTTTCACCCTTTTTCTCTCCAAAGGTTAACTTTTTACTTTTCATTTTTGCCCATAACGTATTATGAAGAAAAAATTTTTCTTTTGCTTTTGGAGTTTTTGCTTTTGGAGATTTTTTCACTTTTTGTGAAGGTCTAAATAACATTTCTAGATATTGATTAAGTAACGGTAATCTTGCATCCGTAATCTCATCATCAATAAATTCCCTCATGCGACTATGAATACGAAAGCTAGAGTCTGTCGTTAAGGTAAAGAAATGCAGGGCAATTGCATTAAGTGAATGTAATGTTTGTTCAGGCGTTGCTTTGTCAGAGGGATTAATCGTAAACTGTACATGATCTGCTCCTTCGATTACATGCTGTGTTTTTACGGATTTATTAGGCATTAAAGCGACTTTTTTTAATTCTTCAGATCCTACTTCTACTCCAAAAACCTCTATAGGTTGTAGATCAGCTGCTTTTTCTCGTCTTGAAAATGGATTAGAAGTTCTATAATGATCTGCGTGCAGTTCTTTTATTCTATTGGGATTGCATATGTATCCAGACGTTGCCAGTCTTAATCCCCATTGCGGAATAATACTATTTGGGTTTAGTAGTACATCCCAATAGCCAAGCCCATAAACCATCGCTTTTTGGTGAGAATACGGGAAGATGATAAGGGCTGCTTGAAAATCAAATTCATTGTGCGTAGCAATATAATCCTTTGTGAGAGATTTTATTAAATTTGCAGTTCTTTGATCTTCTCGCTTTTTAAACAGTTGAACAACATAATATGGTTTTTGTTCTTCGTCTGAAGCAAAAAATGTTTTTTCATCTCGTACAATCCATTGATTTTTTTCTTGAGCTTCCTCTTCGGTTGCTGCAAAGCTTATCTCCTTACTTTTTGCAAGAGATGGTCTTAAAAAACGTCGCCCGATATCTGTAAAAAGCGGACGTTGCTCCCAATCCCCTGTGCTCGCGCTAGGAATAAAGGAAGAGTCTACCATAAATAAGGAGTACGTATCCGGAAAGGAGGAATGAAAGGGAAATTTGCAAAGATCTAAGCATGGATAAGCGGTAGGTTCTGGTTGCGAGCTTTGCTCAGTTGTGACGGTTTGTATTTGAGAAGATGCAAGAGGAGTAACTCCTGTAAACCGAGCATAATCTTCACTGTATTTTTCTTTAAAATTTTTAATAATTGTGTTGCGTGAAGCTTCTTTGAGAGATTTATCTCCTTTAATAAATTTAGTAAGGGTTTGAGGGGCAACCCCCATACTTTTAGCAATCTTTGTTTTTGGTTTAGATTCTTCAAATTTTGTACGAAGGGAGTTTCTTATTCTCTCAATGTTTTCTGGGTTTTCATCCATTCCAAAGGTAGCAAATGAAAAACAAGAAAAAAAACAAAAAGAAAGTAGAAGAAGGGGTTTTCTAAAACATGAAAAAGATATAAAAGAAATGTTTAATCGATAGAAGGCACTTATTTTTTTTATCATATATGCTCCAGGAATTTAGATAATCCTATTGTTTTTTTACATATTAGGCTTGTTTTTTTAAATGTAAATCTTTCTTTTTCTAACGCAAAAATTTTGTAATCAATTTGATTTATTTAAAATAAAAATATAGTTAAAAAAATATATATAATATAAAAAATAGAATCTTCAGCGGGAAAATCTATCAGATCTATGCGAAGATTTACCTCCTCTTAAATGATGATAAAAGTTATCCATTTATCAAATTTGTATTTTTTCATTTTTATATCCAAAACATCATTTATTGTAAGACGGTCTCCATCACCAACTTTCGTGATTAACTTCCACATTTATTGGCTTTCTTCCTGTAACGTAGAAAAAGAGCTTAAAGATGAAAACGATTCTTGAGTGCTACTCGCGCCAGACTGTGAAGATGATGATTGGCTTGAAGATGATCCATTACGCGTACTATCGTCCTTAATACATATAATAGCGCTCTTAAAATCCATCTTTTCTATTTCTAATAACCCCCTGTAAAGATCCATTTTTGCATTAATGGGTAACCTTGAAGGAGAAGTACCATCCTTATTATGAATAAATGCTATAACAACTCGCATATTACGGAGTATAAGTTTTTCTTTTAAATTCTCAAAATGTGGAGTTTTAGGGAGTTTCTCAATGACATCCTCTAAAAATTTGTCATTTTCAACCAATAGCTTAGCTGAATTTAAGGATTGAGACACCAAATATGAAATAGAACTACTTGATGCACTCCATTTTTTTACATGAATAAGATCTCCTTCTCTAGATAATAGATCACAGGGCTCAACCTTACTTTGGGAATGAGGGTCTTCTGCTACACGAATATTCTGACAATCAAGTAAAAAGAAGTGCTCTGGATTCTCACTAGCCATTCTCTGATTGTAGGCAGCTTCTGATGATACGACTGAAGCTTTTCGATTTTGTATATCTCCATCTTTGAAAGGGCTAAGTTGAGAAAGGCTTGAAGATGGTAACGCCCCATGCGGTAAAAAAAGTTTATCTACTCTTTTATTTACAAGCTCAATAAAATTTTTGCTAACTCTAAATAACTCTCCTCCTTCAATCCAATATGTATTCCCCTCTAGTTCAATCATTGAAGATATAAGCTGATGTCCTTTCCAAATAGAAAGTACATTGCCATTATCATCTTTTGGTATAACTTTTAAGTCTTTCAGTAACTTGAACGTATTATCATGTGAGCTTGAACTTTTAATGAATTTTTGAAGATCATCGGCCAGTTCTGTAAAATCGGTATATTGTTTTTTTAACCCTCCGTAGGGTCTCCATGCTGTTTTAGTTTTATTTCTAGTGCTTAATTCTAATTCATATATAGCTTGAGCACCCCGCCCTCCTTCTATTTCAAAAGGAGGCTCAATATAAAAGTGTTCGAAGCTTTTTAAAAATGCTTTTTTAACTTCTTCTTTTTGTTCTATAGGTTCAAAATAATCAATATGCAGATACTTGCTCTTATACCCTTTCTCTTGTGATGTTTTTAACCACTGTTGGCATTTTTCACCAATGGTTCCAAAGTCAAACTCGTCTCTTACGCAAATATGAGCACCTAAGAATGAACAAACTGGTTGTTTTCCATCAGATACCGTCATAGCTTTAGGAATAAAGGCTCTTACTCCTCTTTCTACTACGACTTTTCCATGAGCTTTTGCTTGCTCACGTTGTAGTTTTTTTTCATCTAAGTTTATCTCTGTGAAGCTATGAGGCCTATGATTTGGATTGTTAGCTAATACGTTATAAGCATAATGTTTTCCAAAGCTAGTATCGCACTCATCCAAATTTAGCAAAAACCTGCCACTTGTACCAAAAGTTAATGCAAAAAATATATCCTGCCCTTCTATGTTTTTCTTTACGAAAACGACAGCACCTTTAGGTTCTTTATACCGATCAAGCTCCGATAAAGAATTTCGAGTCTGTTCTAAGCTTCTATACTTTTTAGTTTGACTGTGAAGGGTCTTAATCCATTCAGTCTGTCGAAGACCCGTCTCTTGAAAAACATATACGGTCTCAGTAGCACCAGGTATATCTGTATATATTTGTCCATCAATAAAATAATTCAGAGCTAAATTATCTGGCTGGGCTTCTCTTGCTCCGATGAGAGGATATTTACTTGCATTAATAAATTGCCAGGGAAAGCTGTGCCAGGGAGGATCTTGAAATGCCTTTGCCAAACCTTCTAGAGTTTCAAGAGCTTCATCAGCAGATTTAAGCAGATAAACATTTAAGTTTGCTCTAATTGTCCGACCCGGTGTTGGTGTTGCTTTGATAAGAGAAGAAGAGGGTGATCTAGTAGTATGAATTTTATTTAAAGCACTCTTCCCACTTCCTTGTTTTGAAATAGATGAGCTGCTTATCGGAGGTAAAGTTTCAGGTGAGCTTCTCGGCGATAACGATAAGCTTTCTTCATCTGCTTCTTGTTCACTACAATCACCATTGGTAGAAAATGAGTCTACTTCATCATCTTCTTCTTCGCTCTCACATAACGTATCTTTTTGAGAGTGAAGAATATTTTGATCAGAGCTCTTTGAAACATTGTTTGTTTTTTGTTTTTTTTGAGCATCTGGTGATTTTGTTCCAGATTCAGGTGAATTTCTTTTTACTCTTTTATCGTCTGATATGCTCGGTGACGTTTTTGCTATACTTTCTCTACTATCATCAACGATAGAAACCGAGGAGGAGCTAGAGCTTTTTGGATTCCAAAAATCAAAGAGAGTTTTTCGTACATTTGTTAAAGGCTTTTTTTGAGAAAAAGATTGTGATGTTTGTGAAATTATTTTGTCTTCCTCACCTGAGGGAAGAATAGCAGTAACGGATGTAGGAACAAAAATATCCATAAAGAACAAACAAATACAAAAATTAAAAAAAATCTTGTTTTTTACGAAGCTTTTTAGAAGGTTTATTTTTTGTTTTTTTAGTGAGAGAGCAGGAACAACTCTCTTAGAAGTTATAAAAAAAATTTTCTTTTTATTCATAAAGCCTCTAGTTTTTATAATAATTTCAATCTGTTAAGAAGTTAATAAAAAGTACCCATGTTAGCGTTGTAACCTTGAAGCCTGTTTGATCTAATTGAAACATACTTTCTTTAACTGACTTTCTTTAACTGTTTTTCTAACTCTTTTTGTCCTCGATAATGTTTAATACGTAAGCCTCTCATCGCATCGCGCCTATCCTGGAAATTCCCCTAGGTAGCTTTTTCAAGTGAGGATTAGCTCACACACATTTTCTTTATAAGAGATTTTGAGACACTGTTACCTCACCTTTTTCTCTTACATGGCTTCTTTCTTACCCCCCCATAAGTCTTCATCCATATTAGCATTTCATTCATTGCATCTCGGGTTGCTACGGAAGAGTCAAAGTCGTATCCTTCTCCTTTATAATAAATCAAACGAGTCGGATTCTTGTTGAATTTTAGGGTATCACAAATCTATATAGATTGAATAGCAGCAACTCGTTCATCTCTCCTTCCTTGCAAGATAAATAATAGTTGGTTTTATATTAACTACATATTTTTATGGGAGAAGTTTTTCTCCGGAGTTCACAATCATCCAAATACATTCCTTGAAAATATACTTTCATTGTGGTGAGAGCGTCGGTTGTAACAATATCGGATATCCAATTTGTAATTCTTGACTCAACAGTCGTTGAGTTTTTACAGATAGTTTAACTTTATCCGTGCCGCAAATTCCAAGAATGCTGAAAATCTTCTCCTAATTGACGATCTTTCTCTTGCTCAAAATTACAAGAAAAATTTAGAAAGTAGAGTGGAGAGAGCAAAAAAGATTTTTGGATAGCTGAAAGAAAGTCCTTAGTTCTCATAATTTAAGAATTGAATCTGTACAAAGAGAATTTTGGTTTTCTGAGTTTTTAACATTCTGTGGGTTGCTTGAATTTCAAATTATATGAATCTGCACAAAAATATATTTGCATATTTTATATAAGGCATCTATTATTAATCATAATATTATTTAAAAGTGAGCCATAAAATGAAGAAAATTAAAATCTTAAGTTTAGCTCTTCCTCTTTTCCTTAGTGCGGGAGAGGGAAGATGTGATCATTTCATTGAATATTCAGATTTTGGAGTTGAAGATCCTTCACGAGCGAGTAGCACTTCCCTAAACATTAAAACTATCCTCGAAGAAGATGTTCTAAAAAGAGAGGAAAACGATATTGAGGGAATTAATTTAAGTGCAAATCGTTTAACAAATGAAGGTGTGCGTTACCTTATTGATACTATTACAAATCCTGAGCACGCTTCTAAGTTTAAGCAGTTAAAGTATCTTAATTTACTAGCAAATCCAGTGGATCTTTCTGTTTTAAGTATTTGTAAGCCGCTTTTAGAACAAGGTCAGTTTAAGTTTCTTGATCTGCGGCACACACATGCTATGGACACGGTCGCTTTTTCTCATGCCTTAGAAAATGAATTTAAAACTATAGCTCATAAAATAATTTATATATCACCTAGAGATTTATATGGTTTTAAAACAAACAAAGGGATATATGAGCCTCACAGAAGGTATCATGACCTAAATTTGTGGCAATAAATATGATATAAAATTTTAGCTTAGTACCTTTTTTGGCTAAGTTTTATGTTTTTTTATGTTCATAGATTGAGCTACTCTATAGTTTCTTGGCATAACTCATTAGTTTTATTAATCTCATCTTCTGTATATTCTTTTCCTCCTGTATGAGGATAGAAATGGCTTTGAATAGAAATATGAGCCTTTGAAAGACTTGCAACGTTTCTTCCTTTTTCATGATTTGAGTAAGAATCAACACTCTTTGTAAGGTCACGACTGTTAATTCTTTCTGCTCCCATTGGTGTACTATAGGGTATCCGTGATGACACACTATAAACAATGAAGGGATCAAACCCAGATTCATTATTGTGGTCATAGATAAACTTCGTTAACTTAGCAGAAATACCGTCTTTATGTGCATGATCTATAGTTAAACACACTGCGCATCTCTCGCACATATCGCGAGTAGAAAAAAGATTAAAAAAAGCTCCATGTATCTTGGTATGTCCAATATGTTTTCTGATAAGAAATTGTTTAAGTTCCTCTGCGATCTCATTAAAATTAGTATCTAAGTGATACATAAGAAGTTGCTCAGAATGTTGGAAATGACTCACTTCTTCTGTCCTCAGATCTATAAGCATTTGATTTCTGGTAAAGGGCAACTGAGTATCTTCAGCAAAATCCCTTGAAGGAGCTTGTAGCCTTCTCCAAGCAAAACCTACATGATTTGCATTTAAAATATCTTCTTCTTCTTTTAGCTTTTGTTCGCAATCTGCAGTAAGGTCTTGGAGCAATTTAATATATCCTCTAGGAGAATGTCGTCTTTTTAACTCTTCGCTTTTATTTGACCATACAACTCCTCCAAATAGCCTGTTGGCCATCACGTTATTTCTGAAGTTATTTGTATATATCTTTATGCTTTCTTTAATTCTTTCTTTTAATTCTTTATATTCTTGAAAATAAGTGTGAATATTTTGGAAATTTTCTTCCTCTAGAGGAAACTCATTATTAATTCTTCTCAATAACTTTTTTGCATTTTTTATTTTATTTCTTTTTATTTTTTCTATAAAATTATTATAAAGAGCCTGTTTTATTTTTTCATCCCTTTGTCTTTTTCTCGGATTAGTTAACTCTTTGATTTTTGAAATTAATTCTTCTCTTTTGGCAAGGAGTTCATCTTTTTTATTATTATATCCCTCTAGAGGAATTTCCTTAAGAGAGTAGAGAAGTTCTTCTGCAGTTTTATATTTTCCATTGTTTAGATTTACTTTTAAAAATTTTACAAATGAATTGGTTGTAACTTGTTCCAAGGCAAGATTTGAAAAAAAAGGATTTCTATTCCCTTCCTCATCTAATGCCCTAATTTCAAATGGAGGGGAAGTTTTAAGGCAGCCAGCATCTTCATAAACAAACTGTATGTTTCCTAAAGCAATATTAAGATAATCAATATTTTCTTGTATTTCCTTCTCTTCTGCGCGTCTAGACATCGTTTGGTGACTTTTTAAAAGATTAAATTCTTTATCGCGAAATGAAAAGCGAAGAGACCTATTCCAGTGAATGCCAGTATCTGTAGTAGAATGAGGGCAATCATCACGATGGCACCCAAACGAAGAGGAAATAAATCCAGATATAATTATGCCAGTGACTGCAAAGAATTTTATGAACTTCATAGTAAAATTACCTTTAAAATCAGCTTATTAAATAGCGATATTCTTTCTCAACAAGAAATAAATAGAAAAAAATCTTACCATTTTATCAATACAAAATACAACAATTAAATTAAAGTATAGAAGCATTATGTTGTTTGCTGAATGGGACAAGAAATTTAGAAGAATAAACCTTAGTGGGTTATCTTAACACAAATACTATTCTATCTTTTGAATCCTCATAAGCATCGCTTTATGAAGAGTGTACTTCTTTTTAAAGAGGATTTTTAGCGCCTTTCCCATGGAAATTTCACTTTATCACCAACTTTTGCGAACAACTCAGAGATATTCAATCTTCTCAGTTATAATTATTTTTGCTATAGTTCAATAAGGGAGGCTGAAGCCCCCCTTACAGTTTCGTAATCGTAAACTAAGTAAAAGGCTTAGTTTAGCTTAGTTGCATAAATATATGCTGAAGCAATATAGTCCTCAGCATTGCTCCCAGGAGCCCATTTACTGATAAAACTACGGCTATCTTCTTTTACATCTATATGAATATCGCCGAAGCCAACTCCTTCCATAATAGATTTTAATTTATCGATCTTGGTTGCCCCGGTTATGCATCCTGTATAAAGCTCAATATTGCTCTTAATTTCTTCCGGAAGCTCTGTGGAAGTTACAATATCTGAGATTGCCACTCTTCCACCTATTTTTAAGACTCGAGCAGCCTCTCTGAACACGGCTTCCTTGTCTGGGGATAAATTCACCACACAGTTAGAGATGATAACATCTACAGATGAGTCAGGTAGCGGCAATTTTTCTATTTCACCGAGTAAAAACTCTACGTTCAAGTAGTTGCCTTTTAAGGCATTTGTGCGAGCTAACTCTATCATCTCAGGTGTCATATCCACCCCAATAACTTTACCAAGAGCTCCTACTTTCTTCGAGGCGAGAAAGCAGTCAAAGCCACCACCTGATCCAAGATCAACAACGACTTCTCCTTCTCTCAAGCTTGCAATGGCTCCTGGATTACCACAGCCTAGACCTAGATCAGCTCCGATAGGGGATTCTTCTAGCTCTTTATCTGAATATCCAAGCCCCTTACTATACTCTCTTGCAGCTTGATTATCTTCCGCAGGATTGCAGCCTGATGAACAACAAGAAAAGCAAGGCTTTTGATCTTTTGCAATTTTTCCATAAGCACTTCTTACATGCTTTTTTGCCTCTTCCTCATCGTCGCCCATAGCCTTAATCTGGTTTATATTAAGAGCAATAATGCCTGTAAAAGCGTATAAAATGACTTTTGGAAAGCGTGATTTATAGGTATTCATAGTTTTCTCCTTTATTAGATGTTAAGTTTATAATTATTAAAAACAACAACCATTTTACCAAAAATAAAAAACTTGAAGTTACTAATTCGTTATGTAAATTTGCTCATTTTTATTCTCTCTACCTGCAATATTGGATTACAGTCTATGGTTCCTTTGACCTCTCTAAGTTTTTCCTTCTCACATTTGGCAATATTCATGTAATGTTTAGTTTACTGTCTCTCGAAATTCATTAAGCAGCTCAAAAACACGTTCCCGAATTTCATCCCGCACAGTTTGGAACTCTTGTATTATTTCATCTTCTGTACCTGCTGCTTTTGCTGGATCTCTTATAGGCCAATGAATTTTTTTTGTTTTTGTAGGGAGTGCTGGGCAATGTTCATCGGCATCTCCGCAAGTAGTTACAATAAGGTCTGCCCAATGAACTATATCAGGTGTAATAACCTTTGATACTTGACTGCTAATATCAACTCCTGATTCTCTCATGATTTTAATGGCATTAGGATTTAAACCGTGGGCTTCAATACCTGCTGAATTAATCTCAGCAACGTCACTTCCTAAGTTATCTTGCCCATCCTTCTGCCATCTGTAAGCGACAAGAATTTCCTGTACAAAGAAACAAAATATGTGTTTTCTTGCTTTTAAATTCTTCTTCCTGTGTTTCTTGCTCTAGCATTGAATATGTAGAACCAGGAATTAAGCATACTAACAGAATAAAAAGACTTTTTCTAATGTGCCTCCTACTTCTTTCTGATAAATACGCTAACAACCTATATAATTGTCGCTGAATGATTATGTTATTTATAGAAAAAACCATCTTATTTATTCCTTTCCCCTTGTAGCTAGAAACTCAGCAATCTGAATTGCCGTATCACGAGCAGTCCTTACTACTCCAATTAATGTTGAAGAGGCATATCCCACCCAGTCTCCGTATCCAACTAACCATAGATTTGATTCCTTAAGAGATCTTGTTCCCTTAACTTTAACCGTATCGTCAGGCTCGATAACATTTAATTCACGGAGGTGCTCAATGGCTGATTTAAATCCTGTACACCAGATAATACTATCAACTTGACTATGAGTTCCATCCGGCCAAATCACTCCATCTTCTTTGAATTGTTTGAAAGGTCTTACAGTCTTTAAAACATTGCGTGTTCGTGCTTCTTTAACTGAAGGAACCATGACAATGTCTCCAAGACCTCCTTTAGGGATTTCAATTGTTCTCCCCTCTTGTAAAGCTTTCCATCTTTCGGTTGCTCGTTCAAAAAGTACCCTTCCATCAACGTCATCTGGCAAAAAAAGAGGAGCTTCAAGTGTTACCCAGGTAGTTTGGGCAACCTTTGAAACTTCAGCCAAAATCTGTGCACCAGAGTTTCCTCCTCCAACAATAAGAACTCGCTGCTCTCTAAATTGGTCTGGGTTCTGGTAATAAGCAGAATGAATTTGCTTGCCTTTATAGAGTTCTCTTCCTGGATAATCTGGAATAAAGGGATAACTCCACTTTCCTGTGGCACTTACGATTATTTGAGATTCCCATTCACCTTTATCAGTATAGGTTACAAAGCTCTCGTTTACTTTTCTAATAGACTTAACCTTCACAGGCCGTTCGACAGGAATGTTATATCTTTTTTCATATTCTGTCAGATAATGAATAACATGATCTTTTGAAGGGTAATCCTCATCAGAAGGAGGCATGGGCCAACCTGGGAGAGAACTCCATCTTGCCGGAGAAAAAAGGTGAAGAGAGTCCCACCCATGTTGCCAGGCCCCTCCAGGTCCTTTTTCTTGATCAAGGATTATATAGTCGACTTTATGACGATTAAGAAAATAAGCAACAGCAAGGCCTGCTTGTCCTCCACCAATTATTAATGTTTGTTTCTTTCTTTCAGAAACAGAGTAATCTTTAGACTTTTCTTTTCCTTCTTCTGATTGAAACTTTGCGTCAGTTGCTGTGCTTAACTTTCGATAGATAAAGTCCGGCTTTTCTTCCACATTATTTTGCAAAAGCCCTGGATTCAGATAATGAAGTTTGCAATTCTGAGGAAATGCATGATGAGAGAAAACACTAAATACACGCCTATTATAAATATCAAATTCATTTCTTCTATGCTGAGAGGCAGAAATTCTCTCTGGCTTACTTTTCCAAAGTCTTCCTAAAGAAGGGATCATCTCTCTTTCCATAAGCATAAGAGAATTAATAGAAAATCGTTGAGCCTGAGTTTCCTTTACATCCAAAGTAGCAAAAGTCATTAGAGTAAAGAGCGTTTTTTTAATAAACCCATGTTTATCGAACATTCCCATGTTTTCATTGATAGTTTTTAGAAAATTATTTGCCATAATGTCCCTATAATTAATTTCACTTACATTGCTCAAAATCTTCTAGAATAGGACAGTCATCTCCAGGAGTTTTCTCACAGACAAGTACTATTTCTTTTAAAGACTTTCTGAGTTTCTTGAGCTCTAAAATCTTTTTATCGATTAGCTCAATTTTAGCTGCAGCCTGGGTTTTTACTGTTTGGCATGTATCTAATGATGCTTGTTTTATACTCAGCATTTCTTTAATCTCTTTTAGAGAAAAACCCATTGCTTTTGCCCATTTGATGAATAAAAAGTCGCCCTTATTCTCTTGGGTATAACTGCGGTAGCCGTTGGGAAGACGTAAAGGTTTTTCAACTAATCCTAAATCTTCATAATATCTAAGCGCATCAATGCTTAATTTTATTTCCTTGGCTAATTGACCTATATTATATGTCCTCATATACCTCTCCTGTAAAACAGCGTACACTATGGAGTATACACCAGAGTCAAGAAACTTTTTTTAATTAGAATTCAATCAACTAATAACTATCAAGAGCTCCAAAAGCTTAAATAGTTTGTGTTGTGCTAAAAAAAATCAGGATATCAAGCTGATATCTCTCTTTTTATATATAATCTCTTAGAACCTGATGGTATGGGTTGCCAGAAAAGAATTGCTTCGCTAAGAAAATGATATCATGAATCTTTACTGCCCTACTGATGAAACCGCTCAATTTGTTAACTAGTAATTCTTTCTTAATTCTAGGCAGCCTTCAACGCTATTTCTCAGCTATAAAAACTCTAAAACTAAAGTTGCTCATGCGAGTCTTGAAGTTAGGCAATAAACATAAAATTTTGAGTAGAGTTTTTACCTCTTTCTGCCTCTTGAGGGTGATTTGGGAGAAACAGACATATCCTGCTCATAATGAGCATAGCCTTCCTCAATATGAGAAAGGGTGTGAATTCTCTGTAGCTTATTCGTTTCCGCTGAACTCAGGGTTTTTTCTTTTTTATGATTACGGCTATAAAGCTTCTCTCCCAGCATCTTACGTTTAAGATCTTCTGAAATCGCCTGAGGAGTTTTATCAATTACTTTTTTTGTCGTGATTTGTTCATAAAATGCCTCTCCCAACATTTCTTTCTTAAACTCAGTGGTCATATAATGATTCTTTGCATTGTTGGGTGCTTGGTGAGTGTCTTTTTCTAAAGTTGTGGGAGTATGGATAAAGGAAGGATTTTTTTCTCCTGAGTGCAGTGGAGAAAAAGAGCTACCCTGATGTGACTCTCCTTTAAGCAAAGTTTTAATTTTTTGCCAGAAAGTTGTTTTAGTTGCTTTGTCTGTCAACGCTTGGTTGGAAAAAGTCGATGCTTCAGCCACTGGTTGCTTGGGTTCTTTTTGAATAAAAAGCTTCTCTCTCCTTTTATTTTCTGTTTTTTGAAGAGGAGAATTGAGATCTAAATGCAAGTGATCCTCATGAAGATGAGAGATCAGGTTTTTGTCTTTTTTCTGACGAAGTAATTCCTGAGCTCGTACTTCTTCCCGAATGCTTTCTGGAAGAACACGAATTTCCTTCTCCCGTGTTCTTCCTAAGAAATGATCTGCAACGTTTTGGAAAGCTTCCTTTGTAACAGCTCCCATAGCTTCTAGCTCATTGGATAGTCGTTGAAACACTTTGGTAATCATGAGGTCATCTGCTTTCATAAGCTGACTTAAAGATTCTGCATCAAGGTAATCACCGGCAGAAAGCTTCTCACCTGATTTTGAAAGAACTTGAGGAAGTTTTTCTGGTCTCCAAAAGTCAAAAGAACTTCCAAACACCTTCACCCATTCTCTATGACGGGTCATAGATACATAAGCCAGGTTTTGATTCATTTCAAAGGAAGCGAGAACAAATGTATGATCAACGGTTGTTCCTTGAGACTTATGAATAGTAATAGCCCAGCCTTGGTCAAAATGAGGATTTAAGTTGGGGGCAAAGGAAAGCTCTTTTCCCTTATCTAATTTGACGCGAACTCTTTGATTGTTTAATTCTGTAATGACTCCCATCGTGCCATTTCTTATTCCTGATAAATATTTGTTTTTTGTAAAAACAATACGATCGCCTTTGGAAAACTCTTTTTGTATTTTTATTGTGTGAGTCTTTCCAAAATCATCTTCAACTTCTTTTTTAATGGTGTAGGTAAATTCAGCTTTTGAGAGATGACCCGAGTTCTTAAGTAAAGCTCGAGTTTGTTGATTCAGGTCATTGACGTCCCTATTGCTGTAGGCGAGCATAAGTGCTGTTTTGTTAGGGTTTTCTTTAAAGGCAGTATGCCAAGATTGGATCAATTCTTTTTTTGTTTCTGTGCGAACGTCAACGCCAGTACCTATTGGTCTTTGAACTCCTATGAGGTGATCTAGCTTACATTCTTTTAGGAGATCTTTTGCCTCTTCACGTTGAATACCTTTAGGAAGCTTCTTATCTACTACTTGAAGAGCCATTTTTAAAGGATCAAGATATCTTGCTTCTAAAACAGCACGGCAGTTCTCTGCGTTTTTGATAATGGATTGAGCTGCCCTTTTTTCTACTCCTTTCCAGTGGAGATACATTTCAAAGTCCTGGTGGTTCTTGATGAATTGATAAGACTGGCTCCCTGCTTGTTCTCCGTCTTCACGAGGGCAAGCCTTTGCCATCTCTCGGTAGATGAGAGAAGATACACGATGGGCAATTTCATATTGTCTTACAAAGTCTTCAGGTGTTTTTGAGGTAGGTAGCTTTTCTTCAACAATATGCAGATAACCTTTATCTGCATACTTTTTGATGGCCTCTTCTGTTTTTTGCTGCCCAAAGAGAACTGTTGCTTCTTTTTGCCATTTTTCCTTCTGACGAATGACCGTATTCAGTTCAGCCTTTCCAAGTTGGGTGGTTACAAGACGGAAAGCAGGACCTGCTTCTACCGGCTGGAGTTGAGCTCCATCTCCCACAACGATTAGTTTGACTCCTAGGCTTTTAACTGCCCCTAAAAGCTTCTCGAATCGTCCCAGATCCACCATACCTGCTTCATCAAGGACAAGGACACTTTTTTCATTATACTGATACCGGCCTTCCTCATAGGATTTAAGAAACTTGTGAAGAGTTGTTGAAGGAATGCCACTTTGATCCAAAGAACTGTCCCCTAAAGTCTTCGATTCAAGATTCTGTGAAGCTTTTCCTGTAGGGGCCAGCCCATAAACAGCGTAGCCTTCAGCTTTCCAAATCTCATGACATACCTCCAGAGCAGTCGTCTTTCCCGCTCCTGCAATTCCCACAACACATTTAATCTGTCCCTCATCCACAAGATGATGAATAGCAGTCTTTTGATCTATAGAAAGCCCTCCATGCTCACTCAGTTCTTTATCAGCTTTAGCAATAGAATTTTCTATGTGGTGTGTTTCAACTCCATGAGATTGTACTTTTCCCAACTTGTCAGCTGTTTCTACAAGGGATTTTTCCGCCGTCAACATACGGCGGGTTGTATAAACAATCGAATCTTTATTTTCTGGATCAAAATGCAAAACAATAAGCTCAGGTGAATTTTTAAGTTTAGCTTCTACACGGTTAAATAGATGAGGATCATCCACATATTGGTGAATCTTTTTTTGCACGTCCGCCCACATGAAAGTGCCATGATGTTTGGTTACAATGTCAAACACAATTTCTGGATGTCGAATAATGCGATATAAGTTACGCAATTGAACATCATAAAAGGCTCTGGCCTTATCTGTGACAAAAGAAAATTCACTGCTACCTTCCAGTTTTTGAATTCTCTTTTCTTGCTCAATGATTCCTCTTCCTCTTTTGGGTTGAGGTTCCATCTCAATACCTCGTTCCTTATAAGAACGGTGATCAATTTGGACATCGTGGCCATAGAGTTTAAGGTAGAAATTAGAATAATTGGCCCACTGTTCCCGCAATTCAAAAAGCAGGGATTTTAAATTCCACTCTCTTTCTTTTTCTCCCATTCCGTTCTTTTCTAATCGACGCGTTGGAATGACTACATGACAATGAGGGTTGTATTCCCCTGTTTCTTCATCTCTATCAAAGTGAAAGTTCAAGAGAGGGCTCATTCCTCGTAAGGAAAGTTGCTCTTCTACAAATGCACGAGCCAGGGTCATATTCTGTTCTTCTGTCAGTTCTCTATGAAGAGAAAATTCAAACTCACGCCAAACTCTAGAGTTGATTCTTTTCTCAGCCGCTTCCACAATATCAACAAAGGCCTGAACACCTTGTTGACGATCCTCTGCTATCAGTTTCTGAATCTCAATTGCCCAGCCAGGGGCATCATTAGAAAGAACAAGTTCGACATGCTGCACAGCCTTATCTGTATAATTAAAGGTTTGACTTGTTCCCTCATCATAAAGTTCACATCCCGCCCGGTAGGCAATGGCTCGAACCGTATTTCGGCTACCTCGAGAAAGGGGTTTGGTGGTGAAATGATAAAGCGCCACGATATTCTCAGCAATGCGGTCTGTGCTGCTTGCAGCCAAGTGCCCAAAGTCGCAGAGTTTGTGTAAGCGCGCCTAGTAAGCTTTTAAAAAAGCTCCCCAAGACAGGTTTCCCGATCCTTAAGGATCGATTTTGATCGCTCGATGTGTTCATTTCTATACTTTATTATTTTTTGGCATTTAATAGACTGATGAAACAACATTACTCAAAACGGAGAAAAATCGTCATGGATAAAAATAGAGAGGGCGGTCGTATGATCGATAAGGTAACTTCCATTGAAAACAAGATTCATGAGCTCAAACAAAAGAAAGAGCGAATTAAAACCCAGCAATCTCTTCTTCTGATGAAGGAAGCTCAGAAAATTTTGAAAGATGAATTCTCTCTTGAAACGGTTTTAACTATCTTAAAAGATTCTTGGGCTATGGCTTCAAAAACACAAAAGGCAGAATGGGAAACGCGTGCAACTTCTTTTTCCCTCTCTGCTTCAAAAGCTCACCAGAAAACTAAAAAACATAACCCAACACCTGAACAAAACGGAAAGGCAGAGATACCACCTCATGAACACCCTTGAAATTGATTCACGCGGATTAAGACGTGCCAGAACGAGAAGTTTGATAGCGTTGGGAGGGTTAATAAAGAAATCTGGATTACTTGAGACTTTTCACATTGAATTGGGGCTGGATTTGCAAAAGGACATAACCATGAAAGAACCAGTTGCAGCCCTCTACAAAGGCCTACTCATACTTAAAGAGATAGTGGAATCAGGCGAGGTAAGCTTACAAATTTGGGCGGTGCAGGGGTTGGAGGAATTAAGAAAATCAGATCGTGAGTAAAACGCATTTTTATATCTCCAATCTCACAAATTTTCTTCTGGTCCAACTCAAACTTAAGCCAATCAGTTTCATTTGTTCCACAGGCAATATTTTCGAGGATAAATGCAGGCCAAAAACATCTCAACCCATCTCTTGAAACTTAATTATCAAAAAACACCTATTACAGGATACACCCATTGTCGGAGTGAGCGACAAGATAAATGCCTCTGGCACAAAGATGCCGCAAACATGAACGCATCAAGTTATCCTCTCTGAGTTCAGAAAATCTAGACGACCATTGTACAACGGATCGACGAGAAGTGAGCAACCACTGGAACATGGGAAAAGACGGGAAAGGGTATTTTCCTGAAAAGGAACAAGTTCATTTCGTTGAAACCCTCTTCAGTAAACGAGCTCGAGGACCTCAAGAACAAGCATCCCTTAAAAAACGTCTCTTTTATAAAATGAGGGGAAAATAAATAAGAAACGATTCATAAATGCATATTGGTTAAGCGAGAGTTTCCAAACGTACAAAACCTTGACCTCCAAAAGAAGCTTAAAAGAAAATCGACTGCAAAATAATTTATGAAGATCATATGAGTGCCCTTAGAAATAGATCGCCCAGGGTTATAAAATGTACTCGAACAGCTTCGCGAAGGTGATACGTTTGTTGTCTGGAAACTGGATCATCTTGAACGCAGTGTGAAACCTCTACTAAATGCTCCTCTAAGACATAACATAAATTATATGCATCTTGACAGGTGATATAATTATGCTCATAATGCATAAAAATGACGATAGGAGCATAATCAATAATGAAGTTTATAGGCAGAAAGAGAGAAATTGAGCTCCTTAAAGCTCTTCGATCCAGAAAAATGGCAGCCTTAGTTGTTATTAAAGGCCGCCGGCGGATTGGAAAATCGCGGTTAGCGGCAGAATTTAGTCAAGGGGAGCGCTTCATCAATATCACAGGCATGACCCCTGAACCAGGAACAACGGCTCAAGATCAACGCAATCTTTTTTCTCACCAAATGGAAACAGCGTTTCAAAAGCCAACAACAAAATTTCAAGATTGGATGGATGGACTCTCTCAATTATCGTCCTATCTAACGAATGAGCCAACAGTGATCTTATTTGATGAGATCTCATGGATGGGATCGCTTGATCCAACCTTTATCCCAAAACTGAAAGTGTGGTGGGACCAAGATCTACAACATCGTCAGAATGTCATTCTTATCTTCTGCGGCTCTGTTTCAACTTGGATTGAAGCCAATATTCTTAAAAGTACGTCCTTCTTTGGGCGCATTTCTCAAGTTATTGAACTCTCTCCCCTGTCGATATACGAGTCCAACACCTTTTTAAACCAACTTGGCTTTAAAGGGTCTGACCTTGATCGCTTCAAGCTTCTCTCTGTGTTAGGTGGGATTCCTTGGTATTTAGAGCAGGTCTCCCCTAATGAAACAGCAGATCAGACTATCCACAGGCTCTGTTTTGAAAATAAAGGCCTTTTAACGATTGAATTTGATCGGATTTTTCATGACCTTTTCAGTCATAAAGGGGAGGTATACAAAAATATGATGATCTCCCTAAACGAGGGTATGAAAACACTCGGGGAAATTCGTCAAACCATAAACTATCACAAAAGCGGAACATTGAGCTCTCTTATGGGACACCTCATCATTGCTGGATTTGTAACGCAATTTCCACAATGGTCCATCAGGACAGGAAAGGTGCGACGGCAAAGTCTTTACAGAATCAGTGACCCCTATATGCGCTTTTACCTGAAGTATATCGCTCCTAATCTGGATAAAATTGAGAAGGGCCATATCACAGATATGGGCAACCTTCCAGGATACAAAACAATGATGGGATTTCAGGTGGAATCCTTGTTGCTTCAAAACAGAAATGATATCTTGCGAACCATTGGCATCAAGCCTGTCGATATCATTTACGACAACCCCTATATTCAACTGGCGTTAACACGTCAAAAAGGCTGTCAAATTGACTATTTGGTTCAAACCACGACAAATAATTTGTATGCTTGTGAGTTCAAATTTCGTCAAGGAGAACTCAAAAAAGACATCATCAATGAGGTATCGGAAAAGATTAACGCCCTCAGTAAACCAAAAGGCTACGCAGTTGTTCCTGTATTGTTTCATGTAGGTGGTGTCTCAGAATCCGTTGAGGAAAGTCGCTTCTTTTACCGCATTGTGGATATAGGAGATTTGTTAGAGGCACCCGATTAACAACAGTTTCTTTAAGGGGTCCGCTCCGGAAAGGAAAAAATTTATAAAAACCGTATTGACCCTGTGCTTGTAAGACTAGTAAACTAGACGCAATGTAAGAGCGCTGGCGGCGCCCCTACATTGCTAAACATAACCAACCCTTTACAGCAGAAAGGATCAGCCATGTCTGACAGCACTATAGCCATATCTCAAGTTTCCTGGCAAGAATTTGAAAGCAGAGTTCAAAAAATTCTAATTATATCTGATCAGCTCGATATTTTGGCCTTTGAATTACGGCAAATGAGTTTTTTTCTCAAAAATGCCACTCAAAAAATACGCTTAGAGAGACAGGCCTAACTTTATAGGAGGCTTGGTAGGTATTAACAAGGCTTGATCTCCGAAAAGCAACGATCTACCTTTAAGAGCCTCCTATTTTTCCATTCCTTTTACTTAGAGAAAAATCTGGTATTCTCACGAAAGTTTTGGTTTTATATTTTCTCAACGTTGAGATACAAGCTCCTGCACCTTATTTCCAAACAATTCTGCAGCTTCTCTCAAAGGTGCCACCGCTAAATGGGCATAACGTTGAGTCGTCGAGGCCTGAGTATGTCCTAAGAGTTTTCCAACAATGCTTAAGCTTACTCCACTTGATACGAGATGAGAGGCAAAAGTATGGCGGAGATCATGTATATGCACGTCAGAAACACCGGCTTTGTTGCGTATCGTATTCCAAGCTTTTTTAGGATCCTTCAGTGGTTGACCTGGAACTTTCCCTGGAAACAAAAAAGGAGAATCGGCGTGTGTTTTCATATTTGTCAAAATTTCGAGGACGGGTGAAGAAACGGGAAGATATTCCATTTTACGTTGCTTTGTGGAGCGCGCTCGCATTGTCCAAGTTCCTCTTTCTAAATCAATTTGCTCCCATTTCGCGCTCAAAACTTCTGTCTTTCTTGACCCCATTAAGACAAGCAAACGAATAGCATTAGCAACATTTTGATTACGATAGTTATTTAAAGAAGTAAGCAATCTTTGCACTTCTTCATCATTGAGCCAACGATCGCGCCCATGTTCTTTGTATTTTTTAATGCCTTTTACTGGGTTATCAGAGCGCCAACCCCATCGAATTGCGAAATTAAACATTGTACTTAAAAGAGCTATGGTCCTATTTGCTTTAACTGGTGTTTTGTACAATTCTGAGTGTAGTTTCTGTAAATCAAGATTCGTGATTGTATTAACTCTTAAGTGTCCATACTTTTTTAAAATAATATTTTTTATTTTGGACATATCATCTTTATAGCATTGCAAAGCTTTGTTTGGTTCTGCATGAAGGCGTAAATACTCTTCAGCCAGTTCTTGCATGGTCTTTTCCTTGTTGTTAGAAACAGTTTTGATAGAAGGATCTTCTCCTGCGCCTATATTTAAGGAGAGCCTGTTTGCCATTTGACGTGCTAACTCTGTTGTTGTTTTGGGGCTATGAACCCCTATCTTTACTTTATGAGTTTCTCGCTTTTTATTTCTATATTGAAGGAAATAAGTTTTCCTGCCTGTGGGGTAAACCCTTACAAAAAAACCAGTTATTTCTGTATCCCAGATTTCGATCCGTTTTATTGGATCTGGTACCGCACTTTCCACAACTCGCTTTGTCAATTTAGTTTTATTCTTTTTTTGTGATGACATATCAAATCCTCCTCTCATAGGTTTTTATTAAACGAATCATACCAATCTTAAAATAAGAGTTCAATCAAAAAGGGGAGCATATGGGGAGCAATAGGCGTAGAAATGAGTAGACATTTATAGATGTGTATAGACGCTTATCCCTCATTATCTTATTGAAAAATAGATATATATAGACGTTTATAGATATGAGTAGACGCATAGCCTTCAAGATTCCTAATCTTGGGGTCGGAGGTTCGAATCCTCTCGGGCACGCCAATTGAATCTTTGTCCGACCCGGACACATAGGTAACAGAATGTTCCGAAGACATAGGTGACACCCCTATCCGCATAAGGTTTTCAGCCATATCGAGATTCAACGGCCTCCTGGGCCTCAGGCCTGATGGGAGATAAAACCATTATCACTCGCACCAATGCAGCAAGAGAATATGGTGACTTTCTCAAAGGAACCGGCTCTGAATCCGTTAGCTTTTAGGGAAGTAATAATAAGAATTTTAACGTTAGACAATGATTTGACCTACCAAATTTCTGTGTCTATTAAACAAGGGGGTATATTTAAAATTTGATCCTAATTTAAAATAGGTTTTCCTTTTGCACAAGCTCAGGAAATTAAAAAACTCTCTTAGTAACAATCGATCCCTAATTTTTTAATTTTCATGGCATGCTTCTTCCCCGTTAATTGTGAGCTCTTTATTCACCTCCATATTGGTGCTCTTTAAACTCGCTCAGGTCTATCCTCCAGTATATAGTAAATAATTTGTCCATATCTGCTCACATTGGCGAAAAGAGATATCGCTTTCAGTTGGACAGAAAAGTCTCGTGAAGTGATTACCTGTATGTAAAATATTAATGTCAGCTTCTGTTCCTGTTCCTGCAGTTTTAGGAAGCTGTAACTTTTTCTCTTCTTCTTTAAAAGTAAAGATATTAATTCTCTTTTGACCTAGGGAAGCAAGTATATCTACAGGACATTGTGCGCCGGGGCGAAAAGGTATATAGGTTTCATACCCACCAACAGAACGAAATTGTTCCACATAGGCTTTTACTTGATCTGGTATGATTAACGCTAGAATTCCATCTATTGGAAAGCGATCTTCTGGTTTAAGGATCGTATCAACAGAAAGTCCAAAACGTTGCATATTATTGTACATAGCTGTGTAGTCATTTTTATTTTCTATATATTGTTTAATGTCAGCGGGGACTTCTTGATGCTCATTATTGTTAGCTAATAATCCCAGATAGTGTTCATAAACGAGAGGTCTTAATTCATTTATATATTGATTTTGCTGTACAGCGTCACATAACTGCTTTCTCATATTTGCAGCTTTTTCTTGAACAACCTGGATAGTTTCTCCAGGTTCAGTAAAGGCCGCGTGAAAAAAACAATCTCCATCCCCTACTGTAGGACAAGTAAAAAGTTCGTAATTTTGATTTTGGTAAACATACTGCAACTTTTGTACGTTGGTTTCATTAAGGTCAGTCGAAACTACTTGTACTGCACTGAACAAACTTTTTAAGTCTCTTTGAGAGAGGTAAGATGGAGCTTGGACAAAGGGTAAAGAAGTTTCTGCTTTTATAGGATGTGGAACAACGAATAATTCAGGTTCATCACCTGGCATATCTATATAACTTTCTTTTCTTTCTTTTTTAACGATGCGGCCAAAGGCATCATCGGTTTCTGTTGCAACTTCATTAATGACCATAAGAGTAAAGCCTAGCCCTGTTTTTTCAACCATTGCGCGCGTGCGATCTAACCCCCAAAGGTCTTGATTCTTAAAAATAGCTTTCTGAGCTTTTTGTCTTTTTCCTTTTAAAGTGGCCTCAACAGCACGATCATCAATAACAGCTAAGACGATCTTAATATTCTTAAGATCAGATTTTTTAAGAGGCCCCTTGGGAAACAAAAGTTGCCGTGCCATAATCCCTTGTTTTACAGCATTTAAAAATTCTTCAATTTCAAGATCTGTGAAATATGCTTTCTTATGTAAGACGCAATCATATAAAGCATCTAGGGCAGAAACAAGCTCGAGAGAGTGGTTTTTAAAAAAATCTTTATCTATTCTTTGTAAGACTTGTCGCGTAAAACCCAATAGAGTCTGATTTGTTGTCTGTACTACTGATAAAGCTGATAGAAAATCCTGAGATTTTAGAGAATTATAATATTTTAGAAATACGTTGCCTTTTGTAATTCTCGTGCCTTGCTTTTTTTCCTTTTTGATCGGCAAGTTATTTGCTTCATAAAGCCCATTAATTATCCCCTGAAGGAAAAGAGAGCGTGCATTTTCTTTTGTTAACTCTGTTGCTAAAAAATCGGCAGAACGTTCTACTTGTTCACGATGATGGCTAAGTTGAGAAGCTTTTGCCCTTTTAACATGAACGATATGAAAAACACTATTATGTCTAACTAAAAGGTCAGCAAATTCAAACTTGTCGCCAGCTTCTCCTAATGAAACATTGATTCTATCTAAAAGAATAGCTTCCCACCCGGCCTTCTTCTTAATTTCTTGTACCGCTCTTAAATTATATTTTGCTTCTTTATAATCAGCTTTTTTTTGTTCTACACTTCGTTTTGTGTCTTCTATAGAATAGCTTGGAAGACTTAATGCATTGCTAGGCTGCTTTACCTGACGTAATATTCTTTTAATACTTTCAAAACGTGAATTATCTACATGATACCAATGACCACGGTCAAATCTATAAAAATTATCCTTTGTATATTCAATAGGCAAAGAATAGAAAAGCCATCGAATATCAAACTTTTTAGCTGTCTTGGCTCTAGGCGTCCAAACTTTAACTATCTCAGGAAAAGAGTCTTGAGGAGTGAGCTGCGAAAATACGTCAAAGATGCAATGCTTTTTGCTTTCTTGTTCTCCAAACATTAATTTCTTGCTCTTCATCTTTGCCCACAACGTATTATGAATAAAAAATGTTTCTTTAGCTTGTGGGGATTTAAGTAACTCTTGTCGACGTTGATTAAGGGATGCAAGTAGCGTTGTATCGGCCTCCTCTTCATCGATAAATTCTCTCATCCGGCTATGAATACGAAAGTTAGAGTCTGTCGTTAAGGTAAAGAAATGCAGAGCAATTGTATTGAGTGAATGTAACGTTTGTTCAGGCGTTGTTTTGTCAGAGGGATTAACCGTAAACTGTACATGATCTGCTCCCTCGATCACATGCTGGGTTTTTACGGATTTATTAGGCATTAAAGCGACTTTTTTTAATTCTTCAGATCCTACTTCTACTCCAAAAGCTTCTATGGGCTGTAGATCAGCTGCTTTTTCCCGTCTTGAAAATGGATTAGATGTTCTATAATGATCTGCGTATAGCCCTTTTATTGTATTGGGATTACATACATATCCAGACGTTGCCAATCTTAATCCCCATTGTGGAGTAACACAGTCTGGATTTAGCAATGTCTCCCAATAACCAAGCCCATAAACCATCGCTTTTTCGTGAGAATACGGGAAGATGATAAGGGCTGCTTGAAAATCAAATTCATTGTGCGTAGTAATATAACCCGTTGTAAGTGATCTGATTAAATTTGCAGTTCTTTGTTCTCCTCGTTTTTTAAATAATTGAACAACATAATATGATTTTTGTTCTTCATCTGAAGCAGAAAACGTTTTTTTATCTTGTATAATCCATTGCTCTTTTTCTTGAGCCTCCGGTTCTGTTGTTGCAAAGCTTATCTCCTTACTTTTTGCAAGAGATGGTCTTAAGAAACGTTGCCCTATATCTGTAAAAAGAGAATGTTGCTCCCGATCCCCTGTGCTCGCGTAAGGAACAAAGGAAGAGTCTACCATAAATAAAGAATATGTATCCGGAAAGGAAGGGTGAAAGGGAAGCCTGCAAAGATCTAAACATGGATAGGCTTTGATGGGTTCTGATTGTGAGATTTGCTCGGTTTTAATCGTTTGTGTTTGAGAAGATACAAGAGGAACGGCCCCCGTAAAGTGAGCATAATCTTCTCTATAGTTTTTTTTAAAACTCTCAATAATTTTGTTACGGGAAGATCTTGTGAGAGATTTATCTTCTTCAATAAATTTAGTGAGAGTTTGAGGAGCAACACCCATACTTGTAGCAATCTTTGCTTTTGTAGATCCTTCAATTTTTGTACGAAGGGAGTTTCTTATTCTCTCAATGTTTTCTGGGTTTTCGTCCATTCCAAAAGAAGCAAATGAAAAACAAGAGAAAAGGAAAAAGATGAAAAAAGCGAGAAGTAGCTTCAACCGTAAGCAAGATATTGAATAGATAGTATTTATGTTTCTTATCATATACCCTCTCTAGGAGTGTTGGAATTTTATTTTTCTTTTTATACTCTAACTAACCCCAACTTTGGGTAAGGGAGAAAATATGGTAGACTAAGCCGTTCTTAAATCTGTAAAAATAAGAAGGGAGCTTAGCCAATGAACTACAATATCACAGCTTTATTTTTTTTGCCTTGATGAATTTTCCAAATCTTATGAAGAATGGGAAAAACATAGCCTCATTGATACAGGTAAGAAACGTTATAGATCCTGTGAGATGACGCTCAGTGAGATGCTCACAATTATGGTTCTTTTTCACTTAAGCCCCTGTAAAAACTTTAAATATTTTTACTGCTTTCATATCGCTCATTTCCACAAACAAGATTTTCCTAAATTGCTGAGCTACAGTCGATTTCTTCAATTAATGCCTCATCTTTTCTCTCCTTTGTGTGCATTGCTGCAGAGCTTGTTTGGAGAAGAAACAGAAATTTATATCGCTGACGCAACTTCTCTTCCGATGTGCCATAACAAGCGTATTAACCGTAATCCCGTTTTTAAAGGATTAGCTGCACGAGGAAAAACAACCATGGGGTGGTTTTATAGGCTAAAACTTCATTTGGTGATTAATCATAAAGGAAGTATTGTGGCTGTAAAATAACCCCTGGAAACGTTGATGAGCGTACGGTTTTAGATGAAATGACCCGCCATCTTCGGGGAAGCCTTTTTGCTGATAAAGGGTATATTTCGCAAAACCTTTTTAAAATAATTATACTTGATAATCGCTGGGTTCTTACGGGCAGCTTCAATTTTACTCGTGCCGCAAATTCAAAGAATGCTGAAAATCTTCTCCTTATTAATGATCCTTCCCTTGCTCAAATTTACAAGAAAAATTGGGAAGGCAGAGTGGAGAGGGCAAAACAGACCTTTATGTAATTCAGGTAGATTTCTTCCTAAACAACAGGAGGCAATACGTTTTGATTAATTGATATGTGCTTTTTTTATTTTTCTGCTTCTATTAAAGAAAGTATATTAGATTTTTTGATAATATCTAATTCTTTTTTAGTAAAGGCCTGCAAAGCGATTTCATCTAAAAATATATCAGATTTCTTTATATCCTTAAAACCAGCTGTTTCCATTAACTTTTTTAAAGTACTAAAGTTTCTATGATAAGTTGTTAAAATACAATCTTCTGTAAGTCCTGTTTCTACAGGGCAACCGTCAATGTACTTGCCATCTTCAGTTAAAGGTTTTGTAGGATATTTTAATATCTCAAAGACTTCTGGATAGGCTGATGCACTTGAAATGTCTAAAGTGCATATCAAGAATTTTCCTCCTTTTTTTAGACATTTATAGGAATTTTCAATAAATATTTGTAGTTTTTCTAGATTATCTATGTACAGTATTACAAATATGCTGTAAACAATATCGTACTCATTTTGACCAAGAGTTGTAGGAGTATCAGAATCCAAAAAATCTAACACATAATATTTTATATTTTTATCTTTAAGAGCTTTTTTACATACTTCTATTTGGTGATTAGAAATATCGCATCCTACTAGTTTTAAAGGGTTTTGTTTACTAAAGAGTTCTAAATATCTACCAAACCCACAACCTATGTCTAATAGCGCTTTACCATCCACATTCCCAATAGTATCCATGACATGAGGGGTAACAACATAATTATTAAACCTAAATTCCTTTGTTTTAGTATATGAGTCAGTAATGTTCTTTGATTTCCAAGCAGTCATTTTTTTTCCTTGTTATATTTTAACTTTTATAAATAAGATCTTAGAAAGAATAGAAATCCATGCTAAGAGCGTTTTCTTAACCGTAGTTGCTCATTAAAAGAGGGGCTCTAATTAAGAAATTTTCATAATGAAAACTTTGAGTAATGAGCTCATTTTCTTTTTCCATCCCTCGGGAGTGTCTTTTAACCCATGCTAGATCCTGAAAACCTTGAAGTATATGAAGGGGGATCAGGGAAGTTGAACCATAGCTTATCCAATGGGCTACCACAAAACTTTGGATAGCGGGATGCAACATATAACGTTTGTTTGCCTGTTTAGAGTAATGAGTCGCATATAAAATGCCCTGTAGAACTCCTCCAAGTAATAAACCGCGTGTAAGCTGAATGTCATGTGCTGCAACAGACTCTCCCGAATTGTCTAAATTAATGGGAAAGCCACCACGATAGATTTTAACTGAGTAATCATTGAAGAGACATTCAAGGTGATCTAAGACATTATCATATTTACAGTTATGCTCTTCAAATACTTTCAATAATGTCAAAAATTCTTTGTCTTGAGAAGAGCAACTAATAAATGTTTTATTGGAATTAATATCTTTTATTCTTAAACTTTGTGTGATGTCTTCACCCGTACAACCAAAAATATATTCTGACTTAGCAAATAAAGTCTTGATATCAGTTGTATATAGAGTTTTAAAAAAGGTTTGACCTTTTTCAGAGTCCTTATCAAACGTTATAACCTGATGATTCAAGGATAATAACTTTTGTATAATAACATTTCCAATAGCGCCTAATCCAATTACCCCACAAGAGAGCCGTGATTGGCCCATCGGTAATACTTTGGACAACTTATTTACGACGGCTTCTGCTATCATAGGTGATTCGACGAGCTGTTTAGCGGCAGAAGAAGCAACTTCTATAACAGGGAAAGAAAGTTGGCGCATTCGTATATCAGCTAAGCCAGAAGTTGTTTGTTCAACACCAACCAAAGAATAATTGTTACTAATGTAGTTTGGAATATTGGCAAGGCAACTTCCTCCATCGTCTAGAATGAGCACCAACTTTATTTTCTTTTTTTTAAGATGGCTATAAACTTCACTCCACATATGCTTTATATCCTTAACAAAACATCCTGAGAAATCGCCGATTTTCTTTTGAGGTGAATTAGGATAATAATGACAGCCTTTTGCTGTTAATTGATTCACAACCTGTAAACAAGTTGAATAAGGTTTTCCCATTACATGAATATTGTCGGGACAAGCCCCTAATTGTAATAAAGCATCCATTAAATTGAGCGTGGTAAATAAAAGATGTTGAACACATACAAATGCAACTGACTCTAAACAGACGATTTCCTTTAAAGGAAACGCTTCAACAATAGATGTGAGCACAGGTAGCTCTTTGTCAGAAAAAGGATATTTTTTTTTCATACACTTCACTGTTTTTTTAATGATTAAGAAACAACAGATATTCGGATACATCCTCTAAAAAAGGGAGAGGTTCCGCAAAAAATTCGTTCTGTAAATTGTTTGGCTCCAAAAAAGGTGAACGCCTTATCTTCTTCAGCAATTGTTCTACTACTTAATATTTCACCATATTGATCTATGTCAGAATGAAAAAAATCATACTTAACATGTTTAATCGGGTTAATAATAGTACTGTTTCCTTTTATTGTTCGTATTAAAGTGTCCATAAGTCTCTTGATATCTCGTTCATCCTCAATAATAGAAGGTGCATTTCGTACATAAGGCGTACTTTCCAACACTGTAGGAAGAGTCAGGGAGTAGTAAACCTGCTTATCTTCTCCTGTTAATTTGCAAGGCTGCATTAAAGTAGGGATATAGGCTTTTAAATTATAGCAATTAATATACGCATCTTGGATCAACGAGACAGGAAGAGCTGTTTCTGTAATTGCAGGTTTAAAAGCCACACCCACGCCATTTGCAATAGATACAAGATGCTTAAGTGTGTCTACGAGGTAAGGACGAGGTTTTAAACTTCGATTGCTAATTTCATCTCCAAAGAGGGACCATAGTAAACTAAATTCTGCTGCGTCCTTAAAGAGTTGCAGTTGAGACCAACATAGCTTAAAGAGATATTTTTGAAATTTAAGCCATTCAGGGTCATTATTGTTACTAAACCAGCTGTCTGTAAATACTAAGATGGTATTGCACCAAGAGTCGACTCCACCAGAACATTCATAAATGCCTTTAAAGACTTCCCACTGGCTCGATAAATCGGAGGGCGGATCATTTGTGCGAATACCAAATTCTTTTCTAATGCGATTATGCCCTATTTTATCTGTGATACGAGGAATCATAAACACAGAGCGGCCTCCAGCTGAAACACTCCATGTAGAATCAGAAGGAGTATCCGCTAAATAATTAATACTCTCAAAAACGCCAAATAGATCACCTGACTTTAAAAAATTAAGAGAGATAATTCTATTATGCGCTTCAACAAACACTTCTGTATCGTTATGCAAAATGAGAGATAGGGGAATAGAACAATAACTTAGTTTTTTCTTGATAAAATCAGGAACATGGTCGCTCTTGAGAGACAATAAACTACCATCTGATGAAGGGAGATGAAATTCTCCCTTATCAACAATAGTAGCTCCATAAGGATAACGTACCTTTAATAAAGAATGTTCTTTACCCGGACTAATTTGATCACAAATTTTTGCTAGCTCTGGGTTAAGCTTGTAAATTTCGTCTCTTACATCTTCCCAGAAAACTTCTTGGTAATCTAAGTTCCATTCTTTTAGCTTTTGAGCAGTATTTTTCATACTTCCCCATTGTTTTGTTTCTGCCTATATAAGGGGTAACACTAAAATAAAACAAGGTATTAAAAATTAAATCGCTCTCTTTTTTTTATCTTTTAATAAATACAAAAAAACTCTAGATGAATTGTTTTAAAAATTTTCTAATTTTTGTCTAGATTAACCTTATCACCAACACGAAATGTTTTTTATTCCTGCGGAGAAAAGCTTTCATATTAATTTTAAGGTATTCTATTTTTGAAATAAGCGTCAATACTTTTTATTTATAACTTGGGCAGCTCTAAAACCTCCTAAAAGTGAAAGAGAAAGTGATACGATTCCAAGATAAGAACCTAGAAAAAGAGGATTTGTGGGCCTGTCAGAATTATTTTATATCCCTTAGGCAAAAAATTTATTTTGCATCCTAAAATAGCAGGCAAAAATCGCCTATCAAATTAGAGTGTCATTTTGGGGAATATATATTGCCGCCTTATTATTGTATTGCGAAATTTCTTCAATATGACCACTATTTAAATGCAACCTAAGAAAATATATTTATTAAATTTTCTATATGGTTGCCAAGTATAGTTGGTATGTTTGGTGGTATCTTGATAGTAAAACAAATTTTCTCATCTAAAAGTGAGAAAACGTGGCAGAGGTGCTTGTTAGATTTGTTGTAGCTGACAGGAAATAAAAATCGCAGAGCATTAATGGAATGCCTCCCCCATAAAAATGCTCTGCGGTGCCTCCAACACCTTAAAAGTATGTTTAGTATTGTTATCATAAGTTATAGAGTAACTTTTTACAATCAAATAATGAAGTGAGGCACGTGTGGGAGTATTTTATGCATACAATTGACGCTTGTTCTCAACTTTCTCCAAGAACTCATGTTATGTTGAATCCTTTCAAAAAGGATAAAAGCAAAACATCTTCATGCCCTACAAAAAAACTTGGACTTAGACCTGATCTTAAAATAAATATCTCGTCTTCAAGGAAGAGCTCTTTCTTTGAAATTTTAAGAGAATCAAGTCAAACTGGTAAAATTTCATTTGAAAACTCAAAGTCACAAGCAGAGCAATCTCTTTCTCTTATAGAAGATCCTCTATGGAAGTCAATTTGTAATGAAATGACAGATTTAATGGGCTCTCCTCCTGTAGAAAAAGTGTTGGATAGTAAACTCGGCACTTTTTGCTCTGAAGGCAAATCGATTGATCTGTGCTGTCCAACTGATGAAGCTGCTCAATTTGTTGACCAATATTCTTTTTTAATTTTAGGAAGTCTCCAACGTTATTTTCCAGCCGTGAAAACTCTAAAAACTAAAGTTGAGTATGCGGGGCTTGAAGCTAGGCAATAAACATAAAATTTTAAGTAGAGTTTTTACCTCTTTCTGCCTTTCGAGGGTGGTTTGGGGGAAATAGACATATCCTGCTTATGATGAGTATGGTCATCTTCAATGTGAGAAAGTGTATGAATTCTCTGTAACTTATTCATTTCCACTGAACTCAGGGTTTCCTCTTTTTTGTAATTCCGAGAATAAAATCTATATATTTGCTATTGAAAGAGAAGTTTTTATTAACTCTTATTTAACAAAATATTTGTATAATGATTTTATAATGAAATAACAAAATAATAATGTATGGAATAGGCCAGATGCATACTGAATTCCATAAAATTTTATAAAAGGAGTCAAGAGAAAATGAAAGACATCAAAAAAATTGTATTTTGCAGTTTTATTTTAGCGGCTTTATCCATGACACAAACGGAGGCTTTTGCTCGGGGAGGTAACCGTCCTGTGAACTAGTTTTCTCGCTTTGCTTTTCTTTTTCTTTCTCTATTTCTTTTTGATTTTTCTCCGAACGTTTTCCAAACTGATGCCGTTTCAGAGCGTTAACCTGATCTGTGAGTTGATCGATTTTATGAGCTTGCGCCTGCAATTTCTGGGACTGCTCCTCATTTTTCAGGGAAAGTGTTTTGATTTCTTGGGATTGGCCCTCTATTCTTAAAAACTGAGCTTCCATGCGTTCATTTTGATTAGCAATAAGAAGTTTTTGCTGCTCCACAACATCCAGAAGCTGATAAACGAGACCCTTCAGCTCAACTGTATCGTTAGGTAGATTTTCACGAGCAATCATAGAGAAAACAATACCAATTTTCTCTATTCTTAACAATCCTTTTTGTCTCACTTGTATCTGAACTTATTCATAATAATTTGCTGTGACTGCTAAGGTGATTTATTAAGAATGAATGGCCACGGAGCAAAGCTCCTCGCCATGACGGCGTGAGCCACCCCCTCATGCTTCTTCACACCGTTCCAATCTAAGGTATGTTTCGCGATGGATGACAACAAAGTTCTCATTCCCACAAAGGGAGAGGTAACGAAGGCGATATCCTCACAAATTATTATGTGGGCACCACCTTGTTAAGCTCTATCAATAATATTTTTCATGTGTAGGTTCTTGGAATCTATTCACCTCCTCTTGCCGAAAAATAAATTAACCCTTATATATAAAGGTAAATAGAAAAAGGAGATTCCTCTATGACTGATCGATCAAAGAATAAAACCATTTTAGGTGTTGAACGGACGACCCTTGCTTATAGCGAAGGACTCCGTACCTATATGTTAAGTGTTTACAATTATATGGCTATGGGACTTGGCCTTACAGGAGGGGTTGCTTTATTAGTCACCTCATCTCCAGCTTTGCTACAAGCCATTATGCCAATGATGTGGCTTTTCATTCTCGCGCCTATAGGCCTTGTGTTTTTCTTAAGTTTTAAGATTAACACCATGAAATTTTCAACGGCACAAACCGTGTTTTGGCTTTATGCAGCCTTGAACGGTGTGGCTTTTTCCGTTCTTTTCTTGGCTTTTACCTATGAAAGCATTGCGCGGGTGTTCTTTATTACAGCTGGAACCTTTGCCGCTATGAGCCTTTATGGATATACCACCAAGCGCGATTTAACAGCCATGGGATCTTTTCTCTTTATGGGACTCATTGGGCTTTTCATCGCGATGATTGTGAATATTTTTATGGCGAGCACGATGCTACAGTTTATCATCTCTGTTGGGGGTGTGCTGATCTTCACAGGTCTCACCGCCTATGACACTCAATCCATTAAGGAAGCCTATACTGAAGGAAGTTCCAGTGAAGTTGCTGGCAAGCGCGCTATCTTTGGAGCCTTGCGCCTTTACTTAGACTTTATCAACCTTTTTGTCATGTTGCTTCGCCTTCTTGGTGATCGTCGCTAAGATAGCACTGAAACTTATGAAAAGGCCCCCTTTTGGGGGCTTTTTTATTTTTCTCTCTTGTTTCTTTGGTAGTTCAAAAAACTAATAGGAATAGAGCCAATGTATAAAAAGGCTCCTAAGCTTAATGTATACCAAGGAGCACTGAATAGGGCAGCGACAAAAAGAGCTACAAGGATAAGAAGATAGCGTACGTAATGGTGAGGAATGGGAACGTTTTTAATAAGAAACGTAGGGATGCGACTGATAAGCAAAAGGCCACTTATGAATAAGATTAAAGCAAAGACAAGAGGATGAGCCCCAAAACTTTCTTCTAAGGCAAAGCTTAACATCAATGGAGACATGGCGACAAAAGCTCCTGCAGGTGCGGGAACTCCTACGGAAAATCGTTTTTCCCAATCGGCAGAAGGAATAGAAATATTCGTGTTAAAACGTGCTAAACGCAGGGCCATACAGGTTGAAAAGAAAAGAGCGAGAGTCCATCCTGTTCCTTTCCATAAATGAAGACTATAAAGATAAATCATGATAGCGGGGGCCACGCCAAAACTGATGAAATCGGAGAGAGAGTCAAGTTCAGCGCCAAAGGCACTATCGACGCGTAAAAAACGAGCCACCCGCCCATCCAAAGCATCGAGGATGGCCGCAATCAAAATCAGACTCACCGCAACTTCCCATCGTTCACTAAGGGCAAAACGAATGGAAGTGAGTCCTGTACAAAGGGCTGTAATGGTGATGGCATTGGGGATGATGCGTACAAGGGGGGATGGAGCTGATTTACCGTACGCCTGTGGTTTTTTCATGAGCGATTTTCTCCTAAGCGCTGGGGAGCTGTTGAATTTAGATCCGCCAAAATTGTTTCTCCTGCAATCATACGTTGACCTTCAACGACAAGAGGATTGATGCCTTCAGGAAGGTAGACGTCAACCCGGCTTCCAAAACGAATGATACCAAAAACTTCACCACTGTTGACCTCATCTCCTGCACGAACATCACAAAGGATGCGGCGAGCAATCAATCCTGCAATCTGAATGACAAGGATTTCCTGATGGCCAGGGGTTTCAATGAGAAGAGAGTTTCTTTCATTAAATTCGCTGGCCTTGTCTAAAGAGGCGTTAAAAAATTTACCAGGATAATAATGTACCCTCTTGATAATACCGTCCACAGGAATGCGGTTTACATGGACATCAAAAACATTGAGAAAAATACTGATGCGGGTAAGGCGGGATTTTTTCCATTTAAGCTCTTTAGGAGGTAATGCTTTTTCAATTTTAGTAATGATTCCATCCGCAGGGCTGATGACTAACCCGTCTCCAAGAGGCGTGATGCGCCGTGGATTACGAAAAAAATAAATGCACCACCCGGTGAGGAGAAGGCCGAGTAAACCCAAAAAATTGGAAAAGAGAAAGAGAATGAAAGTTACGCCTGCGAACAGAGCAATAAAGGGAAAGCCAGCTCGGTGAAGGGGCGCAAAAAAGGTCTTCATGTAATTCTCCTTATAAAAACCTATGGCATTTATAGCGGTTTTGCGTAGAATTGGCTATCTTATTTCTGAGAAGGTAAAAAACAAATGAAAGAAATTCAAGCCATTGGTGTGTATTGCAGTTCCTATGATTCGGTCAGTGATGTTTATAAAAAGGCATCCGTTACCTTAGGAGAAGAGTTAGCTAAACGCAAAATCACTCTTGTTTATGGAGGCGGCAATCAGGGTCTTATGGGACAGCTTGCCAATACAACGATGAAAGAGGGCGGGCGTGTGATTGGCTATATGCCTGAACATCTCAAGAACTTTGAAGAGCCAAACTGGGACATTACGGAAATGCACATGGTTGATTCCATGCATACGCGCAAACGCTTGATGTTTGAAAAGGCCGATGGTTTTTTTGTGTTGCCAGGCGGTTTTGGAACTCTCGATGAGGCTTTTGAGATCATTACCTGGCACCAGTTAGGGCTTCATGAGAAGCCCGTTATTTTTATTAATATTAATGAGTATTGGACGCCTCTCCAAGATCTGACAAAAAATATTTTTGAGCAACATTTTGCAAAGCCGGATCACAAAAAGTATTTTCAGTTCGTCCCTTCCATTCTGGAAGCATTCCAGTTTCTTTTAGAAGTCAAAAAGCCTGCAACTCATGAGCCGGTGGCTGAATGGGTCTAGGGTTGATTTTTTCTTAAGCTTGGCCTTATGATAAAGCATGAAAAAACCACGCTTTGTTCCGTTAGATACCACTCACCCCGCTGTTCCTGAGGTTAGGCTTTGTGATCATGAGGGGTGTCAACATCCTGGAGAGTTTAAGGCTCCAAAGAATCCACGCAACTTAAAGGACTTTTACTGGTTTTGTCTCGATCACATTCGAGACTATAATAAAAGCTGGGATTTTTATAAGGGGATGAGCCCTGAGGAAATTGAGAAAAGCCGCATCTCCGATATTACGTGGAATCGCCCTTCTTGGCCCGTTGGGGGGTGGCGTCTTCTTTTAGAAAAACTTAGCTCAACGGAAGGCTTAGATCCTTTTTTGGGAACCGCTGCCGTGCCTCAAGCCGTTCCTAAAGAAGTCAAACGAGCTCTCAGTGTGCTTGGTCTTTCCCTGCCCCTCACCATGGAAGAGCTTAAAAAGCAATACAAAAAGCTGGCTAAAAAGTACCATCCCGATTTGAATCCAAAGGATGTAAAGGCGGAAGAAAATCTGAAAAACATTAATGAAGCGTATCAGATTATAAAAAAGCATCTTTTTTAGAGAAGTCATACTCAAAGTATTTCAAGTTCCCGGGCAGGCACCCAAGGGTGAGGTATGAATAAGTTCAGATACAAGTGAGACAAAAAGTTAGTTGAGGTAGGGGCTGTGAAGTGGAGGGTAAAGCGATAGCT